>CAYMLL010000111.1:10588-21507 GCA_964390645.1 uncultured Planctomycetia bacterium | reverse complement strand
GCACGTTCCGAGGATCTCTTCCGTGAAGCCATCGTCGCCGCGCTCCGCAAGGGTGACCGGCAGGGATTGTGTGCGCTGCAGACGAACCTCGGGCGCATTCTCCTGCGAGCGGGACGCAACGACGAGGCGGCCGACATCCAGCGAGCATCGGCACGCGGCTTCGAGACTGCCGGACTGGGGGCGCAGGCGGCACGAGCGTACGGCAACCTGTACGCGACGCTACGTCGCCATGCACGCTACAAGGAGGCCGCAGAGGCCGCCGAACGCAGCCTGGAGCTGTACCGCGAGGTCGAGGACGAGCACGGCATGCTGATCGCCACTGCAAACCTCGGAATCCTGGCGCGCGAAGTCGGCCTCCTCGGCACGGCCTTGAGGAGGTTCCGCTCTATTGATGAGACCGTCGCAACGCGACCCGGTCTCGACAGTTCCTTCCTCCACAGCTCAGTCCTGGTCGCCAGTCGTTGTCTGCTCGCGCTGGAGCTCGGAACCGACAACGATCTCGCGAAGCTACTCACGTCGCCCCTCCCGCTTGACGGAGAGCCGGACGCCATCGCGCCGGAAACGCTCCTTCTCGAGGCCCGCCTCGTCCAGTGCGGTCGAAGCGATCGGTCGGACCACCTGACGACGCTGCTCGCACAGAGAACATGGGCCGAACGGGACGCACTCCTCCTGTTCGAGCTGGCACTGTCAGAGAAGAAGGCCGGCGACGCCTGCCAGCCCTTCGCAGAAATCGCCCGCGATGCATTGTCGGGGCTGGCAGCGTCGTTCGAGGCCGCCCGAGTCCTCGCAGATATTGTGAGTACGATTGACAATAACAAGATCGGCGACGGCGACGAGATCACAGAGGTCTCGTTCGGCGAGCGGCTAGAGACGTGCGCCGTACGAAGTGTCCTCCGGCGAGGGCTCAACGTAATGGTCCGGGTTGCTACAAGCCCAGGGGTACGGTCGTGGGCGCAAGCCCGACTGCGTGGTCTCATGGACCAGCTCTTGTTCGATCTCGATTCGCGAGAACGAATACTGCTGCGCAACAGCGCAGAATTCAAGGAGGCGATCAAGTTGTCCAGTCAGAGTGAATCGATACCGGGAAGCGACAGCCGAGCGACTCTGGTGCTGCGAGAGATGTTCCGTCTCAACCAGAGTATCCTCGAGGAAAACGAACTCGGCGAGACGCTACGACGCATCGTCGATGCCGCGATGGAGCTGACTCACGCACGTCGCGGCGTGCTCGTGGTACGACAACGCGGTCGGCTACGCTTCCTCGCAGCGCGCTCCGCTGGGCGCGACCTCGATAGCCCGGATGAGCAGGTCAGTCGAACACTGATCGAGCGGACGTTCGAGGAGGGGGTCGGACGAATCAGTACGGACGCGCGACAGGACGTCACGCTCGACTCGATCGCGAGTGTCGAGGAGCTCGGGCTGCGCTCCGTGATCTGCGTACCGATGGCTGCAAAGGGCGGCAAGAGACTCGGTGTGCTGTACCTCGACAACTCGTTCGAGGAGGGAGTCTTCGCGTCCGACGACCTGGAGCTCGTGGAAAGCTTCTGCTCGCAGGCCGCACTGGCGTGGAACTCCGCGCACCGTCGCGAGGAGATCAAGTCGCTCGTAGAGGAGCTGCGGGTCGCCAACGAGCGACTCGAGGGCGAGCTCCTCGTGTCACGACGCGAGGCGGCTCGTCGGCTGGGGGATGACGGCAAGCTGCTCGACGGAATCGTCGGCGCAAGCCCACGCATGCGCCAGCTCTTCGAGGTCGTCCAGGTCGTTGCGCCGACCGACATCCCGGTGCTGATCACCGGGGAGAGTGGTTGCGGAAAGGAGCTCGTGGCGCGCGCGTTGCACCGGATGTCGGATCGGACGGATCAACCGTTCATCGCCGAGAATTGCGGTGCAGTTCCGGACACGCTGCTCGAATCCACTCTGTTCGGTCACACCAAGGGGGCGTTCACCGGCGCCGAGAAGGACCGTGCGGGCCTCTTCGAGCTCGCCAACGGCGGCACGCTCTTCCTCGACGAGATCGCCGAGCTGCCTGCCGACATGCAGACGCGGCTGCTCCGGGTCCTCCAGGAAGGCGAGGTACGACCGGTCGGGGGGCAAAAGGTGCTTCGCGTGAAGGTCCGCGTGATCGCCGCAACGAACCGTGACGTTCACGAGGCGATCGAGTCCGGCCGCTTCCGGCGGGATCTGTACTACCGCCTGCAGGGTGCGGAGATCGATGTCCCCACGCTGCGCGACCGCGCCGAGGACATCCCCCTCCTCGTCGAGCACTTCCTTGGCCGTCAGGCCGGCGACGGGCAGACCAAGACGGTCACGCCGGAAGCGCTGAAGCGGCTGGTGCGTTACCCGTGGCCGGGAAACGTCCGGGAGCTGGAAAACGAGGTGCGGCGGCTCGCGCTCATGTGTCCGGCCAGCGTGATCGGTCCCGAGTACTTGTCGCCCGCAATCTGGGAAGGCCGAGCATCCGTCGGCTCGCAATCCACGAACGTCCCCGACGAGGTACGACCGCTTCGATCGATCGAGCAGGAGGCAATCCTGAACGCGATGAAGAGTTTCGGAAACCACCGCGGCAAGGTCGCGAAGGCTCTGGGCGTCTCCCGGTCCACCCTCTACCTCAAGCTCAAGGAAATGGGGTACGGCGACGACGGCAAGTGAGCGAACGCGTCGAACCGTTGGCCCTCGGGCCTTGCCGTTTCCCGGAGGCCTGATCCGGCGGGGTGAGCACCATTTCGCCGGTTTCGGACGTCTCGACGCACTCCACGCCCCCCGGATGTCGCGAGAGTCCTGCCCGCCCTCGCGGGATCGCGGAAATCGCAGAACTCGAGGTTAGCCGTCCATCCGGTGACCGATCGCGGGCAGGCCGAGGCCACGGAGCAATCTCGCGCAGAAAGTCCTGCGACGATCCTGGCGGGGGACGGCAGGGAGCGGTGGCTATCGCGGTCCGGCACGGTCACCCTTCGAAGTCCTGGCTGCCCTGGATGTCGTCCCGGACGACGTCGGCAAGCTTTCGCGTGTATTCGTTCGGAGCCCGCCGCCAGCGATCTGTACCTTGAAGCACCGCACGCGTGTGGAAGGCCTCGGGCGGCGGATCTGACGCCCCACGACCGTCGAGGAATCCCGCCGCCCCCCCGGGTGAGCCCTCCGGAGTCGTCACCCCGGCCGGTCTGCACACTCGCGGTACGTGACGCCGAAGACAAGAACACCGGCAAGCCGCTCGGTCACGACTTCACGAAGATGGGCGACCGCATGCGGGTAACCGACGAGCTTCGAGGACACGCTCAACGAACGCTGCACCACGAGGGAATGGCTGACGACGACCGTTTCGGCGCGAGATCCACCCCCTCCGTGCCAGTGACGGCGAGACAACGGCTTCCGGGGCGATCCGGGCGCCCTTGACCACCCTGGCGGTTTCCCTCCAACCGGGGCAGCGGGACGCGAGAGTCGTCCGAATGCACGCTGATCCCGTGCCCCCCCCCCGACTCTCGCCGATGACCCGTCCCGGGAACAAGATCAAGACGTCGAGCAACTCGAACTCATCCCGCCGTGGATGAATGGGGCGGACCCGAGCCCGGAACGAGCGACGAGACCTCGTCAAAGCGACGAGAAATCGACGAGAAATCGACGCGCGAGAGCCGCATCTGACGACACGCCAGGCCGAAATAACAATTCGTAAGCGATTCGATAGCAATCGCTTACAACACGTCTTCGCAAGGGTGGAAGCGAAGACTGGCACGTTCCTTGCTTCCCAGGCCGATCGGTTTCATGAGGTCGGAGAGTACGGTCTGTTAACGTTTTTCTTTCATTTCACGGGGAGTATGACGCAATGAAACGACTTCTTCAAAACTTGTGGATCAGGTGTTCTTCGATGCGCAAGTCGCACCTGATAGGTGTTCTCGCAGCGATCTGCTTCATCGTCCCGATGGTCGTGGGAGATCCCGTTGAGGATCCCTCCCACCTCAGACCGCTGATCATCGGTGATCTGCCCGAAGGGCTCGAACACGCCAATGACGGCTCCTTCGCGGGAAGCGCTGCCGCACTCGTTTCGGCCAACAATGTGCGTCAGCCCGAAGACCTCCAGGGCGGGGGCTTCGACCTGCCGACGGGAGGAAGACCGAGCCCTCTCTTCGGGGCTCAACCCTTCACCCAGCAGATGCTCCGCTTCGAGGAGTTCGGCTGCGAGACCTTGGTCCCTGCAACCGTTCCCAACGCTCCCTGCCCCGCCCCCGGGGACGCCCAGTCCTGCTGCGACGGCCCGACGACGGATGCGTTCCTGAACCAGCCGCTGGACCCCTTTCCGACTCGCACCTGCGACGAGACCCTCCAGAACACGTGGAAACCTCAAATCGAGCAGTTCCTCGGCCGTACCTGCCCCTCGATGCCGATGGACGGCCGTCCCGGCGGAGAAGGCTGGGCTCACCAGCGATGGGACGAGTTCCCACCTCAGGTCTGCTTCCAGACGTCGCTCACCGGAGCGCGCGACAACGGAGGGCTGCGCGACGCCAAGCAGACCCACGGTGGCGCCACGGGTGAATTCGGGCCTGACGGTCTCTACCACAACAGCACCGGCCTCGAAGGTTTCGAGGGCACCTGCAAGGGAATTCCGATCAAGTTCCACCCGGCGATGCCGAAACAGCTGCCTTCCGCACTCTGGACCTTCGACGGCACCCTGCCGCCCAAGCTCCTCAAAGCCCGCTACGGCGAGTCCATCGTGATGCGACTTCACAACGGTCTGCCGATCGACCCGGCCGCGAACCGCGGATTCGGTCTGCACACCATCTCCGTCCACGAGCACAACGGGCACAATCCGGCCGAGAGCGACGGTTACGCCAACGCCTTCTTCTTCCCCGGGCAGTGCTATGACTACCGCTGGCCGATGATCCTCGCCGGACACGACACCATCAACACGGACGCCAGCGATCCGCGCGCGGGAAGGCCCGACGGCAACGGTGGAATCATCAACGTCCCCGGCGACTGGCGCGAAACGATGAGCACGCACTGGTTCCACGACCACATGCTCGATTACACCGCCCAGAACGTCTACAAGGGCAACGCCGCGATGATGAACTACTACAGCTCCCTCGACCGCGGCAACGAGACGCTCCAGGACGAGGTCAACCTCAGGTTCCCGAGCGGCTCCGACCTCGACTGGGGAAACCGCGACTACGATGTCAACCTCGTCGTCGCCGACAAGGCGTGGGATGAGGAGGGCCAGCTGTGGTTCAACCCCTTCAACGCCGACGGCTTCATGGGAGACCAGCTTCTCACCAACTGGCTCTACAATCCCTACATGGAGGTTCGGGCGCGCCGGTATCGCTTCCGTATCCTCAACGGCTCCGTTTCTCGCTACTTCAAGATCGCGCTGGTCGATCAGAACGGGACTCCGGTTCCGTTTCACATGATCGCCAACGACGGCAACGTCATGGAGCACTCCGTCGCCTTCGACGGCACCCTCGGCACCCAAGCGGGGATTCTGCCCACCCAGTCGATCGCGGAGCGCTACGACATCGTCGTCGACTTCAGCAACTTCCAGGAGGGAGACCGCCTCTACTTCGTGAACCTGCTGGAGCACAAGGGCGGCCGACGTCCCGAAGGGGCGATTCCACTCCAGGAAGTCCTCTCGGGCGCCTACCGGGCCGTCAACGACGGTGATCGCTGGACGGACGGCGACCCCTGCGTCGGCAAGTTCCTCGAGTTCCGCGTTCGCGCCTATGACGACGTCGACCCGAGCATGAACCCGGCGGACTACGTCCGCGGCAAGAAGACGATGATCCCCCTTCGCCAGCCGACCGCCGAGGAGATCGAGAACGCGATCCACAGGACCTTCACCTTCGGTCGCTCCTCGGGCACCGACGGCGCGCCGTGGACGATCAAGACGGACGGCGGTCAAGGCTTCTCGATGGACCCGCGCCGGCTGACCGCAGCTCCGACGCTCGGACAGCTCGAGATCTGGCACATCAAGAACGGCGGCGGCTGGAGCCACCCGGTCCACATCCACTTCGAAGAGGGGATCATCCTCAGCCGTGGAGGCAAAGCTCCGCCCGAGTGGGAGACCTGGGCACGCAAGGACGTGTACCGGGTCGGTCGGATGCCCGACAGCACCGACAGCGTCGAGGTCGCGATACGCTTCC
Organism: uncultured Planctomycetia bacterium; assembly: GCA_964390645.1. Lineage (GTDB taxonomy): Bacteria > Planctomycetota > UBA8108 > UBA8108 > UBA8108 > CAYMLL01. The sequence goes on along the minus strand of CAYMLL010000111.1, from coordinate 15,388 downwards.
GGGAGTTCGCAGGGACCTACATGGAGCACTGCCATAACACCCAGCACGAGGACCACGCGATGCTGATGCGCTGGGACATCGAGAACCCCGGCCAGGTGATGCTGATGCCCACCCCGCTGCCGACCTTCGAAGGGGTCGAGTTCGTCGACACGGTCGCATTGCCGACCTTCCGCACCGGCGACGGCCGAGGCCCCTCCGTTCTCGGGTTCTCCGGCGTCGGGGCCCGGAACCTCGGCTCCGGCGACAGCAACTCCGTCAGCAGCAACGCCACCCCTGAACCGCAATCTGCCACGTTCAACCTCGCGGGCGGCGGTGAGTTCGGCCCGGCTGGCACGAGCTCGGCGGCAGGAGCCCCCCTGACAGCGACGGTGAACGGTGTGAGCCTCTCGCTGGTCGGACAGAAACGCGCGACGTCCGAGTCGTTGCTCCCCGACAGCTGTGAGCCGGGGAGAGTGCGCATCAGCGATCTCGGTGCCGGCGTGGACGGTGGCTATCGAAACCAGTGCGACTCCCGTCCCGGTGACGGAGACGAGTTCCTCGACCTCCGGTTCTCGACGCCCATCGCCACCGACTCGGTGCGGCTGACGCTCGAGCGGTACGCGATACTCCAGGACGGAATGGAGCTCTATCTCGACGACATGACGACTCCGGCATTCGACGAGGCTTCGCTGGAAGCCGCGATGAACGGCAGCCAGGGAAACAGCAGGAAAACCCTGCGACTCTCCGACCTCGCGGCTCCGGGCGCGACGTTCTCCCGTCTCTGCGTGCGGGTCGTCGACGACCGGCCAAACGGCAAGGGTCGCTCGGCCTTCGCCACCAGCCGGATCGAGGTGCAAGCAGCCAGCCTTCAGGGAGAATGACAACCAATGACTGACCGCCGACGACTGTATCACACGCACGCGAACGTGCTCTGGCTGATCGGGTTGGTCGTGGTGCGCTTCGGTGAGGAGGCCCGGGTCTTCGTCGCCGGCCTCCCCGCCGGGGACCCCCGGCTTGCGAACTCGAGATGGGGCGCGAACTACTTCCCGAACGTCGAGTTGACGACTCACGAAGGAAAGACGGTCCGCTTCTTCGATGACCTGCTCAAGGACAAGGTCGTCGTGATCAACTTCATCTACACGGCCTGCCCGGACGCATGCCCTCTCGAGACGGCCCGTCTCACCGAGGTGCACGAGATCCTCGGTGATCGGGTCGGACACGACATTTTCTTTTACTCGATCTCCATCGACCCCGAAGTCGACACGCCCGAAGTGCTCGCAAACTACGCGAAGCGATACCAGACCGGAGCAGGTTGGCTCTTCCTGACCGGTGACGGCGACGACATCACGACCCTGCGCAGGAAGCTCGGCCTGTACATCGACGAGGTGAACAAGGACCCCAACGACCACAATCTGAGCATGCTCATCGGCAATCAACGGACAGGTCGCTGGATGAAGAGGTCCCCCTTCGAGAATCCCTATATTCTCGCGACCGAGATCGGATCCTGGTTGCACAACTACAAGAACCCGAGCCGGAACCCCAACAAGTACAAGGACATCCCGAAGCTGCGCAATCTCACCCAGGGGGAAGGCCTCTTCCGCACTCGTTGCTCGGTTTGCCACACGATCGGCCAAGGCGACGGCCTGCAACGCACCGGCCCGAACCTCCTCGGCGTCACCGATCGAAGGGATCGCGACTGGCTCGAACGCTGGCTGGCAGATCCCGAGGCGATGCTCGCGGAGAAGGACCCCATCGCGCTGGGGCTCTTCCAGGCGTTCAACCAGGTGCCCATGCCCAACCTGAAACTGAACGAGCATGAGATATCAACCCTGATCGAGTATCTCGAGACCGAGAGTCGCCGGGTCGCGAAGGTGGAATCGGTCGAGGCGCTCATGGACCAGAAAGACGCCAAGGTTCCCGAGTGCTGCCAGAAGAAGAACCTCGTCCTCGTCAAGGGGAAGAAGAGCGATGCCGACACGGCAGCGATGGCCCCGGAGAAGCTCCCGGCTTCGAACCTCTCGACGGCTGTCACCGTCCTCGAGAAAGACCCCGATTCTCGCCAGGAGCCGGGCACCGGCCCCGGAAACGAGAGCCCGAAGCCAGGGGACCCTCGAAATCCGTTCAAGACGGCCTTGATGCTACTCGGCTGCGTTCTCGGTCTTCTCGCTCTTGCCCAGAAGAACAGAGAAGAGCAGGAACCCGGACAGCAGGGTACCGGGAGTTCATGACCATACCATCATCGACATCTCTGGAACGAAATCCACGGTGACAACAGCGGGGGCCGTCACGAACGCGCGGAAGCTGCCCACCTTGACTTGAAGTAGGGAGTCCTCCGAGCGCGAAAGCGAGTCGTTGGCTACGAGGTCGGGACCCCAGAACGCCGGCGGTGCAGTGCACTGCCGAGTTCTGGCAACACCGATCCTGGTGACGAAGGGCTCGATTAGAACGGCCACTATCGCGCCGGAGTGAACGTTATAGCGAAATGACCAATCCTGAACGGACCACGGTATCCGATCGCCGACCCCACGAACCCAGGGAACGAGTCGCGAGTTGACGTCGAGCCATGACATTTGAGAAGAGAACGACATCGGAATCGGAGGCCCCTCTCCTGAACGAGGGTCATAGAGAATGTACGCCTCACTGACGGTCGCCTTGCTGCTCGTGACGATCGGACAAGCCCCAGCGGCTCCGACATCCGACGAGCTCTCCGAAAGCCAGGAAGGACTGACGCTTTTCACAGCCGATATCAACGAGAGTGGCAGGATCACCACCCGTGCATTCCAGGACGGTCGACCGACGGCGGTCCCGGCCGAGCTGGAGGATGCCGAGTGGATGCCATTCGATCTTCGAGGAGGCCTGCTCCACTCCCGCTTCACCGGGTCACGGGTACGCGAGGTGGGTCAAGCCAGCGACCTCCCCCGCCTGGAGTGGGGAAGGAGCGACCAGATCGTCGCGTTCGAGGCAAATGATGATGATGATGATGATGATGATCGTGCTAAGGCCGCTGCTGCCGAGAGCGGATTCGTGCTGTTCTCCGAAAGCGGCGTCGAGGTGCTCCTGGGAGGCCAAGGGAGCCGATTTTCCCCGCTCCGCGACGGCAGCTGCGTCGACTGGCTCGGCTCGCGAATCGCGATAGCCGTACAAGGTACGTCTCCCGAGGAGATCGTGCTGCTCTCGCGCGTCGCGGCCTCGATCGAGGTCGAGGTCCTCTCGCTGCCACCGGAGGTCGATCGCCTCGTACCCGAGAGCCTGACCTTCGGAGGGAGCGGCCTCTTCTTCGTCGCGGAGCACTCCGACTCGAGCCGCTCCGTCTACCGCATCGACCTCGAAAGCCTCTCCCGTCACAGCGAGCGCATCGCCGGACCCGTCGAGGAAGCCTCCGACGTCCTGGCCTACGGAGCCCGCTCCGTGGCCTTTCTCGCCGGTCAGGACGACAACGAGCTGGATGTCTTCGTCGCGACCGGATCCGGGGACGCGGTCAACTTGACGCGCTCCCCCGGCCCCCACGGCATGCACACGCTCCAGACGGAGCGTCTGGCGATCTCGCACGACGGCGAGACGGTGGCCTACAAGCTCGAGGTCGACGACGAGCCGGAGGTCTTCCTGCATCCCGTCGCGACCCCGGGCACGGACGGCAGGATCCATGTCACGCACGACGGAGAGTTCAATCCGTACATCGATCAACAGATCTTCATCTTCTTCGACGCGTCCGATCGCCTCTACTTCGACGCCGGCCACAGCTCGAGCTCGACGGACCTGTTCCGCGTCGGCGGCGCCTCCCCGCTCGACGCCGTGAACCTGAGCCACACCGGCACCGGCATCGCCCCCCCGTTTCTGACCCGTGGAAAGCTGGCGATTCACGACGTCAAGGTCGCCCCGAACGATCTCGTCGTGTACTCCGCGAGCCGCTTCGGCACAGCTTCGCCCGACGTGGGCTCACCCAGCGTCGTGGGTGCCTCGGCCGCGACCGGCGAGACCCTGTTCACCGGCGACGGGCTGTCGAACGCCCGCGACTTCTTCACGGTCGGCAGCGACCTCTACTTCACCGCCTCCTCCGAAACCCAGCAGCAGCAGCAGCTGATGCGCGCGACGACGTCGACGCTCGAGACCAAGCTCACCTCCACCGCCACGACGCCCTCCTCCATCCGGGTGCTCGACCGCAGCGCGCAGGACGCCCTGGTCCACGAGCCGCAGACCGGCCTGGCCCTCCTGCGTCCGGGACAGGAGCCGCTCGCGGTGGCCGAGGGACCGACGGTGCCGCAAGCCGCCTGGGCACCGAAGAGCCAGCGCAACCAGGTCGTCTTCGGACGCCCGTCCGCAACGACTCCCACTCTCACCGACTTCTTCGTCAAGGACGTCCAGAACGACACGAAGTCGGCCCTCGGTAAAGGTCTTCCGGGCCGTCTCGTCGCAGTCAGCGGCTCGGCGCGCTAGAAGCTCCCTGATATGTTTCTCCGAATATGGTCGAATCTCTCGAGAACCGTGACCCGCTCAACTGCCGTGAAAGACCCTCTCTACAACCTCGACCACCCCACGATACCGTCGAGATGTGTAGGACACCGGCGATCAGGAGCGACCAGGAGATCGGGCGGGGTGACCGTTTCAGCGCCGGATTGGCGAGTTCGCCGAGCGGGCTCTACGTGAACAGGTCGAAAGAGCGGGATCCGTGCCCATGGAACGTGGGATCCCGACGGAGCACCCGCGGTGCTCGGCCGCTCTCGGCACGACCACTCCCGCCGCCGCGACGAGCCCGCGAGCCCGTCCCTGCGGGGGGGCGCCCCGGCCGCCCCCCCGGCGGGACGTAGGCGCGCACCCCGGACC
>CAYMLL010000111.1:0-10578 GCA_964390645.1 uncultured Planctomycetia bacterium | reverse complement strand
GCCGGCGGGGCGGTCCTCTCCCGTGCCGGCACACCGGGTAGAGAGTCAGCGAGACACTCGGAACGTCGGGATCGACGGCGGTATCCGGAACCCGGGGATAACCGGGCAGATCGTCGGCGACGAGCGAATTCGAGGAGTCGAGTGTCCGAGATTCGGTCGACGCCAGCAGGTTCGAATATCGACCAGGAGCTCGAGACGGGGCCCGAGACGGCTGGATAACATGCCTGGTGGGTGTTTCAGTTTAATTTTCCACCCACGTGAAACATATATTAATATGCTCTGAGTCCCTGAATGGCCGATCCGTGCTCGGAAGACCGACGACGCGCCGTCCGCTGTGTCGAGAACGAGGGTGGTCGCCGAGCCAACGAGCCACGGTCTCACGACGCCGAACAACGATGTGCGGGAGGACTGCGAGATGCGTCGGCGACCCATGATCGTCTTTCTGCTCCCGGCGGTGATCGCGGTTTCGTCGTTTGACGAGGTATTCGCGGGCGAAGGCGGACTGACCCTCTTCACCGCCGAGGTGAACAGGGAGACCGAGAGAGTTCGCGTTCGTGCGTTCGAGGACGGACACCCGATCGAGGTGCCGGCCGCGATCGACAACGCCAAGTGGCGTCCGTTCGACCTTCGAGGAGGTCCGCTTCACTGCCCGGCACTCGAACCGCCGGTACGCGAGAAGGGCCGGGAGGACCAGGCCCGCCGCCTGGTGTGGGGAAGGAGCGACCAGATCGTCGCGTTCGATGGAGGTGGAACAGCCAACGCGAGCGGGTTCGCGCTGTTCTCCGAGAGCGGTGTCGAGGTGCTGCTGCAAGACGGAGAGAGCCGGTTTCGCCCGCTTTCCCACAGCAGTTGCGTCGACTGGCGCGGCTCACGAGTCGCGATCGCCGTGCGCGGTCTGCGCCGAGAGGAAATCGTGCTGCTCTCGCGCGTCGACACTTCGATCGAAATCACGGTCCTGTCACTGCCACCAGAGGTCGACCGCCTCGTACCCGAGAGCCTGACCTTCGGAGGAAACGGCCTCTTTTTCGTCGCGGAGCACTCCGACTCGAGTCGCTCGATCTACCGCATCGACCTGCAGAGCCGCCCTCGCCAGGCTGAACAGCTCGCCGGTCCCTTTGAAGAAACATCGGACACCGCGGTGTACGGCGCCCGTTCCGTGGCCTTTCTCGCCGGTGAGGACGACGACGAGCTGGATGTCTTTGTCGCGACCGAATCCGGCGCCGCGATCAACTTGACGCGTTCCCCCGGCGACTACAGCATGCATACGCTCCGGAAGGAGCACCTGGCGATCTCCCACGACGGCACAGTGGTGGCGTACAACCTCGAACTGGACGATGAACAGGAAGTCTTCCTGCACCCCGTGGCGACCCCGGGCCGGGACGGCAGGATCCACGTCACGCACGACGGCAAGTTCAATCCGTACATCGATCAACAGGTGTTCATCCTTTTCGACGCGTCCGCTCGTCTTTACTTCGATGCCGGCCACGACCGGAACTCGACGGACCTGTTCCGCATCGGCGGCGCATCTCCGCTCGACGCCGTGAACCTGAGCCACACCGGCACCGGCATTGCCCCCCCGTTCCTGAACGGCGGTGTTCTGACCTTGCACGACCTGGCGGTGGTCGCGAACGATCTCGTCGTGTACTCCGCAGTCCGCCTCGACGATGACTCGCCCAGCGTGTTGGGTGCCTCGTCCACGACGGGCGAGACCCTGTTCACCGGCGACGGGCTGTCCAACGCCGACGACTTCTTCACGGTAGGTCCCGATCTCTACTTCACCGCCTCCTTCGGGCCGACGCAGCAGCGGCTGATGCGGGCCCGAGCGTCGACGCTCGAGACGGCGCTCTCCTCCACCACCACGACGCCCACCATCCGGGTGCTCGACCGAAGCTCCCGGGACGCCCTGGTCCACGAGCCCCAGGCCGGCCTGGCACTCCTGCGCCCCGGAGAGGAGCCGCTCACGGTGGCCAGGGGAACGACGACGCCGCAGGCGGCCTGGGTGCCGGGGAGCCAGCGCAACCAGGTCGTCTTCGGGCGCCCGTCCGCAACCCCGGGTGGACTCACCGACTTCTTCGTTCGGGACCTCGAGAACGGCACGGAGTCGGCCATCGGTGGCAGCTTTCCCGGCATCCTGATCGCGGTGAGCGGATCGCCACACGAAGAGTCTCAATTCGTGCGCGGCGACGCGAATCACGACGCGATGCTCGACGTGTCGGATCCGATGGCCACCCTGATCCTGCTCTTTGGACGAGCGCGCACGCCGGCATGCGAGGACGAGCTGGACTCGAACGACGATGGGAACCTCGACGTGACCGACGCGGTCTACTCCCTGAACTACCTCTTCTTCTCCGGCCCCGCCCCTCGCCCGCCGTTCCCCGATTCCGGACTCGATCCGACGCCCGACGAGCTTCAGTGTCACCCCTGGACACCCCGATGAGGGCTCTCGACCGCCCCCGGACCGAGAAGAGCCCCCGAGTGCCCGTCGAGAAAGCCAGGCGAGCCCGGTAGCCCCGCCTCGAAGTGGAGACGAAGATCACGGCTGGTCGACGCCGGTTCGGTTCGCGCCACCGTGTCTGTCGGAGTCCGTCACCGAACATGCGGTGACGCTTCTCGCTGCGCTGGTGCTCGTTTCAGCCGCCACCCTGCCGCGGGACAGGGGAGTCCCGGAGGTGAGGAGCCCGGGAACCCAGACGGGACCTGAACACCGGACACTCCTGATCCTGACGGTACGAACTCCGTGACGGATCCGGGAGCCCGTCTCCCTGTTCCGGCCGAGGCGAACGCCGCTGACCACCTCAAGGTGTGGAAAACCATCACGATCCTCGGGCACGTCGTCCACAACGACGCCGACGGATGCAGTTGCCGGCGTGGCGTGCCCCCTGAGTGGACGTGAAACATGAAAACAACGTCCACCTCGACGAGTAGGAAAGCAGCCACCGGAAACGAAGCGCTGGACTTCCCTCACGTACGTGGATTCGACCGGCACCTCGCTGCTCCCCTGCCGTCGGCCGAGTCGGTGGGGCCTCCGAACCCGTCGCCCGTCGAGTCCTCCTGCCGCGACCGAAAGGCGGCCGGAACCGAGCGCTCGGAACGAGGAGCGCGTCCTCGACGTCGACGATCTCGGCCCACCGGGTGCTCACGTGTCCCCTGCGGTGACCGCGTGACTTTCACGACCCGACCCAGGGGAAGCCGGATGCTGCTCGAAGAAAAACGGTCGCTTCCGACGAGCGGGTCGACGACACCTCGCAGAACCGGGTGATCACCGGCCGACGTCGGTCGCGGGTCGAATCCTCTTCACGCCAACTATATCCGACCCCCGACATTGAAGAACCCGGAAGAATGCGACGCTTTCATCGCCCGGGTCCTCTTCGCGGCAACGCCGTTCGTGGTGACTCAACGGTGCTGCGTTGTTCCGATGCACTGCGTGCCCCGGAAGGACGGAGCGATCCGGACGATCGCGTCCGCCTGGACGACACGGGTGGTCTTCCGCGACCTCGCGCCCGCGGTCTCGCACTCCCCGGAGTCGCTGGCCGCCGAACTCGCGGGTACGCACGCGTCATCGCGTCGTCTCGGGGAGAGAACAGGTCCGTGCGAAGAGAGCAGACTCGACCGACCAACAACTTGTTTCACGGTGGGTCAGGACAACCGGTGAGCCTGAACCAGACGCCCACAACGCCCCGTCCGAACCGCCCGGTCGATCGGGAGAGATACCCTCCCGGACCTGATGTATGAATATCGATCATACACCCAATCGATTTTCGGACGCATGAAGGTGCGGCGCATCATGACAATCACCCAACAAATCCCTACTCCGCGGAAACCACGGCTTCACGAACCCGCCTCGCTGATTCCCGAAGACATTAAATAAAAATAGTTTACGATATTCCAGGGGCCGATCACTCTGACGGGCCGCTAACCCATGGCACACCCTTTGCTCTGAAGGAGACTATCAAGAAGCTATGATCCAGCAGCGCAGGTCGCGACGCTGCGATCAACGGGAACGCCGGCACCGTCAGGGGCTCGTTCCCCCTAACGCGAACCGACAGATCCATGAAGACTCAAGAACAGCCCTACTGGACCACCGAGCAGGAAATCAACTTCCTTCACGACGTCTTGCTACACCAGCCCGGAAAGACGCGGCTCTTCGACAACCTGCAACGGCAGCTGAATCACCACAACACGGAGATGACTCCGGTAGCGTGGTTGGAGGACTACACGTCGACCATCGACCGGCGCACGTGGACGGACTCCTGTGATCCCGCAGCCATCAAGAAGGAATGCGACTGGTTACTGCACGTGCTTCAAGGGGAACGCTCCGGGTACGAGACCAAGAACGACAGCCCCTGGATAGCCTCCTGTCAAAGCAGAGCCGCGATTCCCGACGTCCCTCCTCCTACGAAACTCACGCCAACAGACCAGGATTGAGCGGCATCCCGACGAAAGCTGCGCGGAAGCTGGCCGCATATCTCGTGGACGTTCCGGTCGAGTGAGCCATCGAGAGGCGGATGGTTCGAGCCACGAGAGCGCAGCACCAGGGTCCTGCGAACCGCCCGCTGCACGGGTCCCCACGACCCGGTTCGATGTTCCTCGAGATCGATGAACGTCTCGTGGCGTTCCTTCGGAGGTCGGCCCGGCCGATCGACGCAGACAGGGATGAACCTTCTTCCGGAGCACCTTGTCGGTCTTCCGACATCCGATCGTGATTCGACCCGATGCGAGTCGAACGGAACTGCGTCGGTCGAATGGCACTTCGTTTCATGAGAACGCGCTCCCCAGGGCGATTCCGGGTCGCGATACGCGTCGCGGGATCGTGGGCCGGGAAGTTGACCTCATCCTCGACGTTGTAGCCGAACGCTCGGGAGAGGATACGCTCGCGAAACGGTTCGTCGGTATGGTAGCGGGCCATGTCCGGGCACAGCACGGGTGGTGGAGTCGAGAGGCGATCGACTCAACGAGCCCGAGACATTCGACGGCCACCCGCAGAAGAAGAACACCGCCGTCGGAACTGAGCCGCCGGTCCCTTGCCCGGAACTCGGCAGGGCAGTCGAGTGTCGGTTCGTAGACGGGAGAGTTCTCTCCACGCACGAGGTGACTCTCCCTTTCGGGGCTCGTTGGCTTTCACACGCGCAACGAAGCATCCGAAACGGTCTCGTTTCTACCCCGATCTTGCCCCCAGGGTGAACAGTCCGGGCTCACAGGTCGGTGAACAGGCGAGCGAGTATCACTCGCTGCACTTGCCGTGTGACGGATCACCGATCGTGCCCTCACTCCGAGAGCCCTTCGACCCGACCTCGAGCTGCCGTCAGACTGTCCGGACCCCACGCCATTTCGCGCCGAATTACTTCCTCCAACGAGGGGCGACTCGACTCTCGCCGTCTCCGGCCAGGGCCGGGGCCGCGAGAATCCCCGGAATCGAAAACAACTCGAGGTAGCGTATCCGGCGATGAAAATGTGCGGGCCCACGCGAGAGCGTGTCGGTCGGCGCGGTCCTCGACCGTCCCCGCGACGAAGGGTGTCGGAATCGGGCCACACACCCTTCATGGCTTCGAGTTCAGGAGAACCGCGAAATCCCGAGCTTCTTCATGCGAGATTTCAAGGTGCTGGGATTCAGCCCCAGCAGACTGGCCGCCCCGTCAGGCCCGGCGACGACTCCGTTGCACCTTTCGAGAGCCGCCACAATGTGTCGACGCACGACTTCTTGGAGGGTGCGGAATCGTCCAGGGGAGGATGAGGACGAGGGCAAGTCACGCTCCGGAAGACTGTCCGGCGGCAATCGCAGAACGCCATCGAAGGCGAGGATCACCGCACGCTCGATAACATTTTGAAGCTCGCGGATGTTGCCAGGCCAGTCATACGTGAGGAGCTGCTCGAACGTTTCTTCAGGAACTTCCTCGATAACCCGGCCGACAAGGGAGCTGAAACGGTGAAGGAAGCTCTGGACCAGCAAGGGAATGTCATCGATGCGGTCCCGCAGAGGCGGAACCACTACAGGAAAGACATTCAGTCGGTAGAACAGGTCTTCACGGAATCGACCATTGTTGACCCGCTCCAGGAGGTTGCCGTTCGTGGCCGCAACGATCCGTACGTCCACGGAAACCGTCTCGGTTCCGCCGACCCGGTCGAATTCACGCTCCTGCAGCGCCCGCAGGGTGCGCACCTGAGCCTCCGGCGGCATCTCGGCGATCTCGTCGAGGAAGAGCGTGCCACCGTCCGCCAGCTCAAAACGACCGAGCCGTTGATTCAGGGCGCCAGTGAACGCGCCCTTCTCGTGACCGAACAGTTCACTCTCGATCAGGTGCACCGGAATCGCGCCGCAATTGAGCCGGACGAATGGGCCGGAACTCCGTCGACTGCGCGAGTGAATAGCTTGCGCGAGAAGCTCCTTTCCAGTGCCGGTCTCGCCCTCGATGAGCACCGTGCAGTCTGTCGGAGAAACGACCGCGACGTTCTTCAGCACTTCCTGAAGGACGTCGCTCCTCCCGATGATGCCACCATCGGAGAACCCGTCGTCACCGTTCAAAAGTGCTCGCGCTGGAGGGGTTTCCTCCCCGGAAGATGGAACGACGTTCCCCTCTCCAGTTCGGTTGAAAGCAGGTTCAAGCTGGTTATGAACTCGATCTTTCATCAACCACTTCGGCGTATCGGTCCGCGATGGACTGTTCTTCACTCACGTTCTTCAGGACTCTCACAATTTGGGGGGTCGCACGAAAAAAAGTCAATCTCATTCACTATTATTCATGACCTACCTATAGTAGGTTAGTGAATAACTAACTAATATAATGCTTAATGATGCCATTACGGCATGTTGCCCCTGGCCCTGACGTCCCCGCAACTGACCAGATTCGGAGCTGAAAGCACGCCGAGGAGGAGATTCTCGGGTGAGAAGGACCGGCCGTGGGCCGAAACGCCAGAGCGCGGGTGAGCGTGGTGCAGTATCGAGCCCTCGCCGCACCCGTCCGCGGCAAGGAACGGCCAGACGCCCCGAGATGGCCGTGTTCACGCCGGACCGGCGTTTTCCGGGAGCTGGCGGAGGCGATACAGGCCCCCTCCGCCACCCTGAGCGGAGCCACCGATCTCGAGGTCACGGATCGTCGCAACGCCGTCCCGAAGAGGCGAGCACTCCTGCGCCGCGCGCAGAAAGTACCTGATCCGGCCCCTGACCGGGCTCGACGCAGCGATCCGGAATCGAGCCTCCCTGCCCGGGGAACACCAGGCCCACGTAATGGCCCGGAAGAACCGCGGACTCGAGGAGGCGAGCTCCCACCGTGCACAGAACACACGCCAGGCCCCCGTACCCTGCAGAGTCGGAAGGTCGAGCAGGCCGCTCACAGCCACGCCAGCCTCCGCGGACGGCACGGGGCAGACAAGGGCCCTTCCTGCCGCCACGGAGCTTCCTGGGCCTCTCGAGGGGCCGTCCGGAGCCATGCTCTCCACAACCGGCTCCACATCGCTGTCAAGACCCGGCAAGTCTGGACCCCAGGGCACCTCGGCCATCTCCCGGACGGATATTCGAACATCGTTCGTTTCTTGACCCGGAGTCGGTCGATTTTCGAACAGGTCGTCGACTGCCAGCTACCCGAGACTCTTCGAGGAGTACCGGTAAGCCGTTCCGCCAGTGTTGTTACCATGTGAAAACATATATTTGGCATTAAAATTGCAATGTCCTGCTGTCGGTTGACGCGAATCCCTGGTGAAGGGGCCCTCAGCCCGGTCGGAAACTACCCGTGAAACGACGAGGCGTCTCGTGCAAGACGTGCGGAAAAACCAGATCGGTGTCCTTCTCCTCCCCTCTTCCGGAGGGCCGCCAGCCCGCCTCACCGGGGCGTATGGCGTCGGCCAGCCTGGCTGCGAGGCCTACCGCATGACTCCCGAATACGTCGCCCCGCCCCGAATGGATGTTGCAAAATCGAACAGAAAGTCGTATGGTTTTAAGACATGTCCAGTTTCCAACATGAGCCCAGAGTATCCCGGAGACACCCCCCGAGGGAGCTGTAGGAAGGCCCCTGTGACGCCGACCGAGACAGGCCCGGGAATGCAACTGCGCATATCATGACATCGAGCGCCCAACCACCTCCCGATCTGGCCCTGGCAACAGGCCGCTTCGAGCTCCTCGAGCCGCTCGGTCAGGGCGGATTCGGACGCGTCTGGGAAGTCGCCGACCCCGTGCGTCCGGGTCAGCGCCTGGCGCTGAAGGTGCTCGAAGAACCTTCGACGTCGTCGGACCACGAGCGTGCTCCCCGGCCCGACGCGGAGTTTCGGGTCAGCTTCACCGTACGGCACCCCGTCGTCGTGCCCGTACTCGAGACCGGACGGCTGCTCCAGGCGGACGGGACGGAGTTGCGATATCTCCTTGAGGAGCTCTGCGAGGGTGATCCACTCGGGAAGCAGTGGGACCCCGACGAGCTCGTCCCTGTCGCGATCGATCTCCTCTCGGCGCTGGACGCGATTCACGCCGCTGGCTGGCGCCACGGTGATCTCAAACCCGACAACGTCCTCGTCGATCGCACGGGAGAGCGTCCGCGCGTTCGACTCCTCGACTTCGGCCTGGCGACGAAAGTCGACGCGGTCGGGTCGCGCACCGGCGGCACGGCGCGGTACCTGTCCCCGGAAGGGTTGCGGGGTTTCCAGCCCGATCACCGTGCGGACCTCTACGCGTTCGGCTTGTTGCTCTGGGACTGCCTCATCGATCCACCCCGCTCGCCGGTGGGCGAACACCTCCTCGCGACGCGTCAGGGCGAGTTCTTCGCGGAGGTCACGTCGCGCGCGAACGAGCTCGGTGCGCCCTTCGATCGGTTGATCCCCCGCCTGCTCGATCCGCACCCGGAGGGTCGACTCCAGTCGGGAGCAGCGGGCATCGCGATCCTTACCGGCGGGGTCGATACGGACGTCGGTATCCATCACGCCCTGTGCGCGCCGACGTTCGAGAGCACCGACGCGGTGGGCAGCGAGGAAGTGCTCTCGACGCTGGACGACGCGCTCTCCGTGCTGGCCGCGGGCGGTCGACGACCGTCCCTTGTATTGATCGAGGCAGGACTCGGCCTCGGCAAGTCCCGTATGCTGCGCGAGACCGTCTGGCGTGCGCAAGCTCTGGGAATCCGCGCCGTCGAGAGTCACGACCTCATCGCGTCGGTCGAGCCGGCAATGGAACCCGTCGCCGGCACCGCGAGTGCCTGGGCGGGAACATCGCACCCGGCAGAACGCAGCGCCGAACGCCTGCTCGAGTCGCTGACGGCCGAGCCGACGGTCCTTCTCGTCGATGACGTGGACCGACAGGACGCACGGACGCGCGTCGTGTTTCGAATACTGCTCGAGAAGCTGCGCAACCGGGCGCGTCACTCGCACGCCGAGGACCCACTGCCGATCGTCGTCGGCACCTTCCGGCCCGGCGTCCTCGACAAGGACCCGGAATTCGCCGCGTGGTGGTCGCGTCTCGCCCCGCTCTCGTGGACAACGCGGTGCGAGCTGCGTCCGTTCTCACCGCATGAGGTCACCGAGTACCTCGAGCGCGCGCTTCCGCCCTGCCACGAGCTCGGTATATGGCCGGCCATCATCGGCAAGACATGTCATGCCAACCCGGCCCCACACCGCCCTGTGCTGGCAACCCGGACCGACTCCGACGCACACTCGTACAGCTCCACGCACTCGGCGAGCTGCGCCTGCAGAACGGTCACTGGGTCGTGCTTCGCGAGACGACAGCCGGCGTGCCGCCGTTGCCGGAAGACCGCGAGCGCTTCACCCGGTGGTGGCGGGGGCTCGATGCCATCCACCGGGATCTCCTGACACTCTGCGGGCTCTGCGCGGATCCAGCCCGCGGACTACCCGACGCGACGCTCGTCCGGATTCTCGACGGTGACGGTCCCAATGGTGCCGAGCAAGTGCGACGAGCCCTCGCGGAGCTGCGCGCATCCGATCGCGATTCCTTGCTCGAGCGAAACACATCGTCCCTGAGGCTGTCCCGCGGGGGACGCCTCCGAGTATTGCGAGCTACCGGCCCGAGCCGGCGCACGGAGCTGCGATCGCTTGCAGCGGAACGCCTGCCGCAGAGCTGCGAACGCACCTGGAGCCGTCTACGGGTCAACACTGTACCGATCTCCGAGGTGATTTCTACCACCGCCGAAGGGGATCTTGCCTCCCGTCGTACGCTCGCGTTCCACTCAACGCGCGCTTGCGGTGTTTCGGCAAACGATCGTGCAACGAGCGCTCTCTGCCTCGGCCAGATCCTGCAGCGACGAGCCGAGCCCAACCTCGCGTCCCCCTGGCTGTCGCTGGCGCTCGCGAAGTCGACGGATCCCGACATCCATAACGCGGTCGCGCTGTCCCTCGGCGACGCTGCTCTGGTGCGCGGTCACGCGGATGACGCCGCCCGCCATTTCACGGTAGCGTACGAAGGACTGTCGGAAGAGGATCCTCGTCGGACACGTGCGATCTGCGGTCTCGGCCAGGCCGAACTCGCCCACGGCGACTTCGCCAGGGTGAGTGAGCTCGTCAGCGAGGCGCGGCGAATCGCTCCAGAAGTTCTGCAGGTCGTGAATCTCGACGCTCACATGGTCGCGGCACAAGGCGACTCCGCACGTTCCG
>CAYMLL010000110.1:8612-21559 GCA_964390645.1 uncultured Planctomycetia bacterium | reverse complement strand
GAGCGCGTGCACGAAACGCGACCGTCGAGTCGGTCCGCGAACTCGGTCGACGGGAGCGGAAGAAGCGGAGGGGCTATTATCACCAGGCGCGAGTCGAGAAGCCTCCTACCGGTACAGGCAACTCATCGGTGAGCGATATAGAAGGCGAAACGCTGCGACGCAGGACACGGAGCCCGGATTCGCCATCAATGTGATGAACCGAATGCTCGCTCTCGGAGCATCGCGATCGGAGCCGATCCGGAATTGACCGGGCAGCGGGTAGTGGCAGTCGTGTCGTGAGGAGCCATGCAACAAAGCCGGCCCGAAGTACCAGCCGAGACCATTCTCACGACGACCCCGTACCACCCCGCGACAGCTCGGTTCCACCGAGCGTCTCGTCGCTACCGCCCGATCTTGCTCCGCCACGCGGGGTACGCCGTCTCGATCAACGCGCGTGGCGTCAGCACGTACCAGCTGTATCCCAGCCGACGCTCCTCGCTGACCTCGGCCAGGTCGTAGTGGACCTTCCCGTCTCGATCACCAAAGACCGGCAGATTCGTCCCGATCTCGTACAGCCGCGACCACAGCGAAGACACCTCGGCGTCTCCGAAGATGCGTCTCATGACACGGGCGTCCTGCTGGCTTACCCTCAACTTCGCCGGCCCGCCAAGCCACGCGACCGAGGCCTCGATGGACCCGATGACTTCCGGGCCTGGAGAATCCAGGCTCATCAAGAACTCGATGACCCCGACACTCTCGTGCGAACAGAGCGAGGCGGGCTCGAACACTCTCGCCGGTCGGGGCTCGTGAGTCACGTGGTCGTGTTGTTGCCCCCAGGCGGTGAGCTTTCCATCGACAACGATCTGGCACTTCAGGATGCAAGCGACACCACGCCCGACCGCTTCGGCAGCACGCCTGCGCAGCTTCTCGTCCGTCCAGACGAAAGGTTCCGAGCGGTTGGCCACATCATGAAGCAACGACAGGGCCCCGACCATGGCTCCGTCGTTGAACGTGATATGACGGGAATAGCCGCGAGGATCCGGAAAACGCTGCGGCCAGCCTCCGTTCTCGTACTGCGCATCGAGGAGGAACTCGATCCCCGACTCGCAACCGTGACGAAACCTCGGCATCCCGGTATCGGAATAGAACCGTGCGAGATCTCGGATCTGCGTGTGCGTGGCACCGTTGTCGAGCGTCGTGTCCTTACGGTGTCTCTCGAGGCAATTCCGGATGCGTTCGGACGGACCGATCACCGCAGCGAAATCCTTGCCCACGGCGAATCCGCCGTTCGATCGTTGGTGAGAGAGAAGATTATCGCCCAGGCGAATTGCCCGCTTTCGCTCCGAGCCGAGACCGGAACTGTCCGTCCGAATCTCGAGATTCGCCATGTAGATCGAGGACTTCCCCTCGTGGGAGGAATACCAGGACATCACCGCCTCCGTCGGGGTGATGGCAACGAAACCCGGATAGGAGTTGTCTCCACCGCTCGGAAGCTCGGCAAACTCGTGCAGATCATTTCCGACCAACCAGCACATGGACGTCTTCGGCCCCTTGCCAGTCGAGTGTCGCCCGCCGACGACCGTCCGCCCGCCCCACTTTGCCAACAACGGCCCCCCGATATGGCGGTCGAGATCGCGTCGCTCCCACTCCGTGTAGGGCGGCTCGGATCTCAAGAGCTGAGCCATGCCCCGACGTCTCCCGATCCCCAGAATCCGACCTTCTCGGTCAAAGAGAAACGCCGTCTCGTCACCGGCGATCTCTTGAAACGTCGCACGCTTGCGCCAGATCAATCCGTCATCGCTCTGCAACATGAGCGACTCGATCTCGCGTGGCTCACCCTTTGGCCCGACATCGAAGCCGATCTTGCGTCTTCCACAGAGAAACGCCTTCTCACCATGGGCTGCAGCTCGCCAAACATAATGGCCGAACGTCCCCTCGAGGAGTGCGGGCTCTGACCAGCCTCTGCCGTCGTCCGACCAGACGGCATGACCCAGATGCAGGTTCAGCTCCAAATCATTGTTGCCGGTCGCCGGCGCGTCTCCGCTGTACCAGGTCCCGGTATAAACGAAGAGTCGGTCCTTGAAGACGAGGAAGTGCGGGTCCCTCGTATCCCGCCTGGGTATGCTGAACGCGTGCACCTGCTTCCAGTCGCGGGTGTTCTTGCTCGCCAGGATGATCACCGACGCGTCGGGACTCACACCATGTCCGTCCGGGCAGCTCCGGAACGCCAGGTAGAACGCCCCCTTGAACACGGTCAAATCCGTGAACGCATTGTGATGCCCGTTGTCAAAGACCTTTCGCACGTCGCTGACGTCGACTTGCGGGGTATCGGCGAGCGAGATCTGTGCCACTGCAGCGGGCACCGCCAGCATGAGCAACTTCATTGCGGCAGCATAATTCCGGACTGCACCGGTGTCCAGAAAGCGCACGACTGCCAACTGCCGCAGCACCCCGCGACGCGCCGCCCGACCGGCCGGTTGATTCGATCGCCGTCTCGACCACAGCCACCGCCATGGAGAGCCCTTCGACTCCCGATGTACCGGCACATCGACATACCGATAGCCGCAGGCGGCCACACTCACGAACGTCCAGTCCGAAGAAGGTCCATCCGGCGTCACCAACGAACAGGACGTCGTTCCGGAGTCGTTCCTGTCAGGGCGTTCGTCGTCGACATCTGGAGGTCGGAAACCTCACGACAACGCGTTCTCGGCCCCGGAGACATGGGTCGACGTCCGCGTCGTGTGCCCACTGCGCTACGATACTTCGTGCAGCGCGGCGGCCATTTTCGCGGCAGCAGCGTCCCATGTGAATCCTTCCAGAACTCGCTGCCGTCCACGCTTGCCCATCTCTTCGCGCAGTTGCGGTGACGTGATCAGTCGCTCCATCGCGGAGGCGAGCTCGTTCACGTCGGTGCCGCTTACGAGCAAACCCGTCTTGTTCTGCGCGATGGCCTCGGGGACTCCGCCGGAATCGCCGCCGATCGTCACGCGCTCGGTAGCCGCCGCCTCGAGAAACACGATTCCAAAACCCTCGAGGTCCACTCCCTCGATCCGGTTCGGATGCACGAACACATCACACGCAGCGTAGTACCTGGGGAGATCGCCGCCCGGCACCTTTCCGGTCATGAAGACGTTCTCCTCGACCTTCAGATCTCTCACGAGACTCGCCAGACGGTCACTGTCCTGCCCGCCTCCCACTATCAGGTAACGCACTTTCGGAATGCGCTCACGCAACTTGGCGATGGCCCGGATGGTCAGATCGAAGCCCTTGCGCGGCTCGAGCCTGCCAATCGATAACATGAACGGTTCACCATCGGGGGCGTATCGCTGGCGAAACGCGCTGCCGTCGATTCCCGGGCGAAACTCGTCCGGATCGACACCCGGGTGAATCACACGGATGCGCTCGTCCCGCACCCCGAGATCCCGGACCATGCCCGCGGTGTTGTTGCTGTTGCAGAAGATAGCGCTCGCGCCGTGTGCCACACGGTATGTCAGCATGCGCAACTCGCGTGACGAGTTGAGCTGCATCGTCAGATCTTCACCGTGCGCGAAGCAGGCATAGCGCGGCCCGCGTCGTTTGCGGGCCAGCCACGCCGCGAGTCCCTCGGGCAATATCCGCCCACAGTGCACGAATGTGTGCTTGCGATCAGCAAGCGCCTTGATATGGCTGGCGACCTTCCAGTGATGGCGCAGCGCGCTGAACCGGATCAGCCCCCAACAGGCGCTCGCAATCGCTCGGCGCTCGATCCACACATTGCCACGCCGGGTGTCGGGTCCGGCTGACATCACCTCGTCCGTCAGCACGACGACCGTCCGGTCCGCGAGCCGGGAGTAGAGATTCTCGTACAATACGGCGCTTCCACCGACGAACGGCGGGTACAGATCGGTGAGAAGAAGCAGGTCGGGTCGCGTGGGCCGCACCGCCTCGGAGGCGAGAGATCCGGGGGTGGCTGTTCGTTCCCCCGAGGGATCTTTCGTGGTCTCGTCGGCTCGGACACTCGTGCGTGACGTCATTCCATCATCATCGTCATCGCGGCCAGCATTCTTTCCTCGCTTCATCGTTAACGGACAGTTCGTCGCTCACTGCCGGTAGAAGAGATCCCAGCTGCTGGCCGCCCCTCTCGACCGCGAGTACCGCCCTCCGACGGGTCCGTGCGGACTCCCGGTCGGCGCGCAACGGAGACCGACGACGAGAGCTCGAGCACGGCCATCGTGGTCGTTGGAGTCGCGGTCGAGCAGGGGGATGTGCGCGATCACCTCCGGAAAGCGAGGTCCAGCGCCGTGGCCGCGATCACCTCCGATAGGCGATCGCCAAGTCGTCGCCACGGTCTCGCGGGAGTGGTCCCGCCCGTGCGAATAGACACCCTTTCGACAACGACAGCGGGCCTGGTATCCGTGGCCACCAGGCAGATCTCGCCCCCCTCGACGTTCCGGATCGAGCTGGGGGGAGGTCGGCATTTCACCCTTCTGTTACCGGACACTGACGCCAATCCCGATCGGTTGACGCGACTCTCGGGTGTGGTTTACTTCTCTGCGCCCAAAACTCGCAACGACCTTCACGACAGCACACCATTTGAAGTCGTTATACCGTAGCCTGTTCAAGCACTCGTCGATCTACGCCGCCGGTCAGATCGTCTCGCGGGTAGCTTCGGTCGCGCTCATCCCTGTCTACACGAGTGTTCTCGCCCCCGAGCATTACGGGATCATCACGATCATAGAGCTCGTCGGCGTACTGGCGGCCGGCTGTCTTGGCCTCGCCTTGACCGAAGCGGTCTCACGTTTCCACTTCGATTCCGACGACGGGCGGAAGCAGGACGTGGTCTGGTGGACCGGCGCCGTTTTCGTCGTCTCGATGTGCGTTATCATCCTCGCACCGCTCTGGATCGCCCGCGAGTCGCTGGCGACACTCGCCTTCGGCGAGAACGTACCTCGCAGCGTCGGCGGCGACTACCTGTCGATCGCTCTGCCTCGCTTCGGACTGGCCGTCCTGTGCACGTTCCTCCAGGCCTACCTGCGGGTGAAGAAGTGGTCGATAGCGTTCGTCGGGATCTCGTTTCTCCACCTGGGTCTGGGTATCGGGTTCGTCCTGTACTTCCTGCTCGTCCTCGACCTGGGAGTCCAGGGAGTCCTCCTGAGCAACCTCATCTCGGTGTCGGTCGAGGCGATCATCCTCATCTCGATCTTTGTCGCGACGAGGGGGAAGATGGCCTTCTCTCGGAAGATTCTCGCAAGCCTGTGGTCCTTCGCGTATCCACTCGTGTTCACGTCCGTCCTCGCGATGATCATGCACCAGGCGGACGTCTACTTCCTTCGTGTCTATCTCGACGACCTTGACCAGGTCGGCGTCTACTCGCTCGCGTATGCCATGGGGCAGGGTATCAATACTCTGTGCCTCGTTCCGTTCAACTCGATCTGGAGCGTGGCGATCTACGAGATCGCGAAGACGCCGGAGGCCAAGAAGGTCTACTCGGCCGTCTTCAAGTACTTCTGCTACGGGCTACTGCTGATCATGTTCGGCCTGTCGCTCTTCATCCGGCCCATCGTCGATCTCATCGCCACGGAGGATTACTACAGAGCGGCCGATATCTTCCCGATCATTTGCCTCGCGTACACGTTCTTCAGCATGACGTCCTTCTTCAACATCCCGGCGCGAGTCCACAAGAAGACGTCAAAGATGGTGTACGGAGCACTGGTCGGGGCCATCGGAAACGTGCTCCTCAACATGTACATGATCCCACGGATGGGTGCTCCGGGAGCCGCCTGGGCGAGTGTCATCACCTTCGGAGCCTTCGCGGCCGTGGGGCTCTTCATCGGCAGGAGGATCGACCGGATCGCGTTCCCGATCGGCAAGGTCCTTGCTGTATCTGTCACCCTCACGATTGCGTATATCGGTCACTCATGGCTCGAACTCCGCTTCGAGAGATCGCTGCTCGTGTACGCTCTCGCCTTTGCCATGTGGACTCTCGCGGCAGTCTTGCTGCTCGGTCCGCAGGCACGGCAGTATCTGAGCCGGTCGAGGGAATCCCGGGCGGTGGAGAAACCCCCAGCGTTGACCGCGTCTGTTCCTGAAAGGTGATGTGCGCCGACTAACCTGCGGATCGAGCCTCGAGAATGACGAAGGAACGCAGGGTGGAGTACTGACGATCAGAAACGGGAAGCACTACCGGAACGAGGAACAAACAGGTGTCTGGCAACCAAGCATGCGCCAAGCAGGAAATCGACGTTCGCAAGTTGTACGAGGACGAGAAGGTCGCCGAGGACTACGTCCAGGATCGATTTCAGCAGGCTTGGAGTCGTCTGCTCCATCGAACACAAGTGAACCGCGTGAACCACCTGATCGCGCAGAGTGACTTCAAGAGGATCCTGGAGGTCGCTCCCGGTCCGGCTCGCCTGACCGCAGAGATCGACGGCGTTCGGAACGGTACGCTGGTCGAAGCCAGTGCCGAGATGATCGAGGTCGCGCGACACAACCTCGAGAAAGCCGGCAAGTACGACAGCTGGAACCTGTGCCATGGCAATGCATTCGAGTTGAACCGCCTCGGCGAGTCGTTCGACTTCATCTTCACGTTTCGCTTCATTCGCCACTTCGAAACGCAGGATCGTTTTCGGCTTTACGAGCAATTTCACTCCGTTCTCGAGCCGGGCGGGACGCTCTGCTTCGACGTCGTCAACGACATTTCACGTGCCCGGGTCGATGCTCAGGAGGCGAAAGACGATGACCAGAACTCCAAGGAGCTCTCGGTCTACGACGTGACCTACTCCGATGCGTCGTTTCGCGCGGAGATGGATCAGGCCGGATTCGAGGTCGTGGCCATGCACCCGACGATCCGTCACATGGCCGCCCAGAGCTGGGTGAGTCACAAGATCGGGCCGCGGATTGAAGCGCTCGCTTCGATCCTCGTCAGCGGCCTCGAGCTCATCCCGTCGACCAATCCACTCGAGTGGGTTGCCGTGTGTCGTAAGCGCGACTGAACCCGAGTGCCCGTCTGCGTCCGCCCTTGACGACGGGCGCCTGCTGGACCATGCGCGTCGTTTACTGGACAACTGCCTGTCTCGAGCCCGCCTACGAGGCGGTATCCAAGGAGGTCCAGCTACTCTCGCGGCGTTTCCGATCGAGCTGGGTCTTCTCGGTCAACCCGCACCTCCGCCTGCGGTGGTCACCTCGCGAGCGAGTCGTCGGCGCACATCCGTCCCTGTATCCGATCCTGCGCCTGGTCGTTCCAGCTGTCGAGCGACGCTTCGACGTCAACCACGTCTACGGCGACATGACGCCGTGGCTCTATCACAAGAGCCTGCACAGCCGACCGACGATCCACACGATCACGCAAGATGGCGTGGAGCCGCAGCTCGACTTCCTCGATCGGGCAGCGATGGTGATCACGCAAACTCCCACGACGCGCGATCGACTGCTCCGGCTCGGCTTCGACGAATCGCGCCTGCGGGTATGGTATCCCGGGGTCGACCTCGATCGATTCCGCCCGCGAGACCGCTCGGCCGTGTCGTCGCATCCGCGGCTGCTCTTCGCGACGGCCCCGCGCACTCGCGAGGAGATGTCATCCCGGGGGGTCGACCTGCTGCTGGAGGCTGCGCGTCTCGACCCGAAGCAGTCGCTGCGACTCCTGTACCGACCCTGGAAACGAGGCTACACGAGCTTCGACGAGACCGTCCGACGTATCGGGGAGCTCGATCTACAAAACGTCCACCTCACGAATCAGACGGTGCATGACATGGCGCAGGTCTACCGCGCCCACGACTTCACCGTCATTCCGTTCACCACGTCGGACGGCGGCAAGGAGTGTCCGAACAGCGCGCTGGAGAGCCTGGCGGCAGGAGTTCCCGTGCTCTGCTCACGCGCCTGTCCCTTCGCGGCCTTCATCGAGAAGGAGGGCGCGGGTGTCGTGTTCGATCCGCATCCGCAGGGGTTGCTCGCAGCTGTCGACGCAGGGATCGGCGTCTGGCCGGACCTGTCCCGCGCGGCGCGGCGCGCGGCCGATCGTCACCTGTCACGCGACCGACTTCTCGAGTCCTACGCACGCCTCTACGACAAGGTGACGCAGCGAACACACGTGGCAACACCAGCGCACTGAACGGTCAACCGTTTCCGGGCAAGCGGTCTCCACGAGCTCGATGAGGGCGGACCGGCGCACGAGGAGACTCACGAGTCCCCGCTTCCCGCCTCCGCCGTCTCACGGCCGCCACGGAGTCTCCTCCTGCTTCTTCTTCTTGCGCAGGAACTTCGCGTCAACGTCCTCGTACCAGCTGTGCAGCCGCTTTCGCATCCGCGTAACGCGCTCGGGATTCTCCGTGGCAAGGTCGCGGCTCTCGCCGATGTCCTTCGCGAGGTTGTAGAGGCGCACCTGACCGTCCTCGTAGCGCTCCACGAGCTTCCAGTCGCCGATGCGGATCGCCCCGCCGGGGAATCCCCCCTGGTTCGAGTAGTGCGGGTAATGCCAGTGGAGCGCGTCGCGCTCGAGCTTCGCGCCTCCCGCCAGGAGCGGCACGAGGCTGACCCCGTCGACCCGCACCGACGGGCTCGGTCCGGTCGTCGCGAGCTCGAGAATCGTCGGGAAGAAGTCCGTCGTCATCACGGGCACGGAGCAAGTCGAGCCCGCCGTGGTCATCCCTGGTACGCGAGCCAGGAATGGTATGCGAATGCCTCCCTCGTAGACCCAACCCTTGCCTCCCCGCAGCGGCAGATTGCTCGTGGGGTGCCCCTCCGACGTCGACAGCCCACCGTTGTCCGAAGCGAAGAAGACCGCCGTGCTCTTCGCGAGCCCGAGCTCCTCCAGCTTCTTCAGCACGATGCCGACCGCCCGGTCCATGGACTCGATCATCGCCGCGTACGTCGCGTGCTTTTGCAGGACGCGCACGCGCCGCTTGCGCCCGCCCGGGAGGTGTTGCTCCTCCTGCGCGAACGCGTCGCCCGCGACCTTCGCTGCCTTTCTCTCGTACTTCGCAACGAGCTGCCTCGGCGCCATCAGCGGCGTGTGCACCGAGTAGAACGCCAGGTAGGCGAAGAACTGTCCCTCGCGATGCTCCTCGATAAAGCTCGCTGTCTCGTTCGCGAGCCGGATCGGCAGATGCTCTCCGGGAGGCCCGTCGGAAAGTCGCGGGTTACCGTACGGCGAAAAGTACTTCTTGCCGCCGTACGGGCCACCGCGCCGGTGGCCTCCACGATTGACGTCGAAGCCCTGCTTCCGCGGCCAGAGATCCTCGCTGGATCCGAGGTGCCACTTGCCGGCGAAGAACGTCGCGTAGCCGCGCTTCTTCAGCGCCTCCGCGATCGTCACCTCCTCACTCGCCATGCGGTCGACGAGGGGCGCAGGCAAGAACTTCCCGGCACGCCGGCCGGAGAAGAAGTTCGTCGCGTCGACGCGCGAAGGATGGCGTCCCGTCATCATCGAGTAGCGCGTCGGGCTGCAGACCGGATTCGCCGCGTAGCCGTCCGTGAAGCGAAGACCGCTCGCCGCCAGCGCGTCGACGTTCGGTGTCTCGTAGAAGGTCCCGGGGTTGTTGGCGCCGATGTCCATGTACCCGAGGTCGTCCACCAGAATCACGACGACGTTCTTGCCGTCCGCTCCGTGTACGAGTCCGGCGCCGACACACCCCAGCAGAATCACTCGCAGCAGTGCTTGCATTTCCGTGTCCCTCTGGATTCCTCGTCATCGACACACGGCCACCGATCGTACCCGATGCCGGCGGATCAGGCGACGTGCGCTCCGCCGTGGACCCCGGACACCCGAAGGCAGCCTCGACAGAGCCATGGCCGTCGGCCCTCACTTCCGCAAGCGGTTGATCGTGTACGCCGCCAGGCGCGTCGCCAGCACGCCGCCGTCCCGAGCACGGAGGCCCCGGGGTCGCAAATCGTAGACGAATCCGCTCTCGAGTCCGTCCACTCGCAAGGTCACGGTCTTGCCGTCAGCCGCGACCTTCACGGCCCTGACGGGAACCGATGCGACGTCGATCTTCGGCGAGCCGTACCTCGCATGGTAGCGATAGCGGTAACGCTGCAGCGAGTATGCGTCCACACGACCGGCCGTCTCCGCATCGACCGCACGTGTCAGCCTCAGCTCGAAGCCGTCGCGAAGCAGATTCATGGACAGGATGTCCATCGGCGTCTTCCCCGTGAACACGACACGCTGCAGACCCTCGCCCGTTCCGCCCCAGAGCCGCGACACCTGCGCGATCCAGAGGCTGCCATCAGGCGCCCACGCCATCCGGCTGCCTCCCCGACGCAGACCGCCGCCATCGAGAAAGGGGAAGCACGCGCCCTGCCACACCCCGCCGACCTTCTCCAGCGCCACGCGATGCACCCTGGCGTGCGACCAGTCCACGACGAAGAGCTGGCCGGCGTAGGGGCCGAAGCGTCCGTCGGTCGTGTCGCACAGGGGCTGCGCGGTCGATCCCGCCAGATCGCCCTGTGGAAAGAGCACCGCGGGCGGCTTGCGCAGCGCGTCGAGCTGGGCGACGGACATCTTCCACGGCCCCTCCTTGACGCGCTCGTCCCAGACCAGACTCGCCGGGTGACCGTGGAACCCGCCCCGGGTCACGTGGTGCAGCGGCGACGTGCCGACCCAGTCGCCCTGGTTGTCCGCGACGAAGAGCTCGCCGTCGAGGTTGCGAACGAGGCCGTTGGGCTGGCGGAAGCCCGATGCGAAGGGCGTCAGCTCTCCCCGCGGCGTGATCTTCACGACCCATCCCCGCCACGGAACCGGCGAATGATGGCCGCGCGCTTCTCCCTCGGGCGTCTTGCGCGTCAGCGGCCCGCGAACCGGGGGACGCACAGGTCCGCCCGTTGAAGAGCACCCGAGCCCTAGGTAGAAGTTCCCCGAGCCGTCGCGCACCGGTCCGGCGACGAACTCGTGGTAGTTGCCGCCGAGCCCCCAGCGATCGCAGAGGGTCTCGTAGAGGTCAGCCCTTCCGTCACCATCGGTGTCGGCGACTCGCGTCAGCTCCGGCACCTGCGCGACGATGAGCTCGCCCTTCTTCCCCGGGATCATGCCGAGTGGCCAGTGCAAGCCCGACGCGAATTGCGACCACTCGCCGCTTGCCGGATCACGCGACCAGAGGGTGCCGAGTCGCAGTCCGATGAAGAGGCGACCGTCCGGGTCGAAGGTCAGTGCGCTGACCTCCGGTGCGCGCCCCGGAGGCGTGGCCATGGACTCGACCCGATAGCAGTCTGCCGGCGCCTGCGCCGCGAGCGACGGGGCGTTGACGAGAAGAGCGACAGTGATGGCGTGGCTCGCTCGGATCACGGTCTCTTTCCTCGCATCGTGCGAACGTCGAAACGGACGCTGACGCCCGCGGGAATCTCCAGCGCGCCGCCGTCGAGCTCGCCGATGGTCGTCGTCATCCACGCGCCGTCGTGGACGCCCAGCACGAGCCACGCCTTCGACGTCACGTTCTCGACGCGGAATCGCTGCTCGAAGCCGGCACGGTCCCGCAGCGGCACGATGAGTTCGGTAACCGCGACCCCGTCGACGTCGTAGCGAAGCTCGGGAAAGCCATCTACGATACGGTAGCCCCGGAAGCGCCGCCGCGGGATGCGATCACGCTCGCCGAGCCGAATCGGAAACTCCTCCATGCGCAGGAACCGCTGCCCGATGAGCCTCGGATGGTCGGCACGCTTGCCGAGGCTCGGACTGAGATCCAGGTAGCCGCCGTACCAGGCGTACGCGATGCGGCACTCGCTCGCGTCGAAGCACAGCGAGACCGGCAGGATCCTGCCCTGAGCGGGAAGCCCGATGGCGATCGCCGACGGGGTCGCGTCCGGCAGGTACATGCGCATCATCAGCGCCTCGTGAGCCGCGACCGGAAGGTGCTCCTGGCCGAGCACGTTGAAAGGCTCGCCGACGCCCGAGATCCGCGGCATGCGCTCGCCGAGCTCGAGAGCTCCCCAGAGACCCCGGACAGCAGCCTCGACCTCGCTTGCCGGGCTCCCGAGAAAGTAGGCCGGCATCGCCGTTCCCGACGAGATGCGCGCGGGGTCTTCCATCCAGCGACGGAACCAGTCGTAGCGCAGTCGCCTCGCCATCCGCAGCATGCGAGGCCCCTTCTCGTCCGCCACTGGCCGCCAGTCGCCGACGTCGTGACAGCTGATGCAGGAGAGCCCGCCCCTGTCGGTCTCGGTACCGAGCAACGTCAGTCCGGTCGCACGCTCGTTCTCGTCGATGTCCGGCGCGCCCGAATCGTCCCCGGGCCGCTCGCCGGCCAGACGCGCGAGATCGCTCGCAAGGGAGCCGAGCACGCTGGCCGAGAAGTGCGGCATGCGGGTCCGGCACGTCGGCCGCACCCGCGCCTTCCCCGAGAGCACCTCGCGAAGCCAGTAGGTGCGCAGCTTGCCTCCCACACCGTCGAGGTCAGGCACGCGATCGACCGGCGCCACACGTGGTCCGCTGCCGTCGAGCTCATGGCACGCCGTGCAACGAAGACGCGCGATTCGCCGCCTGGCCTCGTGAAGTGGCGCGACGAAGGGCTCCGGACGGTTGCGGAGACGACGCAGGAAGCTCGCGATGGCGATTCGCTGCCCGGTGTCGAGACCGTAGCGCGGCAGTCCGTCGGCCGGCGAGCGGGAGAGGCACCCGAGACCCGGCTCGAGCTTCTCGAGAGGCCGTGCCGCCGGTCGCGGTGCTGTCTGACGACCGCCGATCTCGTGACAGGCGAGACAGCCGCTCGAATCGACGAGCTGACGGCCGCGCCGCGAGTCTCCCTTGTCGAGCTCGGAAACCCGTCGCTCGAAGCCCGGCTTGCGCGACTCGACGAGGTACGCGGCGAGCTGACGCGCCTCGAGCGACTGGAGCAGCATCGACGGCATCGGACCGTGAGGATCGACGGCCTCCGGGTCCATCAGGTAGCGTGCGAGCGCACCGACCCGCATCTTCGAACCCATGCCGGCGAGCGATAACGAGCCTGCATCGTCCACGGCGGGCCCATCACGACCGTGACACGCCGCACAGCCGATGCTTGCGA
>CAYMLL010000110.1:5497-8602 GCA_964390645.1 uncultured Planctomycetia bacterium | reverse complement strand
TTGCCGACCCATTGTTCGGCTTTGGTACGAATCACGTCGTGCACGGTCACGTCGGGCGACACCGTCTCTTCACCACGCAGCGAGCTGAGGTAGGCCGACACATCGATACGCCCCTGACGGTCGAGCATCGACGGCATCACCGAGCCGGCGCGAAACTCACGCGGCCGCTCGAGCCAGTGATAGATCCATGTGCGAGAGGTCCGCGAGCCGATCGCGGCGAGGTCCGGACCACGACGAGACTCCAGGCGTGTACGCGCCGTGGGATGGCAGTGCGCGCAGCCGTACGACTCGACGAGCTCGCGTCCCTGCTCGACGACCAGATCACGCTCGACATCCTCACCGACGGTTCCGTGTGTCAACACGGAGGCCGGTACGGGCTCCCACGCGAAGGATCCGGACCGCCAGCGAAAGACGATCTGCAAGGGGCCGGCGCGTCGGTCGATGCTGATCTCGAGCCGGTGCTTTCCGGCCACGAGAGCCATCGGCTTGTCGCTGACGACCCGGTCGTCGATGCGTATCGTCGCGGCTCCCGCGTCGAAGCGGTACTCGCCCCCTTCGAGGACGGCGATCGAACCTCGAAGGAGCGCGCTGAAACGAGGACCGATGGCCGGGTGGGGAGACTCGCCGGCCTCGAGTGCCATGTCCGGTCGCGGGACGATGACGTGGTTCGCTCCGTCGCTCGACGAGAAGCTCGCCAGGAGTCCCGGCCGCTCCGCTGCCGACGCCGGGGTCCAGAAGAGCGGTGACGCCGCCAGAAGACACGCCGACGCGAACCGCGCACGGCGCGCGTGGTCAGTCATCCTTTCTCCGTCTCGTCGCTCCACCTATACTCGTCCTCTCCAGCCGGAATCGGACGATCCGAGTTCCACCGGCTACAAGGCAGCGTCGCCTTCGTCTGGACGGATTGCGACGACAGCTCCGGGTCGCGAGGCGTGAGACACCCGCTTGCGGCCGAAGCTGCCGCCACACCATTCCCGACTCGCGTCGGCTTGTTATCGCAACGGTGTCTCCTGGATCATCCGGGAAGACCGCTTATCCTACGCGCTCCAGGAGGATCGATGAAGGAGAAGGGCAGCTTGACGCGGCGAGAGGCTCTCGGAGTGATCGCCGGCGCGACACTGCTCGACGTCGCAGAAGGGGGATTCGCGGACGAGTCGGAGAGTCCGGGAGAGAACCGACCCTTCCTTCTCTCGTCGAGCGGCTGCGGAAGGGCCACCGGCTACGCGGAGTCGAACAAGATCGTCACGCTCGGAAGCCACACGCACGTCGCATGGCTCGACTCCGAGAACGGCAAGTTCCTCGTCAAGGCACGTACGCTCGATCGTGCGAGCGGCCAGTGGTCGGCGACGACGACGGTGGGGGACGCGAAGGACAATCATGGCGGTCCCGCGCTGACGATCGACAGCAAGGGATTCCTTCACATCGCGTACGGCCCGCACCACCATCCGATGCAGTACCGTCGATCGATGCGTCCGAACGACGTGAGCCGGTGGGGAGACGAGGAGCGCGTCGACACGCGTGCGACCTACCCGACACTCGTCTGCGGCGCCGACGACACGCTCTACCTGACCTGCCGCGTCAGCCGCCCCGGCCCCTGGCATGTGCACCTGCTTCGCAAGCCGGCGGGCGGCGAGTGGGGGAAGCCGACTGCCATCCTCGAGGCGAGCGCGAGCGGATACTCCCACTTCCAGGAAGCGATGACATTCTCGCCGGACGGGAAGACGCTGCATCTCTCCTGTCGCTTCCACGGTGGACGGCCTCGGCGTGGTCACACCGTCTCGTACCTGCGCAGCACCGACGGCGGCGATACCTGGACTCGCTCCAACGGCGCCGTGGTCGCGCTTCCCGCGACGGCAGCCACGGCCGAGCCCGTCGCTCGGGCTGCGGAGGGTGTCGGCTACGGCCTGCGCTGCGGTGCGATCGCGGTCGACGCCAGGGGGCGTCCACTTCTTCTTCACAGCTACTACGATGACGTGCCGATCGAGGCCTGGGTGTCGCGGCTCGACGCGCCCGGGAAGTGGACGACTCGCTCCTTGCTGCCACATCTGCCGCCGTCGTGGAAGGGGCACGGACTGACGCTTCCCGGCGGTCTCTGCTACGACGCGGCCGGGCGGCTCCTCGTCGTGCTGACGCGAATCCGCCCTCCCGACGGCGCCGACGAGACCGTCTGGGGCCATCCGTCAAGCGAGATCGCGCTGTTGGTCTCGCAGGACGGCGGCGAGAGATTTGAGGCACGGCTCCTGTCGAAGCCCGACGAGACGAGGCCGCACTGGCTGCCGAGCATCGAGCGGCCAACGGGACACAACCGCGTGTCAACGCCCGGGATTATCTTCACGGACGGCACGCGCGGCGAGAACAACCGCCAGGTGGTCGCCAACCGCGTCTGGTGGGTTCTTCCGTGATACGCAGGCGGCGCCCACGATGAGCACACCGCGGGAGAACAGGAGACGACCGTGCGAACGACACCTGCACCGCACGACGAAGCCGACGGCTACTCAGTCGAGCTCTTTGCCCGAGCCGCGAGGTGAGCGCGGACGAAGTCGTCGATAACGAGCTTCTTGATGCCGGCCTTTGTCGCGACGGCCTGAACGTCGTCGACCGGCACTCCCCAGCGTGAGCCGAGGTAGAGCGCCCAGAGCCCCCAGACGCGGTTGCCGTTCGAGCCGACGATCATCAGTGGCTTCTCGGCCTTCGTCACGGTGTCGACGAACCTCTCTGCCAGCTCGTCCGTCATCAGGTCCGGACCGATCGGCAGGTGCGTGTAGGCGAGCCCCAGCCCCTGGACGTGGGGCCCCATCTCGAAACCGAGCCCGCCGAGCTCGCGCTGCATCCGCACCAGGATGACGCTCTTGACGCCGTTCTGCTTGCCGAAGTCGAGGTCGGGCTGTGCCAGCTGGCCGGTCAGGATGTAGTCCTCGCCGAGATGCTGGCAGGAGCCTCGCAAAGGGAAGTAGGTCTCCGACGCCTTCGGATCGAGAAGGGCGGCCGGCAACACGTCGCTCCCGACGGCAGCGGCGAGCGAGATCTTGCCCTCGGTCGCGCTGGAACCGTCGGTCGCGCTGGAACCGTCGGTCGCGCTGGAACCGTCGGTCGCGCTGGAACCGT
>CAYMLL010000110.1:0-5397 GCA_964390645.1 uncultured Planctomycetia bacterium | reverse complement strand
CGGTAGCTTCCGTCTCCGCGGCCTCACGAAGGTTCGCGGGATCTGCGGACCCGCCTGCCACGCCACCGGGACAGTCGACGCAGGTGCAGCCGACGTAGCTGCACGAGACCTGGGACACGATCAGCGCGGCGGCGGCGAGAAGGAAGATCGGCTTGCCGAGGCGAGAGACATCACGGAGGGCTGGGATGGTCGAGGACACGAAGTTGTTCTCCTTCAGAGCTGCGATGGGGAGGACGAAGTATATCGCGGGCGCCGGTACGAAGGAACCGCCTAGGTACCCGGCTTCGCCGTGCGCTGCGAACCTTTCTCGTCTCACCACACGACGCTATACTTGCCGCACGGACCACGCTTCCTCGATCCGGAAGAGAGCCCCGTCGATGCGCGCGAAGAGAGCCATCTCGATACTCGCCTCGGTCCTCTGCGGAGCGACTTCCTTCGAAGGTCTGGCCGCCGACGGGAGTGAGACGGCCGGCGGCGTCGATTTCTTCGAGAACAGGATCCGCCCCCTTCTCGTCGAGCGCTGCTACCCGTGTCACTCCGCAGCGAAGAAGCGCCCGAAAGGCGGGTTACGCCTCGACTCCAGGGCCGGCTGGGCGAAGGGAGGAGACCGTGGCCCGGCCCTCGTGCCCGGGAATCCGCGCGCGAGCCTCATCATCGAGGCGGTCCGCTACGACGATCCCGACCTCCGTATGCCGCCGAAGAGGAAGCTGCCCGCCGCTCGGATCGCGGACCTCGAGCGGTGGGTGAGGATGGGCGCGCCGGACCCGCGTGGAGCGACGGTCCCGCTCGACTCGAAGGACGCAGAGCCGGCAAGGGACGAGCCGAGAGGCTCCCCCGGAAGTGATCCTCGAAGCTGGGCGTGGCGCCCGGTCGCCCCGAGTGCAGCGCCCCCCGTGGAGAGCACGGACCGGGTGCGGTCGGACATCGACCGCTTTGTCCTCTCGAAGCTCGAGGCCAGGGGTATCGTCCCGAACGGTGAGGCCGACCGTCGCACCTTGATCCGTCGCGTCACCTTCGATCTCACCGGACTGCCGCCCACACGTGCGGAGGTCGACGCCTTTCTGGGGGACGCCTCCCCGACGGCCTTCGAGAGCGTGGTCGACCGCCTGCTCGAGTCGCCGCACTACGGTGAGCACTGGGGGCAGCACTGGCTGGACCTGGTGCGTTTCGCGGAGACGCGTGGCCACGAGAGCGACTATGCGATCCCGGAGGCGTGGCGCTTTCGCGATTACGTCATCAAGGGCTTCAACGCTGACGTGCCGTACGACCGGTGGATGATCGAGCACATCGCCGGCGACCTCGTCGAAAATCCGCGCCTCGATCCGCGCGCCCGCACGAACCAGTCGATCCAGGGCACCGGCTTCTGGCATCTCGGCGAGGCGACACACTCCCCGGTCGACATCCGCGGCGACGAGGCCAGCCGAGTGCACAATCAGATCGACGTGTTCTCGCGTACCTTCCTCGGCCTCAGCCTGGGCTGCGCACGCTGCCACGAGCACAAGTTCGACCCGATCTCGCAGGCCGACTATTACGCGATGTTCGGCTACCTGCAGAGCTCCGGCTTCCAGCTGGCGGACGTCTCGGACCCGGTGGGGCAGAAGAAGGTCGTCGACGACCTCGCTCGACTCGACGAGAGCCGTCTGCCCGCGATTATCGCCGATTTCGCCGCCGAGAAGCGCGCTCAGCTGGCGCGACTGCCCGCGTACCTGATCGCCGCTCACGCTGGTGCCGGCGGGACGGGTACGGAGGGGCTCGACACGAAGACGCTCCAGAGAGTCCGCGCTCACCTGGCCGCGGCCGCGACGGATGCGAACGACCCTCTCCACGCGTTCTCGGTCGTCGCGGCCGGCAAGGCCAGCCTCGACGAGATCCGCGAGAGAAAGGAGACGGTCCTCGAAGCGTGGAGGAGACGACAGGCCGAGACGAGCACGGAGCTGGCTTCGACGGTCGTGACGAGAAGCGTCAAGGACGGAGAGCGCAACTACACGCCGCAGCGGCACTCGTTCTCGGACGCTGACGTTATCGTCGACTACTCGCGCTGCCGCGACGAGGACTGGATCCCCAGCGGCCACCGCTTCGGCGCGTCGCCGAGGCTCGCCGGCGGGATCATCATCGGCACCGCAGAGCAGCCGATCACGGCCGTGATCCACGAGGGCTTCGCCGACAGCTCGCTGCCGTCGAGACGGCTCAGCGGCTTCCTCCGCACGCCGACCTTCGAGGTCGAGGCGGACCACATCTGGTACCGTGTTCGGGGCAGCGGGACCATCTTTCTGGCGGTCGACTCGCACCGGGTCGTCGAGGGGCCGCTCCACGGCGGCGTCAAGAAGACGATCAAGGGCGACCCGCGAAAGTGGGCGTGGCACTCGCAGCAGGTGCGAGACTACATGGGGCACCGCATCCACGCGGAGTTCTCGCCGGGTGAGGGCTTCGCGATCGACAAGGTGCTCTGGTCGGATCGTCCGCCACCGGAGGTCTTCGAGCCCAACGAGCAGCTCAGAAGCTGGCTCCGGGACGCCGAGGGATCGAGCCCGCGAAAGCTCGCCGAGCTCTTCGCGGAGCGCTTGCAGACGAGCGTCGATCGTCTCGCCGGGCGCGACCTCGCCCGCCGCGACGGCCCGAAGGACCACGCGCGTCTGCTCTCGTGGCTCGTCCGGCACGAAGGTCTCCTGGAGCGAAAGCCCGACCTACGCGAGAAGCTCGCCGACCGCGTACGCGCGTACCGCGAGGAGAAGTCGCGCATCGAGAACCGGATTCCCGGCGCGATCCACGCGCTCGCGCTTCTCGACGGGAGCTCCGAGGACGAGCCGATCCACATCCGCGGCAACCACAAGAACCGATCGAGACACCTCGTGCCGCGAGCCGAGCTCGCCGCGTTCCACGCGAACGGCAATCTTCCGGCGCGTCCGAAACGCGGCAGCGGCAGGCTGGAGCTCGCGCGTAGACTCGCTTCACCGGACAACCCCCTCGTCTCGCGCGTCATCGTCAACCGTATCTGGCATCACCTGCTGGGACGCGGCATCGTCCAGTCCGTCGATGACTTCGGCGTCATGGGAATCGCGCCGACGCACCCGGATCTGCTCGATCATCTGGCCCGGCGACTGGTCGCGAACGGCTGGTCACTGAAAAGGACCATCCGCGAGGTCGTCCTCACGAGCACCTACCGCATGTCGAGCCGACCGAATGCGAGCGGGGCGGAGATCGACCCGGAGAACAAGCTCTTTCACCGCATGCGCGTTCGACGCCTTCCGGCCGAGTCGATCCGCGACAGGGTTCTCGCGGTCTCCGGGCGCCTCGACAGGCGCACCTACGGCAAGAGCATCATGGTTCACATCACGCCGTTCATGCGCGGCAACCGCAGTCCTGCGGGCAGCGGACCCCTCGACGGCGACGGAAGGCGCAGCATCTACACGGAGGTCAGGCGCAACCATCTGGCGGCGATGCTGCTCGCTTTCGACAAGCCGATCCCGTTCATGACGATCGGACGGCGCAGCGTCTCGAACGCCCCGGCGCAGCCGCTGATCCTGCTCAACGATGCGCTCGTCCATCAGCAGGCCGGCATCTGGGGCAAGCGGCTCCTGGCGGAGAACAAGGGTCGCGACGACAGGGGCATCATCGAGATCGCATACCACGACGCGTTCAACCGCCCGCCGCGCGTGTTCGAGACGGAGGCGGCGTTGGGCTTCCTCGATACGCAGGCGCAGCAGTACGACGCCGGCAACCCGTCATCCGCTCGCGAGCGCGTGTGGATCGACCTCTGTCACACGCTGATCAACGTCAAAGAGTTCATCTTCCTGGATTGAAGGCCTCGAGGCGCTGCGACATGCACTGCGGACGATTTCAGCTCCGACCGACGACCCGCCGTCAGATGCTGGCGCAGTGCGCCAACGGATTTGGAGCCATCGCCCTGGCGACGATGCTGTCGCAAGATCGAGCGCGCGCTGCCCGCGGCAGCCCCTTCGCACCGAAGCCGACGCACTTCGAGCCCAGGGCGAAGAGCGTCATCTTCTTCTACATCGACGGCGGGGTCGCACAGACCGACAGCTTCGACCCCAAGCCGCGGCTCGATCGCGAGCACGGCAGGCCCTTCAGTGCCAGGATGCAGCCGACGCAGTTCAACAACATCGGCACCGTCTACCGATCGCACTGGCCGTTCCGGCGCCACGGCGAGAGCGGGCTCGAGTTCAGCGACCTCTTCCCGCACATCGGCAACTGCGCCGACCGGATCGCCATCATCCGCTCGATGACGGCGCCGTTCTCCGAGCACAACACGGCCAACTTCTTCCTGCACACGGGTTCCGGAATGCAAGGACGCCCGAGCATGGGAGCATGGACAACGTACGGGCTCGGTAGCGCCTGCAACGACCTGCCGGGCTTTATCGTGCTCGACGGTGGGCTGATTCCGTCCGGAGGTCTCGACAACTTCAACAACGGCTTTCTGCCGGCGACTCACCAGGGATCGATTTTCAAGGGAGGTGACAAGCCACTTGCCAACATCCGGCGAGCGGAGAGGACAGAGAAGCTGCAACGAGCCAAGATCGCGCTGATGCGCAAGCTCGACCGAGGGGTCGTCGAGACGATGGGTGCGGTCGACCAGCTCGAGTCGGCGATCTCCAACTACGAGATGGCCTTCCGCATGCAGAGCGCCGTTCCCGAGCTCATCGACATCCAGGGCGAGAGCCGAGCGACGCGTCGGCTCTACGGTCTGGAAGCCAAGTTCGGTCCCACGAAGACCTACGGCCGACAGTGCCTCATGGCCCGGCGCCTCGTCGAACGGGGCGTCCGGTTCATCGAGCTCACCTGTCCGCACATCGGTGGCTGCGACCGCTGGGACGCGCACGTCAATATCAAGAAGAACCACGGCGACAACTCCCGCGCCGTCGACCAGCCCATCGCGGGGCTCATCAAGGACCTGGATCAGCGCGGACTCCTCGACTCGACACTGCTGATTTTCTCCGGAGAGTTCGGCCGCACCCCCTTCGCGCAGGGAAGCGACGGCCGTGACCACAGCCCCTTCGGCTTCTCGCTGTGGATGGCGGGAGGCGGTATCAAGGGTGGCACCGTCCACGGCGCAACGGACGACTACGGCTACCACGCGATCGAGGGAAGGGCGCAGCTTCACGACCTGCACGCAACGATGCTGCACCTGCTGGGGATGGACCACAAACGGATGACCTTCCGCTTCAGCGGCAGGGACATGCGTCTGACGGATGTACACGGGCGCGTCCTGCACGAGGTCTGCGGATAGCTCCGCGAAGGGGTCCGGACAGCGCGAGCGGATCGGGACAGGAAAAGAGCGGTCTCCGCGTTGCCCTGCGACGCGTCCTCGGCTCTTGCCCGCCCGCTCGCGTTCTGGCACCATGGCGGGTTCTTACCGTACACCTGACAACCCTTCACACC
>CAYMLL010000109.1:8784-21806 GCA_964390645.1 uncultured Planctomycetia bacterium | reverse complement strand
ACCTACTCCGCGATGTTGGTGATGGCCGGCGGCCTGGTGCTCTTCGTCGAGCGTCGTGTACTGGCCTTGTGGGAAGATCCGGCCAGGCACACGACCGAGTCCTTCCTCGGCTTCGCCTTGATCTTCCTGGGATGCCTGCTCGCCCAGGGCGAGTCGTGGGCGCGGGTCATCGCCTTCTTCCTCGCCGGCGCGGTCTGGCTCTACCAGGCGCGGGGTCGGCGACACGAGGCGCATCAGTGGATCGGTCTGAGCTTCCTGGCGCTGGCGGGCGCGTCCATCGGCCTGCTCGAGGAGTTCCCGAGCACGCTGCGTCCCGCGCTCGGATTCGTCATCGTCGCCGGCATGCACGTCGCCGGTGTTCGGGGTCGCAGACGCGAGGACGACGATCTCCGTCGTGCAGCCGCAGGCATGCGGACGAGCGCGCTGTTCCTGACCGGGGTCGTGGCGGTGCTGGGTCAGTGGCACGATCGGAGCGAGCCGCTGCTCACCGCCGGCTACCTCCTGGTCGCCGCGGTCATCTCGCTGTGGCTGGCTCACCGCGAGGACCGCCTGCGACTGGTGCGCGTGGCGATGATCTTGCTGGCCTTGTCCCTGCCGTATCTGGGCTGCGTCGACCTGGCCGGACGCTCGCTGCACGGCAACACCATGGTGTTCGGGATCGCCATCTTGTCGACGCTCTGGCTGGCACAGAACTGGTTGCTGCCCACCCGACTGACCAGGAGTGCGCGCTCCACCGTGCTCTGGGCCTACGGCGTGCTGGCGGTGACCGGCATGATTCTGCGCGTCGTGATCGAACGGGGGACTCCGGGCGACGTGCTCTGGTATCGCCAGGCCATGGACTACGCCGGTCCGCTTCTGATGACGGCGGCCCTGGTCTTCACCAGTTACTTCTCACGCTCGCTGGTACCCTCGGCGATGGCGGCCGTCATCGTCATCGTCCTGTTCCCGGAGTTGAAGGCACGTTTTCATGAAGCCTTCAGCGACATCGGTTGGGGAACCGGTATCGGCAGCGCCTGCAGTGCCCTCGGGCTGGCCGTCACCTGCTTCTTCCTGAGACCCTGGAAGAGACTGCAGGGGCTCGGAGACGGCGATCGCTTCCTCGGCCGCTTCGACTTCCCTCTGCGTCGTTTCGATCACACTCTGTTCACCTGGCCGGTGATGGCGTCGGTGGTATTCCTCATCTGCCGCACCGAGACGTGGACGCTGTTCAGAAACCTCGTCGAGGGCATGTCGCCAAGGGCGGCGATCGCGATCTTCCTCACCGGTGTGACCTGGACGCTGCTGGCGGCGTACGGACGCGGCGACAGGCGGGTCCGCCCGGCCGTGCACCTCGGGTGGATCTGGATGGGAGTCGGGATCGCGCTGCTCTGCGACCAGCTGCTCGACGAGGTTCACTGGCAGCTGATCGTGTTGATCTTCGGACTCCTGCTCCAGGTCTGTTACACGTTCTACCGGGTGGTCCTGCATCGGCGACATGACTGGGTGGAGGGGACGCTGTCGCGACCGACTCGCGGGGTGCTCGGCTACGGTAGTCTGCTTGCGGCGATCGTCTTGACGGTCAGCGTGGCCGGCAGCACGATCACGCGCGAGGCCTGGGCCCTGGGTGGTTTCCTGGCCGCACAGCTGGTGTGGCACGGCATGCGCCGGGGAAGGGCCGAATTCGGCGGGTTCCTGTTCGCGCTGTGCGTGTCGCTCTCCCTGTCGGTCGGCTCCGGCGAGGGCTGGCTGTCCGACTTCGACGGCTTGCCCTGGCGAGGTGATTGCGGTGCCCTGCTCTGCTTCCTGATCGGGGTCCAGGTCGTCCACCTGCTGCTCGAGGCGTCGAAGCGGGCTCACGCTCGCCTCCACGCTCTGGTGCGGCCCTTCCAGATCGGTGTCGCGGCGATGACGGCACTGCTCTGTGTGCTCTTCGCGTACGAGATGATGGAGCCGGATCAGCTGACGACACCACAACGGGCGGCGGTCTTCTTGCTGGTCGTCTCGGTCGCGCGGGTCTGGTACTCCGGGCTCTTCCTGCTGCTCGCGAGTCTGCTCGGCTATCGCTGGCTCTGCGACAGCCTGCATCCGGGCGAGGACTTCTTCGAACGGCTCGACTTCCTGATCACACCCTGGCGTCTGGCGAGCTTCGCCGCGAGCCTCGCGGTGCTGCAGCTCATCGGCTCGCGGCTGCAGACCCGCGCCCCGCGGCTGGTGGCGGGGACCTGGCCGGAGATTCCCGGGAGACGGATCTACCGCCCCTGGGTCCTCGGCGCCGCCGGCGTCCTGGCCTGCCTGCCGGTCGCCTGCCAGCTCGTCGTGGCCGGATGGCGCGAGGACATCGGCCAGGTCGGCACCTCGTTCATCGCTGCCGCGGCTCTCGGCCTCATCGCGGTCCAGCGAAGGAACGCTGCGATTCTGTTCGGGGCCGTGGGTGCCGTGACGGTCGGCAACGCCCAGGTCGTCAGGCTCTGCTTCGGCGAGTATCTCATCGAGCAGGGTCTGTCCGAGATCCACCTCGTTTGCCTGGGCCTCGTCGTGACGATGATACTCGTCGCTCTCGGCCGTCGCATCGCCTTGCGGCACGGTCTGCGGAGCACGACGGACCGGGCGAGCATGTCCCTGGCCGGCGCCGTTCTCGTCTTGCTGACCGGGAACTACCTGATCCGGCACAACCTCCAGGACATCACCTCCTTCAGGTTCCTGGTCTCGGGTGCGCTCGCCTATCTCGCCGCTCTCGCTTTTCGTCAGGTCGCGCGGAGCAGTGATCAGGATTCGCGACGTGCCGAGTCGTGTGAGGCGGCCTATCACTTCGGTCTGACCGTCGCGCTCTGGTGCGCCGCCCTGCTCGTTCCCGCGATGCGCGGACCGCAGCTCGCCCTCCTGGCTCTGAGTCTGCCGATCTACTACTTCTGTCTGCGCGCTGAGCTTGCCTGGCGTGACGGCAACTCCCTGGCGCAACGCTACCGCCACTCGGCCGCGGCGCTCGCTTGCCTGGTCCTGGCTCTCTACGCATCGCGTGCGGCGTTCCAGCTCGTGTTCTTCCCGGACGCCGCGGTACAGACCGCCCACTACCATGTCGGATCGCCCTATGTGATCGTCATCGGCCTTCTCCTGCTGCGGCTGCACGGGATCGGCGGCGGCTACTGGCTGGGATTCTACGGTGGGCTCGCCCTGATGGTCGGGAGCTTCTTTGCGGTCACCGCCGTGCCGGATCTGCGTCCCTTCGAGCACCACGCGGCGGCGGGCTGGGCGGCGATCCTGTCGGGGCACTTCTGGACCACGGCGACCACGCAGCGCTCTCCGATCAAGTCAGGGCTCACGATGCTCGGCGCCATCGACGACGAGCAGTGGTCGACGCTGCGGGGCGCCTGGGGGACCTTTCTCCTGGCCTCCACGCAGATCCTGGCCTTGATCGGCATCCTGGAGCACGGCGGCGATACGGTCGTGGTGGCTCCGCTGCTGCTCGGTGCGGCGTCGATCGCGCTGCACCACGGCGTGCTGCGGCGGCAGGTGTGGTACTACATCGTCGCCGGTGTCCAGGTGATGCTCGCACTGCACGCCGACTTCTGGGTCGAGAGTTACCTGGACCGGGAGCACATCGTCTGGGTGTTGCTGGGGATCTGGGCCGCGGCCCTGGTGCTTGCGTGGACGGTGCCTGGAATCGGCCGACGCCCCGGCTTTGGTGCCGGCCTCGCCGCGCTCGCGGGTCTCGTCTTCCTGCACGTGCTCGTCCAGCATCCGGCCTCGACCACGGGGCTGTGGGCGATCGCGATCCTGTCCTTGATGGCACTCGCCTCGCCGCGACCGGGCCCGGCGGCGGCGACGAGCTCCGAGAGAGTCGCCGTCGGGCTGCTCCTGGCGGCGCCGTGCTGGCTGGCGTACTTCAGCCAGTTCAACGCGGTCTACCAGGAGCCCGGCTTCGATCCGACCCGGGCCTGGTTCGAAAGCTGGCCGGTTCTGTTCACCGCTCTCGTGATCTGGCTCACCGGAGTCTTCGGTCACGCCTGCCGGACCCTGTTCGCCGTTCAGATCGATGCCGCTCGTGGCAAGGTTGCGACCCTGGCACTGCAGATCGCGACCCTGCTGCGTGACCGGGGCACCCATCTGCTGCTGGCGAGCGCGGCCCTCGCCTTGCTGGGGACCGGGGCGATCCAGGTGCTCAACTACAACGAGGCCCTCGCGGCTCGCGAGCTCGGACTGATGTGTGTGATCTACGCCGCCCTGGCGTGGACCGCCTGGAGTGCTTCCCAGGCCATGCGGTCCGCGCTGATGTTCGCTGTCATGGAATTCTGCGTCGTCGCGTTCTTCATGGCAATTCGCCGCCAGCTCATGTTGACGACGAACTACTGGACGCCGGAGTACGACGTCTGGGCGAGCCTCATCGTCGCCTTCGCCTTGACGAGCACCAAGCAGCTGTACGGGCCCCGATCGCGATCGGTCAACCTGCCGCTGACCGTGTCGTTGCTCGTCCTGCCGGTGATCTCGATCGGCGTCACCCTGGCGAACGATCTTGGCACCAACGTCGCTCTCCTGGTCGTCGGGCTGCACAGCCTGATGTTCGGGTTCCTCGGCAAGGACGATCGGGAGTCGCCGTACAACATCCTCGCGGTGTTTGGCTTCGTCAGCTTCGTGCTGATCGTGCTCTGGTCGAAGCTGGACCTGCACGTGATTCACGCTTACGTCATACCGGTCGGGGTCGGCATCCTGATCCTGCTGCAACTGTTCCGAAATCGACTGGCGGCGCCGCAGCGCAACTCGATCCGCTTCGTGACCGTGCTGGCGATGCTCGGCAGCTCGGCCTACTACGCGCTACTCGATCCGATGTACCCGGTTGCGGCCCACGTGACCGTGTTGCTGATGTCGCTGCTGGCGATGGGGCTCGGTGGCTTCCTGCGCGTCCGGATGTACCTCACGCTGGGCTTCGCCGGCGTCGTCGTGAGCCTCGCCTCGATTCTCTACCGTTCGCTCTCGGGTCTGGAACGAAGCCCGCAGATGACGGCGGTCGGCATCCTCGTTCTCGTCGTCGGCGCGGCGCTGGTCTCTGGCGCGATCTACTACAAGACTCACCGGGAAGACCTGAGTGGCAAGATCGATGCCTGGCGCAAGCGGTTCGGCGACTGGGAGTAGGTCGTCGGAGACGAGGTGCGGCTGGACGCTCGCTGACACCGAGAGTGAATCGGCGCGTTGACCATCAGCGGTCGCTCGTGCTGGCCGGATACTCGAGTGACCGGCCAGCGGGGTGTCCGGCAGAACCGCTGGGGGCTGTCTGACGGACGGCCGTCGACACGGCTCCGACCGGAGCCCACGGCCTCGCGAGCTGTCCGAGCTCCACGACCCGGCCGTGCGTCGCGACTTCCCCTGATTCTCCGTCGGAGCTTCGCCGCCCCGACACGGATTGGGCGGGGCGCGTCGAGTCGTGGAGCGCTCGACTGAGCCACGGCCGGCGTCGGCAGCACGGCAAGATCCATGGCGAGACGAACCTGGCCATTCACGACGCAGGGAGAACGCGTCGTGGGGTACGCCACCCGCCACACAGGCGGGACAGATCGCTCGTTTCGATGGCAGTAACGACTTCTCCAGGTGACTCGATGGCGCCTATAATGTGGCGACGGGTCGAATGTCCAGGCTCGCGTTCTTGGTGTTTCCGGCTTGCGAGAGGATCCCATGATCGCTCGAGTCCATCTTGCGTTGATCGGCGTTCTGCTCGCTCCGGTCGTAGCTCGCCCGGACGACTGGCCAGGCTGGATGGGGCCGCAACGCGACGGAGTGTATCGCGAAGCAGGAATCGTCAGCAAAGTTCCGCCTGAAGGACTGCCGGTGAAGTGGCGGAAGCCGATCCACGGTGGCTTTGCCGGCCCGGCGGTTGCTGCCGGCCGGGTCTTCGTTCACGACTTCCGCAGAAACGACGGGGCGAAGGTCGCGAACTCTCTGAAGGGTGGCAAGGTCGATGGAAAGGAGCGGTTGCTTGTTCTCGATGAGAGAACAGGCGAGCAACTCTGGCAACATTCCTACCGGTGCACTTACACCGTGGACTATCCATACGGTCCTCGGTGTACGCCCGAGATCGACGGTGATCGAGTTTACCTTCTGGGGAGCGAAGGCGACCTGAAGTGTCTGCAGGTGGAGGACGGCAAGGTTGTCTGGAGCCGCCATCTTCAGCGCGACTTCGGTGCCAAGGTGCAGATGTGGGGATTTGCGAGTCACCCTCTGATCGTTGACGATCTGCTCTACACGATGGTCGGTGGTGACGGGCAAGCTGTCGTCGCATTCGACAAGTTGACCGGAAGAACCCGCTGGAAAGCGCTCGATGCACGAGCCGGCTATGCGCCACCCACCATCATCGAGGCCGGCGGCCGACGGCAGCTGATCGTGTTTCACGCCAGGGCGGTCGCGAGTCTGAACCCGAAGGATGGCTCACGCTACTGGGATGTTCCGTTCCGGGCTGCGTACGACATGTCGATTTGCCGTCCCACGGTCGAAGGCAAGAAGATGTTCATCACGGGAAACACCGGCTCCATCATGGTGGAGCTGGCCGGCGATCAGCCCGCGGTGAAGGAACTCTGGCGCGGCAAACGCGGCAGCTCGAGCATCCAGGCTGCCAACGCGACCCCGCTGTTTGTCGACGGTGTGATCTACGGCACGGATCATCAGAGCGGAAGATTGATCGCGGCACGCGGTGAGGACGGCGAGCGACTCTGGGAGACGTTCGAAGCGACCAAGCCGGGTGAGACCCGGTTCGTGAAGGAAGGGACCGCGTTTCTGACTCGTATCCGCGATACCGATCGCTACCTCGTGATGAGCGAGACGGGTGATCTGCTGATGGCCAGGCTGACGGCAGACGGCTACGAGGATCTGGGGCGAATGCACGTGCTCGAGCCGACACAATTCGCCAAGGGTCACAGGGTCCTCTGGAGTCATCCGGCCTACGCCCAGCGCACGGCGTACATCCGGAATGACACGGAAATCGTCGCCGTGGACCTGGCGAACTGACCGCCGAGGGGAACACGGTGATCTCGTTGTCCTGCAGGCCCCGGACGGGGGGCCTGTCGTGGGGCTGCAAGCGTGCGACCGCGCGGGCGGAGCTCGTGCTCGCAGAGGTTCCTGGCGACGTTTCGTACGTCGGGCCAGCCTTCACGGTTGCGGCAGATGTCGTGGAAGGTCCTCCTGCTCGAGAGGAAGTCGAAGGGCGATCTCCGCCGCGCGATCTCCGCCGCGCGATCTCCGCCGCGCGATCTCCGCCGCAACCCGCAAGCTCTTCGAGAGCTCCGCCCGCGCGGTTGATCGCAACACCCGTCCGAGGCTCGACAACGCGGCCTCCGGAGCCCGTCCCCGCTGCGCCGTCGACCGGGTCCCTGCTCGACGCTCATCTACACTGCAACGCGCTCTACCGTCTCCGGATCTTCCACGTCGCGCCGCCGGGCGTGCCCCCGGTCACGACGGCTATCCCCTCCGGAGAAACATCGGCAGGGAGAGCCCGGAACCATGGAGATCACCGGCGCGAAGG
Source organism: uncultured Planctomycetia bacterium (assembly GCA_964390645.1). Taxonomy (GTDB): domain Bacteria; phylum Planctomycetota; class UBA8108; order UBA8108; family UBA8108; genus CAYMLL01. The sequence goes on along the minus strand of CAYMLL010000109.1, from coordinate 14,323 downwards.
GGTCGGCGGTCGAGGCCCCGTGGGTCGGACTCGACGCTCCTCCCCTGGTGGGCAGGAGGTGATACGGACCTTCGTCGGGGAGCGAACGTCAGCGGATTGGCACCGGCCTCAGCGCGAACCCTGCGGTCGTGCCGCGGATCTTGTTGACCGCGCAGATGTAGCAGAACTCGTACACGCGATCTTTCGCCAGCTCCTCGAGGTTGTGGAACTCGGCGATGTGCACGCCCTGCTCGATCAGCAGGTAGTTGTGCACGGGCATGAACGACCCGTACTTCTCGCGGTAGGCCCTGGTGGCGGCCTCCTTCGGCTTGTATTCCATGCCGCTCGTATCCGCGCCGATCATCATAGCGCCGTGCTGTTCGACTAGCCACTTCGCCGCGTCGAGGCCGAGGCCGGCCGAGTCGTGCTGGTCGATCTTCTCGTGATCCGCGCCGGATTCTCCCCAGTACCGGAGCGTGCCGGTGCGCACGAGAGCCACATCTCCTCCTCGCAGCTCCACTCCCTGAGCTTCGAGAGCCGCCTCGAGGTCCTTCACGGTGATCTCGTAATTCGAGGGGAGCGCGTCGACGCCCTTGGCCCCGGCGACATCGATCATCACTCCGCGTGCGACGATCGGAGGGATCGTCGATGCGTCGCACTTGCGCGGTCCCCAGTTGCCACCCCATCTCGATTCGGTGAATCCGTTGTACCAGTGGTCATCATCACCCTGCGTCGCATGTGCCAGCCCGTCGATCTGCGTGGCGACGTTGTCGTTCACGAAGAGTGCGCAGCTGTGCCACGCGGTCCTCGACCGGTTGTTGTCGATGATCGCGGGTAGATCTCCCTGGCGCTTGACGCCCTCGGGCGTGCGAAACGCGATGACCTCCCCTGGACTGTGACCTGGCCACTTGTACGACGTGCGATCGTAGGCGACGCCGAGGTCGTAGACCTTTCCCTGCTTCACGACACGCATCGCCGCGAGACGCGAGGCGTCGTTCATCTCGTTGAGCGAGCCGACCTCGTCGTCCTTTCCCCAGACCCATCCCCAGCCCTTGCCTTCTTGCCACTTCTGAAGCGCTCCGGTCGACTCCGGAGCGTCCGATTGATGAGCGACCGCGACACACCCGGCAACCACGACGAGCAGGAGAAAGTTCACGTTGAGAACCATCTGACCGCGTTGCATCGAAACTCTCCGTTCTCGAGCACTGGAAGAAGAGGTGAAACCCGGTGTGATCGTATCTCCGACGCCCGGCGATGTCGACGGAGCCGCCCTCCGTCCGCCTCGTTCACGAGATCGGGGCGGAGACAGCGTTCGGGTGAGCCGGTTCGACGACTAGTGGTCGATCACCGTTCAGCGAAGGCCTGAAGGTCGTGAGAGGCAGCACCGCGGCGCGTATGAGGGGAATCCGCCATACGGAAGTTGCCCGGCCCACTCCGGGTCACGAGACCGGCGATACCGAGGGGCGCCGCGGCGATCTTCCGCGCCTCGCTTCTCACGGTCCCTTCCCGCCGACCCGCACCGTCACGACATTCGACACGCCTGTCCCGACGGCGCCGCCCGCCGTCGGCTTCACGGCGAAGACGCGGTACCGGTACGTTCTCCCGGCTTCGACTCGAGTATCGACCGCCGAAGTGACGTTCTCGCCGGGGATGCCCTTCAGGTTCTCGAACCTCTTGCAGTCGGCGCCCTCGCACCGCTGCACGACGGAGAGCTGCTCACCCGTCGCGTTGTCCTTCCAGGAGAGCTCGACCGTGCTCTCGGTGTGGCGACTCACGACAAGCTCGCTCGGAGCGTCATCGGATGATCTACCCGGTCGTGGGCCGCTGCCTCGCCGCTGCGACCTCGGTCTGCGCCCGGACGGAACCGGATCCGGCCTCTTTCCGGGGCGTGCGAGCTGCTCGCGGGCCGTTTCATGACGTCGACGGGCGAACTCCTTCATCGACGTGACGACATCGTCATACGAACGATCCGACGGGTTGGTGACCCGGCCCTTCGGGAACGGGTCCTTCTCGAGATCGCTCCGGATAAGAGCGTGGAGCCGGTCGAGACGCGCTCCGAGCTCCTCGGGCCGAAAGTGGGTTTCCAGCAGGGTCTTCGCCCGCTCGCGGTACAGTTTCAGGAGCTCTCTGTCAGCGACGATCCGCTCGAGGAGCGGCCTCGGAGTTCGCGGCACCGGCCAGGCGGCGTGCCAGCCATCGAGAACCGGAACACGTCCGAAAGCGCGGTCTGCGAAGCCGACGTCGAGGTCCCACGTCAGGTATCGCCAACGACCGGTCGCGCCTTCGCGGTGGAGGTAGTAGTTGTGCGGTCCCCAGCCGGTGTACTGGTCGAAGGCCCCGGAGAGGAGCAGGACACCCATCTGCCAGAGGAAGGTGTCGACGTCGAAGGTCTGTCGGAGGCGCTTCGCGAAGTCCTTGTCCGGCGTGTCGCGGATCTCGCGGACGAACTTCACCAGGTCGGCGAGTTGCGCGTCCGCCTTTCCCGCCTTGACCTCGAACGCTTTCGCGTAGAGCAGCGGGTCGTCACCGATGTAGCTCAGATCGGCTCCGGGGCCACCGTCGTGGACCTTGTAGAGCACGCCCCTTGCGTCGCCGAGACGGCTCTCGACAAAGGCGCGATCGATACGCTCGACGTTGACGTACACGCCGAGATTATCTCCGTTCAGGGTGAGACGTGCGTAGTTCGTGCGCGACGCAGGAACGCCCACCTCGCGCAAGATGTCGCTGATGATCCGCTCGCTGAAGAGGCTGCCGAACTGGACGCCGTTGTCGAGTGCCACACGGCGAAGACCGAGGAAACGCTGTCCCTTCACGTACTCGGAGAACTTGATCAGAAAGCTCCGCTTGTGCCTTTGTCGGGGGTTCGACGAGCTGTTGCCCTTGTAGCGAAGACCGACACGATCGAGCACACGGTCGCGCCAGCGGAACCTCGCCGGAACGTAGATCCGCTCCGGCAACGCGTCGTTCATCCGCTCGAGGTCCGCCGCTTCGACCTCGAGCTGGATGGTCTGGATCTCGTCAGGCTTGAAGAACTCGTCCTGTTGCGACTCGGCGTCGTCGATGACGCCAGCCGGATGGAAGAGAAGCGCGATGAGGACGGTGAGCAACCGTGTCTCGCCCATGGGTTTCACGTCTCCGCGAAGACTTCGTCGTGATCGAAGGGGAAGCTGAGGATCGAGGGGTGAGAGAGGTTCACCCGCCGATTTGTCGATACGGTCTCGATCGACCTTCGAGCAGGGGCAAGCCGACGACCACTACGTGGACCCCGTGACGCCACGATACTCGAACGCTCCGGGACCGGCCACGATTCGTGATGACCGCGTCCCTCGAATCAGCCGGTCCAGACCGACATCAGCGCTCCGGCGGGAAGCGAGTCCATCCACCTCGGCCGATGCGACTTGCCTGACCGAGCTCCGTCCAGCCGGGACTGACCGGGGTCCATGGTCTTCCGAGCAGGCCGACCCGGGAGAGTCACGGTGAAGGGCTGCCACGGGTGAATCGTGCCCAGGGACGACGGTGCCGGTGGGCGCGCCTGCAGCCTGGAAGCAGCGGCGACCGGTGAGCTCGGAGCCGGGTCGAGTTCTTCGACAGGGCGGGGGCGGGAGGTCGATCCAGGTCGACGATCCCTGCCCGTGCGCGAGAAGCTCCGTTTTCTTGTAATCGATCGTCTCGTCGACAGACAGCCAGGTAGAACGCAGAACGAGTGATCCCTGTTCCGTGAGCTTGTGACGGCGGAAGCGCCCGGAGTTCCGGCAGCGCAGAGTCTCCACGGCCCGGGACAGGGTTGACGGAGCTGCCGAGCGGGGAAGCCGGCGTGGGTTTCTCCACCGTAACGCCTTACGATGGCCGCGAGAGCGATGGATCGCTGTGCTACTGCTCTCTGAGCCAAGGAGGTCGTCATGACGAAAACGTCCATTCTGATCCTCGTCACCATGCTGGCTTGTGAAACGCTCGTGGCGACGACCTGGGTCGAGACCACCGACGCCGCGGACCTTCCGGCCGGTCAGGTCGTCGAGGGGCTGGGAACGCTGCTCGAGATCGAAGGTGAGCTCGGTGGTCGCAGTCCTTCCTTCGACGCTGTCGACATGTTCACTGTGCGGATCGTCGATCCCGCCGCGTTCTCGGCCACGGTCAGCAACGCGGCGTACGTATCCGGTCACGAGCCGATCGATACGCAGTTGTTTCTGTTCGACGAGTCCGGCTTCGGTGTCATCTGTAACGACGACAGTGTCGGAATCCTGTCGGCTCTGCCTGCCGGCCACGAGTTCTCGCCACAGGAGCCGGGAACCTACTATCTGGCCATCGCAGTCTTCGACAACGATCCGATCAGCAGCCACGACGACCCGGACCGCTCGCCGAGCCGCATCTTTCCCGGTGATCCTCCTCACATCGTCGAAGTCGGCGAGGGGGAGGGATTCTACCGAACCGGTGGCCCGACCGGGCCCGGTGGCGACGGACCGATCGTCGGCTGGGACGGGGCGCAGATCGTGGCTCCGCACTTCGCGTACACGATCTCTCTCGCGGGTGTCGAGTTCGCACGGCCCCCTGCGCCTCATGTCGAATTGCGTCAGGTCGGCGCGGACCTCTCGGTGATCCTCTCCACGGAGTTTCCCGTGACTGCCGGCGAGCTGGGGCTACTGTACGATCCCGCCGTGCTCTTGCCCGCCTCCGTCACCCTCGGAGAGAATCTGCCCTCGCCCGGCGATGACGTCGAGCCTCTGGACGTCGACCTCGATCCGGACAACGGTTGTGTCGAGTTTCCAACGCAGGCAGGCCTGACGATCGGCTGGACCCTCTCCCCGGATCCCGGCGCTCCGGAAGCGGTCGTCATTCCGCCAGGAACGCACGAGCTCGTCCGAATTCGATTCGACTGCCTGGCTCCCGCGCAGCCGGGTCACTGCTCGACGATTCGCCTGGTCGGGTGCCTCGGCCCGGGCGAGGCCCGAATCCGGAACGCCGTCACCGACGTGGCCGGAAACTCGATCAGCGTTGAAGAGCCGGATCCGGTGTCTTTCTGCTGCCTCCGGAATTTCGTCCGCGGCGACTCGGATTCCAGCGGCAGCATCGACCTCACCGACGGCCTCGTCACTCTCAACTTCCTGTTCACCGATGGCCTGTCGCCGGGCTGCATGGACGCAGCTGACACGGACGACAGCGGCGGGCTCGAGATCAGCGATGCGATCGTAGTGTTCAGCTACCTGTTCACCGGCGGCTCGTCGCCTGGCGCGCCGGTACCTTCGGAGCCCGGTTATGTCGCGGCCGACTGCGGTCCGGATCCTGCGGACGACGACGAGCTCGACTGCGCCGTGCAGTCACCTGTGTGCAACTCGTGAACCCGGGCTCCGGAGCCCGAGCCGTGCTTCCTCCGTCAGGCGTCGCGCGTCCTGTCCCGAGACCGGAGCGACCCCGGCATGCGGAAGTTTGAAGGTGGAGTCAAGAGTCAGGCTGCCCGGCGACGACAGACACAAGCCCGGCAGCCCCCACCATAACCCCACCAGATAGTCGCCCCCCACCGGCGGGTCCCCCCCGCCCCTCTACCCCGGGTCGGCCTAGCACGGCA
>CAYMLL010000109.1:0-8774 GCA_964390645.1 uncultured Planctomycetia bacterium | reverse complement strand
GCCGCGCCGCCCGCCCGCCGCCCCCCGCGCGGCCCCCCCGCGACCTTCGCCGCACCTGTTCGTCGCGCCGCTCGGGCGGGTCCCGCCAGCGACGGGCAGCTCGCTCCCGACCTCCTGGCGATTCCGCTCGCGGTGACAGGGCCCGGCCCCACGTCGGGTTCTCCCGGGCCCGCCGTGATCCTGGAGCCACGACGGTCCTGTCCACAACAGGACGTCCGCATCTCGGTCCGCGGTTGAAGCCCGGCTGCCCGGCGACGAGCTCGCGATGCCACGCGAGGATCGTCGGTACTCGTGAACACCACGGGAGCGGACCGGCGCAACGTCAGGATCGTCCCTGCAAGGTCCGACAGCCGGACCGGCAAACCGATCTGGCAACTCCACCGCGTCAGTCTTACGGTGGTTCTCCGCCGCGACCCGGTCGGCTTCGAAACGCACTCCAGAGCTCTCGCCCGCATGAGAAAACCCCTGACCGCGCTCGTCAGCCTTGTGCTCTGCCTGCTCCGCCTCGACTCCACGCTCTGCAGTGACGGCTTCCGGAGCGGAGGCATGATTCCCCGGGGATCGCAGACCTCGCTCGAACCCTGGCACGACATCGGGAACTTGAAGACGCTCGAAGGCTGGAAGGGGCTCGCTCCGTCCGACGACGGCGCGGTCCTCTCGATTCCGGGTGAGGCGCGGTTCTCCCGTACGTCCGTCAACGACTGGTCCGAGTATTTCGGGCTGAGGCTCGATGTCATCATACCGGAGGGACGGATCTTCGAAGGAGAGATCGTCCTGCGCACTCCCCCGCTGACGGCAAAAAGCAGCTACCGGAGCTCGAGCTCGACGACGCGGGCCGCATTCTCGATCGCAGGGAGCGGAGCGGAGACGATCGAGATTCCCTTCACGGCGTTCGACCACTACTACCCGTTTCTCGAGACGTTTTATGCAATCCAGAAGATTTCGATCCGCGGGAAGTTCGCGGGCGGGGAGCCGGGCAGGATCATCCTCCAGCGAGTTCGCGTGATCCAGGCTCCCAGGCTCAAGCTCTACTCGGCTTCGAGATCGCGCGTCGGAGAGGAAAACGAGACGGTCGAGTACCGACTCGAGGTCTTGAACTGTTCCGATCGCCCCCAGGCGGTTGTCCTCTCGCATTCTCCGTACAGCAAGCACGTCATGCGGGCGACGATTTCGCCGCGCAAGGTACTCCTCGAACCGGGCGAGACGAGCTCCTGCGAAGTTCGTGTCAATGTGACCGACCGCGTCCCGCCGGGTGGACGCGAGCGGCAGAAGATCGTCGCGATCGCCAACGGGGGGCGTGGCGGCGAACTCGAGCTCATCACGGGTCGCAAGCTCCCCCATCCCTATCTGGTCCACACCCCGGAGCGCTGGGACGCCATCCGCAAGAAGGTCGAGGAGCACGAGTGGGCGAAGGAAGAACTGAAGCGCTACACGGACTTCAAGCCGCACAACAACCGGCCCGAGAGCTACTGGCCCTTCGCCGTGGCGTGGCAGATCACTCGCGACAGAGCGTACGCGGAGCGAGCCAGGCGGGGCATCTCGGCGGAGGAAAGCGGTAAACACCTCATCCAGGCCGCCGAAATTTACGACATGATCCAGGATTCGGGGGTCCTGTCGAAAGAGGAGCAGACGCGCATCGAAGATGCCTTTCGCGAGCGCATGAGACACGTCCGGCTGTCCGGCGTCGCCAACCTCGAGCTCCAGGAGGCGCGCTGCGGATTCACCCTCGCTCTTGCCGTCCAGGACTTCGCCTGGTTCGAGCACTTCCTCCACGCTTCCGACGGCGTCTACGACAACATCGCCAACGGGATCATGCCGGACGGCTGGTGGTACGAGGGCTCGGTGAACTACAACGTCTGGGTCTCTCGCTACATCTGCAAGATGGCTCTCGCCGCCGAACCTTTCGGTGTCAACCTGATCGACCACTATTTCACTCCCGGCTACTCGAAGGAGTTCCGACGACTGCCCGAGGACGTCGAGACACGCAAGCGAGAGCACGGCGGAAAACCGTTCCAGAAGTTCGGCAAGCATCCGAAACCCGTGATCACGCTCGACATGCTCTGGGACTCCTTCCTGCACCATGTCGCCCACGACGGTTGGATGTTCGCAGCGAACGACGCCGGGGAGTGGACCTTCACCGACGGGGAGGCCTTCGAGCTCGCGTACATGATGTATCGAAAGCCCGAGTACGCTTCGCTCATCAAGTACTCGGGCGGGCGCAATCTTCTCTACGGAGTTCCTGAGCTACCGGAGGACACTCCGGAGATCGGTCGACGCTCCGTCTATTCGGACGGCATCGGATTCATCACGCTGCGGTCGCAAACGCCTGGCCGCGCCCCTGCCGACCAGATCGCGACGACGCTCAAGTACGGGACACACGGTGCCTACCACGGCCACTTTGACCGCACGAACTTCAACTCGCTCAAGCGGCACGATCGCAGCTTCTACATGAGCGGGCATGGTCTCTGGTACAGCTACGCCAGCTTCATGTACGGGTTCTTCGTGCAGAGCTCGATGAACCACAACATGGTCGTCGTCGATTCGAAGAATCAGGAACCGGTCGAGTCGCGCCGGCTTCTCTTTCACTCGAGTCAGAAGATGCAGGTGGCAGCGGTTGAAACGAACGCTCGATGGTGCAACCCGCCGTACATGGGACTCCAGATGCGTCGTCAGAACCGGAAGCCGGAAGAGACTCCCGTCTACTCCGGTGCGGAGAGGGCGCGACTCGAGGACGTTCACGTGCCGATTCCGGATCCGGAACCGGAACCGGCCAGCATCGGTGAGTACTCGGAGCGAGTTCTGCAGCGACGCTTGATGGTCGTGACCGACGACTACGTCGTTCTGGCCGACTATCTACGCGGCGACGATCCGCACGTATTCGACAACTTGCTTCAGATCCGGGGATTTCAGGAGATCACGGGAGGAGGTGTGCGGTTCTTCCGACACACGGATCAGATGGGCACCGATCCGACGCTTCCCGCCCAGCTCATCACCGATTGCGCGTGGTATACGAAGAACGGGACGTCGAAGGCCGAGTTCGTGACGATCTACGACGACCGATCTCATCTCAACTGGAGGTCGCTTCGTGGTAAGCGCGGCAAGCTCCACATGGATGTCTACTCCGCCTGGCCTCCTCGAGCCGAGCTGATGGTCGGCGCAGCTCCTGAATTGCGCGGCCGGATCGGGTACACGGAGTATCGAGTTCTCGTCGACGGCGAAGTCTCCGCCACAGGTCAATTCTCTCCCTGGATCCTCGGGCGAGAAGAGATCGATATTTCGCTGGAGAGCTGCAAGGTTATCGAGCTCCAGACTCGGAGCGAAGACCGCAGGGGACACGGTGGGTTCGTGAATACGAGAGTGGACGGCCTGTTCTGGGCTGGCGGGCAGATCGAGACAGCGGATGGGACCGAGATCAAGCTCTCCGACCTCGAGGCGAGGGGCAAGATCGCGTTCGACGGGATTCGCAGGAAGACGGATGCGGGTGATCCGGTGGTCACCGGCAAGGACTACCGGGGAGGCGAAGTCATCATCCAGGGGCGTCACTTCAAGGAGACTCTCCCGGCGCAGCCGAAGGGCAACGGGCTCATCGCCATCGACCTCACGGGTCTCGACGCTGTCCGCTTCCGGATCTCGCTCGGAGCCGACTATCCGTACGGTGTTGACGTCCTCGATTACCAGCGACGGGTCTACAGTGCGCGTGTGAAGGGGACGTCGGCGCGCTTCTTGACCGTGATCGAGCCGTTCGAGAAGGGTCCTCTGGTGCGCAAGGTCACCGCCAGATCGGCCGACCATCTGCGAGTAGAGCTCGAGAACGGAAGGGTCCAGGAGATCGAGATCGCCGGCTTCGAGGGAAGCGGCGAGACCGTCGACGTTCGGCTGACGGAATCACGAGACGGTCGAGTCATTCACGAGGAGAGCACGATGAAGCCATGAGAGGACGGAGACGGCGGGGCCACGTAGGCTGCAGCTCGTTCCCTCGCTCCGATCCCCGTCACGCTGCTCGCCCGGTCGGGCGTGCTCAGATGCAGTGCTCGCGCCTGGAGGTCCGCGGCCGTTTCCGTTTCCGCCACCCGGTCTTGCTCGGCACGATCCAGGCTCCCGTGGAGGAGGAGCTCGCGTGGCAAGTGGCCGCCGACGGATCCTCACGTGAGGAATCTGCTCATGTCTCGCGGTCGGGAGCGAGTCACCCTGGCCTGGCAACTCTTGCCGGCCGAAGCGCCGAACCGGTGAGCGAGCAACCGCATCATGGATTCCGCCGTCGGAACGCTTGACTCTCGACGTTGACAGCGGTTGATGACGGAAGCGCCCTGTGATCAATCAACGGCAAACGACGAAGGTGTCACACCATGGCCAAGGCCATACTCATTCACCAGACGGGTGGGCCCGAGGTGTTGCGATGGGAGGACGTCGATGTCGGCGCTCCGCGCTCCGGTGAAGCCCGTCTGAGCCAGACTGCCGTCGGCCTCAATTTCGTCGACACGTATTTTCGCAGTGGGCTCTATCCGGCGGGGAAGCTGCCGACGGTCATCGGCACGGAAGGCGCCGGGGTGATCACCGAGCTCGGAGCGGATGTGTCGGAGTTTCAGATCGGTGACCGCGTGGCCTATGCCGGTGGGCCACTGGGCAGCTACGCCGAGGATCGCTTGGTGCCGGCCGATCGGCTGATCAAGCTGCCCGATACCGTCGACGACCGGCAAGCCGCCGCCGTGATGCTGAAAGGACTGACGACGCAGTATCTGCTGCGCAGCTCCTACGAGGTTCAACGCGGTGACACCATCCTGATACACGCGGCGGCCGGTGGAGTCGGTCTGCTCGTTTGCCAGTGGGCGAAGCATCTCGGGGCGACGGTCATAGGCACGGTGAGCACGGAAGAGAAGGCGGCGCTCGCCAGGTCGCACGGTTGCGACCACCCGGTTCTTTACGGCCGGGAGAACTTCGTCGAACGAGTGCGTGACCTGACCGGCGGCGAGGGCGTGCCGGTTGTTTACGACTCGGTGGGCCGCGACACGTTCCAGGGATCGCTCGATTGCCTGAGGCCGCTCGGACTGATGGTTACCTTTGGCCAGTCTTCGGGGGCGGTCCCGCCGATGGCGGTGCACGAGCTTACCTCGCGCGGCTCGCTGTTTCTGACGCGGCCGACGCTGGCCACCTACACCGCCACGCGAGAGGCGTTGACCGCGAACGCCGCTGAACTGTTCGGGGTCATCGATCAAGGTATCGTGAAGGTCGAGATCCATCAGACCTACGCGCTGGCTGACGCGACTCGAGCGCATCGCGATCTTGAAGGTCGAAAGACGCCCGGAGCAACTGTGCTGATCCCATAGTCCAGCGATTGGAGGTACGGACGTGAAAATCACATCCATGGAGTGCATGCATGCCGACGGTGGGTTCCGTAGCCTGGACTTCCTCAAGATCAGTACGGACGAGGGCCTCGTCGGATGGAGCGAGTTCAACGAGTCATTCGGAGGCAGGGGTGTCACTTCGCTTATTGAGCACCTCGCTCCCCTTCTCATCGGCAATGACCCGCGTCCCTACGAATCTCTGATCGCGTCGCTTTACGCCGTCAGGCGTCAGGCGAGCGGGGGCGTTGTGCAGCAGGCAATCGGCGCGATCGAGAACGCCTTGCTGGACATCAAGGCGAAGGCGCTGGGGATTCCGGTCTACGAGATGCTGGGGGGACCCGTCCGGGAGAAGATTCGCCTCTACTGGTCGCATTGCGGCACCTACCGCCTGGCCTGGCCCGACGAGATGCAGATACCGCCTGTGAGGTCCCTGAGCGACGTCGTCGAGCTGGGACGCGAAGTCGTCAGGGCTGGCTTCACGGCGTTGAAGACGAACGTCTTCATACTGGACGAGAACCCTCGCCTGCATTCGCCGGGGTTCTTTCGAGGGGAGGGGTTTCCGGCCTTGAACGCCGAGCGTTCGGTCGTCGCCGCGATGTGTGATCAGCTGGCCGCGCTCCGAGATGGTGCGGGGTCAGAGATGGATATCCTCGTCGACCTCAACTTCAACTTCAAGACGACCGGGTTCCTGCAGATGGCCCGGAGTATGGAGCCCTACGACCTGTTCTGGGTCGAGATCGACACGCGCAGTCCCGAGGCGCTGCACTACATCCGTAGCCGGACCAGCATTCCCATCGCCTCCGGAGAATGCCTGTTCGGACGACGCGACTACAAGCCGTACTTCGATCACGAATCGATGGACGTGGCCATCATCGACACACCGTGGAACGGTGTGGCCGAGTCGCTCAAGATCGCTTCGCTGGCCGACATTCATGAAGTCAACATCGCGCCGCACAACTTCTACGGCCACCTCGCCACCATGATGAACGCGCACTTCTGTGCGGTCGCGCCGAACTTCAGGATCATGGAGATCGATCTGGACACCGTGCCCTGGCACGACGATCTCGTGACGGTCTTGCCGAGCGTTGACGACGGGTATCTCACGTTGCCAGCGGGCGCGGGCTGGGGAACGGAGGTCAACGAGGAGGCGGTGCGTGCGCATCCTCCGCGTCAGTAGCTCGGCCGGGAACGCGCGTGTTTTCTACGGAGTCGCTGGTCTGCACGCGGAGCGCCCTTCCGCTTTCTCGAGACGAACGTGTCGTCGACTTCAGGTTCTTCGCCCCGCCGGAGAGCACGACATCATGTGTCCGATGAAGCGTGCACGTTCGGCAGGACCCAGTCCCGGGAAGGAAGGAGCGGCGCTCTTGTTATCGAGCGTTGCTGGCCCCGGAGGCGCATTCCGTGCTCTCGAGCCATGAGCTGATCTCGCGCCTGAAGATCCGTGTGCTGCAACACGTTTCGTGAGCTCCTGCCCGACCGTGGCCTGGATCGTGGCGAGTCACGCCTGGTGACGGGAGCGCCTGACAACCGGCCCGGCCATGATCGACGGACCAGGCCGGTGCTGACCAGCTGGCTCCGACGCGGACTATGGCTGACAGTCGCCGGGGGGCGTCTCGCACGTCAACTCGTCGTTCGTCGGGTCGATGCCGCAATCGGGAAACGGCAGCGGGGGAGCCCGGCGGCCAAGGAAGAGGAAGTTGAGGAGGTAGACGGCATCGGTCAGGTTGACGGTTCCGTCGTCGTCGGCGTCGGCGGCCTTCAGGCACGTCGGCTCTCGCTGGCTGCGAAAGAGATGGGCGAGGATGAACACGGCGTCCGTGAGCTCCAGGACGCCGTCATCGTCGACGTCGCCCCGGACAAAGCCCTCGGTCACGGGGAAGTCGACCACGCTGTCCAGCCAGTCGAGGTACCGGGAGACCCGGGTCTGATAGTCCCGGGAGCCGTATTGACCCACTCCGATGCCGGCACCTCCATCGCCCCAGGAGTTCAGCCCCGCGATGTAGAGCACCCCGTCGACGTCGATGAAGCCCGGGCAACCGCTGTCGCCCGCTGCCCCGACGCCTTCCAGATCGGTGATGTCGTTCTCACCGGGCTCCTCGAAGAAGACCTCGATGAAGTGGTCGTCGACCGCGCTCACGATGTTGGTGGCCCGGCGGAGCCTGCCGTCGCTGTCCGCTCGGCGCTCACCGACCAGGCCGGTCGCATGGACGCCACGTCCGACCAGCGTGATGACGGAACCGAGCTCGTCGGTTCCCCGGTAGATCGGAAGGGGGGTTACCCCTCTGACCGGCTCCTCGAGACGCACCAGCGCGATGTCGTACTCGTCGCGCCTTCTGCGCCAGTCGGGATGCAGGAGGACCTCGGCGATGTCGTGGGAGACCCCGTTTACCTCGAGGGACCGGGAGCCCCGCAGATCCACTGCGCAGTGCGCAACGGTCAGCAGATACGACTCGTGGACCAGCGTGCCGATGCAGTCGTTCGGACGGAAGAGATCTACCAGCGCCGGGTAGTCGGCATCCGCGACGACGTAGTCCGAATCCGGCAGATCGTGACGGGTGATGATGGCGTACACATGCGACACAGCCAGCATCTCGAGCCCCAGCATCCCGAGCCCCAGCACCACTGCCCTGACGACGCTTCTTTCAGAAAGTACCGGCATGATACCCCCCGGGCGCAGGATCGCGGCGTGCTACCGCGCTCGCATCCTGGCCAGCCACGATGAACCGAGATGTCCCGTTTGGACTTCGTGTCCACGCGTCCGAAGAGCTCCGCCACCACGGTATCGAGTGCGCCCCTTGCCCGAAAACCCACGTCGACCGTGAACGGAAGAGCCTCCTGAGTGCGGAGCCATGCTACCGGAGGGACGGCAGGCCGCCAAGTCGGAACCCGTGCGTTCAAGATGCTCGCCAGCGTGGAAAGCAGCCACGATTCGTCGACGCGGGCTCTCTCGAGCCGGGAGGTTCAGACCCCTCATCAGCGCTCTCGAAGAACGCGCGGGTGCAGCGAACCGGGACCGGAGGAGACTGCTGGCGTGTCTCATGCTCCAGGTCGACGAGGAGCTGTTTCTCGGGTACGAGCACCGCGTCGGAAAACCGAATCTCGCAGGTGTGGATGCAGGGGACCGCCGAGCCGACGGACGACGAGCGAGAGGCCGTGGCTGAGATCGGCAAGAGGTCGGGTCGCGGAGCCCCCGCGGACACCGCGACGCTCATCGAGCCGGACATCCTGATTCTGGGTAAATTTCGGGCGATCGTTGCACTCTATTCGTGGTAGGTGGCGGCGTGTCATCGAACCGTCGTATACTGTGGCCGTGTTCGGTATCGGAGCGTAGGGCGCGTCAGCTCGCAGAGGCGAGCTGGATGAACGGCTCCGCTTTAGCGACCCGGGAGAAGAACCAGCCCCGTGCAGAAGACCCAGCGATGGACCGCGCTG
>CAYMLL010000108.1:0-21823 GCA_964390645.1 uncultured Planctomycetia bacterium | reverse complement strand
GGGGGCCGGCCGCCGTCCCCCCGCCGGCCCCGGCGCCGGCCCCGAGAAGAGGGGCTACGACATCAGCCTCAACACGAGCACGCTGCGCGGGCACAAGCTGCCGATCACGAAGACGATCGAGATCGCGGCCGAGGCGGGCTACGCGGGCATCGAGCCGTGGCCGAACGAGGTCGGCGACTACGTGGAGTCGGGCGGCAAGCTCGCGGACCTTCGCAGGATGCTCGAGGACAAGGGGCTGAAGGTCACCGGCGCCATCGCCTTTGCTCGCTGGATCGTCGACGACGCCGCGGAGCGCAGGAAGGCGCTCGAGGAGGCGAAGCGCTTCATGGATCAGCTGGCGCAGATCTCGGCGACGCACGTCGCCGCGCCGCCGTCGGGTCCGGGCGCCGAGGTCGAGAAGGTCGAGCTCCTCGCGGCGGCGGAGCGCTACCGCGATCTGCTGGTCGCGTCGGAGGAGTTTCCGGTCATCCCGGCGGTCGAGGTCTGGGGCTTCCGCAAGAAGACGCTCAAGCGTCTCGGCCAGGCGGTGCTCGTCGCGCTCGAGGCGGACCATCCGCGCGCCTGCGTGCTGCCCGACGTCTACCACCTCTACAAGGGCGGCTCGGGGCTCGGGGGCATCCCGCTTCTCAGCGGCAAGATCCTCGGCGGCTTCCACCTCAACGACTACCCGGCCGATCCGCCGCGCGAGAAGATCGCCGATCGCCACCGGGTTCACTGCGGTGACGGCGTCGCGCCGCTCGAGAAGTTCTTCCGGGATCTCTGGAGCACCGGCTACCGGGGCGCGCTGTCGATCGAGCTCTTCAACCCGGACTACTGGAAGCAGGATCCGCTGAAGGTCGCGAAGGAGTCGCTCGAGAAGACACGGCGAGTCATGGAGAGGGCCTTCGCGGGGTGAGGGAGAAGACGCCCGGCTGAGGCTGCCGGCCCGAGGCGTCGAACGCCCCGCTCGCGACGTCGAAAGCCCTTGCATTCCCCAGGGGCGTGCTCGACACTGCCCCGTCACCCGAATCTGGCAAGGAGATCGCGATGGCGGATCCCAGCAGCCCCGATGCCGGCAGCTCATTTCCTGGCGATGGGAAGACCTTCTTCGGGCATCCGCGCGGCCTCTCGACGCTCTTCTTCACGGAGATGTGGGAGCGCTTCAGCTACTACGGGATGCGCGCGCTGCTGATGCTGTTCATGGTCGACGCCATCGCCAGCGCCGACGATCCGAACGGCGGCATGGCGCTCGACACAAAGACCGCCGGGGCGATCTACGGGCTCTACACTTTCGGCGTCTACGCGCTGGCTCTGCCTGGCGGCTGGATTGCCGATCGACTCATAGGGCAGAAGAAGGCGGTCCTCTGGGGCGGTATCGTCATCGCCGCCGGGCACTACGTCCTCGCGATTCCGAACGATCTGGCGTTCTACGCCGGGCTCACGCTCGTCGCGGTCGGCACCGGGTTGCTGAAGCCGAACGTCAGCTCGATTGTCGGTGACCTTTATCCTGAAGGCGGCGCCCGTCGCGACAGCGGCTTCTCGATCTTTTACATGGGTATCAATGTTGGCGCCATCCTCGGTCCGTTCATCTGCTCGTCTCTCGGGGAGGGCGTGGGCGAATGGTGGAGCGGCAATTGGCACTACGGGTTCGGCGCCGCGGGTGTGGGGATGACTCTCGCGCTCATCCAGTACGTCCTCGGGGGCAAGTACCTCGCCGGCGTCGGAGACCTGAAGCCGGAGTCCGCCGAGCCGTCGCGACTCGCTCGGGGACGGAATGCCTTCTTGGCGGGAATCGCCGTGGTGGTCGTCCTCACCGGCCTCGGGGTCGGCCTGAGCTCCCTCGGTTGGTTGTCCCTGACGCTCGTCGACTTCGCGCAGTGGACCGGCATCATCATGGTCGTGCTCGCCGTGGCCTACTTCCTCGCCGTTATTGTCTTCGGTTGTAGAGACGGGACGGAGAAGAAGCGGGTCGGGATGATCGCGCTGCTCTTCCTCGGTGCGGCGATGTTCTGGTCCGGCTTCGAGCAGGCCGGCTCATCGCTGAACCTCTATACCAAGAGCTTCACCGACCGCGAGATTCCCATGCCCGCGGGATATACCTATCCCTTTACCGTTCATTTCAGCGCCTTCGAGATACCTGCGGGGTGGTTCCAGAATATCAACCCGATGTTCATCGTCCTCCTGGCCCCCTTGGTCGGCGGCCTTTGGGTGAGGCTTGGCGCCCGGAATCCTTCGATCGGCATGAAGTTCGCCGCCGGGCTCGTGCTGCTCGGAGCCGGGTTCTTCGTTCTCGCATGGGGCTCCAGCTTCCTCGATCCGGACGACCCGTCGATCAAGGTCAGCCCGATGTGGCTGGTCGTGACGTACTTCTTTCACACGGTGGGGGAGCTGTGCTTGAGCCCGGTCGGCCTGAGCAGCATCACGAAGCTGTCCCCGCCGCGTCTGGTCGGTCAGATGATGGGCACGTGGTTCCTCGGCGCCGCGCTCGGCAATCTCATCGCGGGCCTCGTGGCCGGATTCATGAAGGACCTGGAGATGTCCACGCTCTTCGTCACCGTCGCCTCGATCGTCTCGGCCACGGGTGTCTTGTTCGTGATTCTCAGCGGCCCGATGCGCAGGCTCACGGGCGGCATCAAGTAGCACGAGGTTGCGGCAGCTTCGAGCCGCGAGGGCGAGTATGCTGGACGGCTCTTCGGCCTGTTGAGTGAGAGCCTTCCCATGCTGACGCCCGCCTGCGTTCCCGCTGTCCTGCTCGTCCTTTGTTTGCCGCTTCTCGTCCGTGCTCCGGTCGTCGGTGCGGAGGTGACGCCTCCGAAAGTCCTCGACGATCGCCTCACCCTCGATCTCTTCGCGAGCGATCCCGACATCGTCACGCCCGTGTCGATCGACGTCGACACGAAGGGCCGCGTCTGGGTCATCGAGAGCCACACGCACTTCACGCCCGGGGGCTACGACCGCCATCCGTCCGATCGCGTCCTCGTGATGTCCGACGAGAGCGGCGACGGTCGCGCGGACCGCTTCGAGGTCTTCGCCGACGGCTTCACGCACGCGATGGGCCTCGAGCTGCTCGACGACCGCCGCGTGCTGATCGCGACGCGGCGCGCCATCTTCCTCTACGTCGACGAGGGCGGCGACGGCAAGTCGCCGACTCGCACGACGCTGGCGCGTCTGGAGTCGAAAGGCGTGTACCCGCACAACGGCCTCTGCGGATTCGCGATCGACGACCTCGGTGTCGTGCACTTCGGCTTCGGCGAGAACCTCGGTCACGACTACCGGCTGATCGGCGCCGACGGCAAGACGATCTCCGGCGGCGGCGAGGGCGGCAGCATGTTTCGCATGCGGGTCGACGGCAGCGGGCTCGTGCGCACGGCGACCGGCTTCTGGAACCCCTTCCACCACTGCTTCGACCGGTACGGCAACCTCTTCGTCGTCGACAACGATCCGGACTCGCGTCCTCCCTGCCGGCTGGTGCATATCGTCGAGGGCGGCGACTACGGCTATCGCTTCTCGCTCGGTCGCGGCGGGCTCCACCCCTTCCAGTCGTGGAACGGCCGGCTGTCGGGGACGCTGCCGATGGTGGCCGGTACTGGCGAGGGGCCGTCGGGGATGCTCGCGTACGAGAGCGGCGGGCTCCCCGCGCAGTACCGCGGCAACCTGCTGGTGACGTCGTGGGGAGACTACCGCATCGAGCGCTACGTGCTGAAGCCGCGCGGCGCGTCGTTCGAGTCGCACACGCGGACGGTCGTCCAGGGCGACGAGAGCTTCCGCCCGGTCGGCATCGCCGTGGCCCCTGACGGCGCGGTCTTCATCTCCGACTGGGTGAAGAAGGACTACAACGTGCACGGCAAGGGGAGGATCTGGCGGCTGAGACGCGGAGAGGCTGCGGACCGTCCGGTGGCGCAGACCGCAGAGGACAGGAACCGTGCGATTCTGCTCGACTCGGCACGTCGAGGCGCGCTGCGGATCCCGGGCATCCGGCAGCTGGCGGCGGTCGGCGCGTCCGACGCCATCCTCGCGTTCGCCGTGCGCCTCTTCGCGCGCACCGCGCCGGGGGCCGCGCGCGGCGAGCTGTCGAAGCTCCTCGACGGCCGGACCCTCGCGAGGACACCGCGCGCGCGCATGGAGGCGATCCTGGCGCTCGAGTCGACGGCCGGCGTCGCCGGGAAGCTCGTGGCGGTCGCAGCGTCCGACGAGGATCCCTTCCTGCGCAGCGCGGCGCTGCACACGATCAGCCGCCTCTTCAGGGACGCGGAGCTCCTGCGGCTGTCGCGAGATGAGGACCCGCGCGCGCGCCTCGTCGCGCTGCTCGCGACGCGCCGGCGCGGCGGTGTCGGCAGGGGGGTGGCGCCGTTCGCGGATCCGAGGCGCGCGGTCGATCCGGAGCTCGTCGGGCGATTCCTCGCGGACTCCGACCCGGAGGTGAGGCGCGCGGCGCTGCAGTGGGTCGGCGAGGAGAGGATCGAGGAGCTCGCCGCGGACGTGGACGAGGCCCTCGAGCGCGGCGCGATCACGCGCGAGCTGCTCGATGCGTACCTCGCGACGAAGGACCTCCTGCGAGGCGCCAGCCCGCACCCGCGGGGCAAGGTGTCTCGCGACCGGTTCCTCGAGAGTCTCGTGGCCGACCGCAAGCGGCCCGCGTCGCTTCGCGCCATGGCGCTGCGCTCCATCTCGGACCGCCATCGCTGGGAGCGCCGACGCGTCGAGCTCCTGCTCTCGGACGAGGACGAGACGGTCCGCCTCGAGATGCTGCGGACGCTGCGCACGGCGGGAGTCTCCGGCGCCGCCGGTCTCCTCGCCACGGTGGCGGCGGACAGGGACGGGAGCTCCCGGGCCCGTCGCGAGGCCGTCGCGGGGCTCTCGGCGGTGGCGACCGGGGACACGCGCGCACGCGCGGTTCTCGTCGCCCTGCTGTCCGACCCCGACCCTTCGATTCGGCGCGAGGCGGCGCGCGGCCTGCGCGGGGTCGAGCTCCCCGGGGATATCGCCGCGAAGCGCGCCGGGACGGACGGCGAGCTCCTCGGCGAGGCCGACCTGGGTAGCCTCCTCGATGACGCGACGCTGGCGTCCGGCGGCGATGCGAGGGTCGGCGAGAGCGTCTTCTTCCACCCGCGGGGCCCTCGCTGCTCGAGCTGCCACACCATCGGGGGACGCGGCGGACCCGCGGGCCCCGACCTGGTGACGATCGGTCGACGCGGGCGGCGTCACATCCTCGAGTCGTTGCTGGCGCCGTCGAAGGACATCGCGCCGCAGTTCGCGACCCGCGTCTACATCACGGCGCGCGGCGTGCACACCGGGATCGCGCTCGGGGCCGGGCCGGACGGTCGCGAGCGGGTTGCCGCAGCGGACGGAAACGTGACCACGCTCGAGCCGGGATCCGTCGTCGAGCGGCGGCTCGAGACGACGTCCTTGATGCCCGAGAAGCTCGCGACTCTGATGACCAGGACCGAGCTGCGCGACCTGCTCGCGTTTCTCGAGTCGCTCCAGTAGCTCACCAGTGCGAGGAGGTCATCATGGCGTGGATCGATACGATCGACCCCGACGACGCGGAGGGACCGCTGCGCGAGGAGTACGACGAGGCGGTGCGCCGCTGCGGTCGCGTGCACAACGTCGTCGGGCTCTCGAGCCTCCATCCGCCGGCCCTCTCCGCGTGGGTAGGACTCTACAAGACGCTGATGTTCGGTCCCTCGCCGCTGTCGCGCGCGGAGCGCGAGATGATCGCGACCGTCGTCTCCGTCGAGACGCGCTGCCACTACTGACTCGAGGCGCACGGCGAGGCTCTCCGGTCGGAGGTCACGGATCGGGACGCCTGGGTCGACGCGATCAAGCGGGACTGGCGACAGGCCGAGTCGAGCCCGCGTGAGCGGACGATCTGCGAGTACGCCGCGAAGCTGGCGCGAGAGCCCGCGGCGATGCGGAAGTCGGACCTCGAGCCGCTGCGCGTCGAGGGGCTCGACGATCGCGCCATCCTCGACGTCGCTCACGTCGTCGGCTTCTTCGCGTACGCGAACCGCATCGTCGATGGTCTGGGCTGCGAGCTCGAGCCGGAGATGCCGCCGAGGGGCCGCTAGCGCCAGTCGACGTCGACCGACGTGCCGCTCTCGAGCGAGCGATACGCCGCCTCGACAACGGCGACCGCGTTGCGGGCCTCGATCGGGGTCACGGGCGTCTGCCGCTCGCCGCGCAGCGCCTCGATGATCGCGACGTCGATGTCTCCGTAGACTCCCGCCGAGTCGACCGGATGGACGCGATCCTCCTCGCCGCCGCGATGCTCGGTGAGGTAGTGGCGGTGCTCCTCGTCGCGGAAGCGGTAGCCGCCCTCGATGTGGCCCTCGGTGCCGTAGAGGTCGACGTCCATGCCGCACGCGAAGCGCCGCGGTCGCAGCCCGCTGCCGGCGACGAAGCTCATCGAGTAGCTCGCGAGCGCGCCGGACTCGTACTCGACCTGAAAGACGGCCGTGTCCTCGCCGACCGCCTCGCGCGTCGCGACGAGCCGGTCCGCGAGCGCCTGCACCCGCCGCGCAGGACCGAAGAGCCAGTTGCCGACATCGCAGGCATGACAGCCACCGTCGATGAGCACACCGCCTCCGGATACGTCCCGGGTGCCCTTCCAGTGAGTCGGATCGTCGAGTCGCGACAGCTCGTCGGTGTACCAGCGGAAGGAGCCGAGCGTCAGCCGGCCGAGAGCACCTGCATCGACGCGCTCGTGCGCTCTGGCGAAGAAGAACATCGTGCGCAGGACGTGGGTGACGAAGAGCTGCCGTCCCGTGCGCGCGGCCGCCTCGAGCATGGCATCGCACTCGGCGACCGTGCGGCCCATCGGCTTCTCGCAGACGACGTGCTTGCCGGCCTCGAGGGCGGCGACGACCTGCGGGGCGTGGAGGTCGTGCGGCGTCAGGACGAGGACGAGATCGATGTCGTCAGCCGCGATGGCGTCGTCCGCGTCGGCGTCGACTCGATCGAAGCCCGCCGCGAGGGCCAGGGCGTTCGCCCTCTCGGTGAGCGGATCGCAGACGCTGACGAGGCGAACTCCTCTCGCACGCTGCAGTCCCTCGACATGACGCTCGGCGATCTCACCCGCGCCGAGAATGGCGATTCGGATCACGGTCCTCTCTCCGTCCTGCTATCATGCATCCTTCGACCAGATTAACGCCCTTCTCGCCGATGAGTACCGCTGTTCTTCTCTCCGGGGGTGTCGACAGCTCCGTCGCGCTGCGTCTGCTACGCGACGCGGGTCACGACGACATCACCGCCTTCTACCTCAAGGTCTGGCTCGAGGACGAGCTGTCGTTCCTCGGCAGCTGCCCGTGGGACGAGGACGTCGGCTACGCGCGGGAGATCTGCGCGTCGCTCGGTGTGCCGCTCGAGATCGTGCCGATGCAGCGCGAGTACTGGGACCGCGTCGTCTCGTACACCCTCGCCGAGCTCGAGGCCGGGTGCACGCCCAGCCCGGATATCTTCTGCAACCAGCGCATCAAGTTCGGCGCCTTCCTCGACGAGGTCGGGGCATCCTTCGACAGGGTCGGCACGGGGCACTATGCCCGCGTCGAGGAGGCCCGCGTCGAGGAGGCCCGCGTCGAGGACGGGGCCGGCGCCTTCCGGCTTCTCAAGGGCGTCGACCCGGTCAAGGACCAGACGTACTTCCTGTCGTACCTCGACCAGCGTCAGCTCGCGCGCTGCGTCTTTCCGATCGGCGGGGTGCGCAAGGACGAGGTGCGTGAGCTTGCCGCGCGCTACGAGCTGCCGAACCGGGACCGTCCGGACAGCCAGGGCATCTGCTTCCTCGGCAAGATCCGCTTCGAGGAGTTCGTCGAGCACCACCTCGGCGCTCGCCCCGGCGAGATCCGTGAGCGTGAGACGGACAGCAGGCTCGGCGAGCACCGAGGGTTCTGGTTCCACACCATCGGCCAGCGCCGCGGACTCGGCCTCTCGGGCGGGCCGTGGTACGTCGTCGGGAAGGACCTCGAGCGCAACATCGTCTACGTCTCCCACGCCCGGAAGCTCGACGAACACCGACGCGGCGACTTCGAGATCGGCGCTCCCCACTGGATCGGTGGCCCGCCGACGGGCGCTCCGCTGAGCGTCAAGCTGCGTCACGGGGAGCGTGTCCATGGGTGCCTGCTGGCGCTGCGTGACGGCGACGGTGGACACGTGTCGCTCGACGGCGGGGACGCGGGCATCGCCCCCGGGCAGTTCGCGGTCTTCTACGAGGCCGATACATGTCTCGGGGCGGCGCCGATCGAGCGCTGACCCGAAGCGCCGATCCGAAGAAAAAACTCTCGAACATCCGAGACGTCCCGCGAACCGACCCTTAACATCGACCGTCAGTTGTGGACCGAGGGCCTGCGTCCAGCAACACGGAACAGGGCATTCGACGAGCTCGAGGGGAAAAGGCCTCAAGGGAGACGGCTCCAAGGGAGACGGTCGTATCGTCTCGCGAGGTGCACGTCCGGCGTCGTCGTCCTCCTGCGACGATTCGGGGGGCGTCACGGGGTTGTCGGACACGACGCCCGGGCTCCGCCTGTGCCCTTTCCTGGTCGAAAGGAGATCTGCGATGGAACGCAGTACGAGATGGATCTTATGCGGAGCGCTGCCGGTGGTCGTCCTCGGGCTTCTCGGTACGGTCACGGCGCAGGACGGCGGACCCGTCGAGCCGCACGGGGGGACGACGACGCCCTACAAGCGCGGTGACGTCAACTGCAACGGCTTCGTGTCTCTGGTCGATGCGACGGAGCTGGCGGGACACCTGTTTCTGGAGCTCCCGCTGCGCTGTGGCTGCGGCGACGCACAGGACGTCAACGATGACGGCGCGGTGGGTCTCGACGACGTCGTCCACCTGCTGTCCTTTCTCGAGGCCCACGGTGCGCCGCCGCCGGCTCCGGGTCCGTTCCGTTGCGGCCGCGACCCGACGGACGACCGGCTCGGCTGCGCGCGCTACCCGAGGGTCGTCTGCGGCGAGCCGTCGTACAAGCGCGGCGACGTCAACTGTGACGGCTGCGTCAACTCCTCCGACGCGGTTCTGCTGCGGGCGCATCTGTTCGGGGGTGAGGACCTTCCGTGCGACTGCCACGGCGCGCGCGACGCGAACGGCGACGGCGCGGTGACGACGGCGGACGTCGTGTTCCTGCTCGAGTTCTGCGAGAACGATGGTCGGCCCCCGCCGGCGCCGGGGCCGCTCCTCTGCGGCAACCCGGACCCGCAGGATGCGGACTGCGCGTTCTATCCGCGCGCCGCGTGCCGCACGGGCTGTGTCAACCAGGTGCCTGGAGACTGCAACCAGGACGGCGGGGTCGACCTCTCGGACGGCCTCTGTGTCCTCAACTATCTTTTCAGCGCTCGCTCGGTGGAGCTGCCCTGCGGCAACGGCCACCACTCGCACGCCTCGAACATCGCCCTGCTCAACTGGCGCGGAGTCGGGGAGAACGCCGTGGTCGAGATGGCCGACGCGCTGGCGATCTTCCGCTGGCTCTTCATGGGCGGACCGCCCCACCCCCTCGGCTCGGACTGTCTCTGGATCGAGAGCTGCCCGACGGTGGCGCCCTGCGCCTCCTGCCCGGAGCTGTCGTCGACGGAGGATGGCGTCCGCGAGCGCTAGCCCGCATGTCTCGCCGCTTCCTGCTGCGAAGTCACAAGTCGTGCCGTGGACGGTGTCGGGCTGCGCGGCTCGATCCTCAGCGTGCAGGCAGCACGCCTGCGGTCGAGCCGCTGATCCTCCTTGCCGCGCCACGACTCGTGACCTCTCGCGACGAAATCGGTGAGAAATCCGGGCCCGCAGCATGCTTATCGGACCTTCCTCCCGGCCCGTGAGGAACGCCGGATTTTGCTACATCGGGCTGACGGACCGCTTACAATCGTTCCAGGCCCACTCTGGCCCTTGTAGCGGAACCCGGTCCAGGAGGAACGTGAGATGAGACTCTTGTTTGCCCTCTCGCTCGCCACCGCGGTGGCGAGTCCTGTGGGCCTCTCTGCCGCGTCGGTGGGTTCGCCGGCGCCCAAGCTCGAGCCAACGGAGTGGTTGAACTCCAGGGACGCGGTCAGCTGGGACAAGCTCAAGGGTCGTGTCATCCTGGTCGAGAAGTGGGCGACCTGGTGAGGCCCCTGCGTCCGGGCGATCCCGCACTTGAACGAGCTTCAGACGAAGTTCGGCAAGAAGGGGTTGTCGATCGTTGGCGTGACCAACGAGCCCAGCAGCAAGGTCAAGTCCTTTATCGATCAGAAGGGTATCAACTACGTCATCGCCATCGGCAATGCGAGCGGCTACAGCTCGCGGGGCATCCCGGCCTCGTGGCTCGTCGGCTCTGACGGCAAGGTCCTCTGGCAGGGGCACCCCGCCGGTCTCAGGGCCGAACAGATCGAGGAGGCCCTGAAGTCGGTGCGCCTCGGCCCGCACTTCGAGCTGCCCTCCGATTTGAAGAAGGCCGAAATCCTTCTCAACGCGAAGAAGTACTCCTCCGGTGTCAAGGAGCTCGAGCGCTACATCAAGCGTCCCAAGAAGCCCGAGTCGGCGGAGAAGGCCCAGGCGGCTCTCGCCACGCTCCGGGCGTACGGCAAGTCCGAGCTCGAGCTCGTGGAGAAGAAGGTTGTCGAGGGGCAGTTCCACGTCGTCCTGACGAAGCTCACGGATCTCGAGAAGTCCTTCAAGGGGCTCGAGACCGGCAAGACCGCGAAGGCTCGCCTCAGGGAGCTGAAGAAGGACAAGGAGCTCAAGCTCGAGATGGAGGTCGCCGCGACGGTCGTCCGGGCGCAGCTCTATCTCGACGTCGGCGCCAAGGGGGTCCCGACGGCGGCGAGGATGCTCAAGAAGCTGACGAAGCATAAGCGACTCGCCGAGACGAAGATGATGAAGGTCGCCGAGGAGCTCCTCGATCAGGCCCTCTCGAGCCTCTGAGCGGAGGCTCTTCGAGCGAATCCCGGGACCCGGAGTCAGGTCCCCTGCTCGCGGGACACGCGGGAAGGGGGCCCGACCTCCGACGTACGGCGCGCTGCGGACGGCTCCGGCGTGCTTGAGGGCGGACTCGATGTACGCCACCGTCTGCTGTCCGAACGACGAGTGCCGCGCCGTATTCGACGTCGCGGTCGGGCGTCTCGGTCGCAACGTCTACTGTCTCGAGTGCGGCCGACGCATGACGGCGAAGCGCACCGACGTCGAGGCCTTGCTGCGACGTCGCGAGGCGGACACCGCGGGCACCGCCGGGGCGGATATCGCGCGGCTGCCGCTCGTCGTCCTCGTCGACAGCGTCCGCAGCCTCTGGAACGTCGGCTCGATCTTTCGCAGTGCCGACGCCTGCGCGGTCGAGAAGATCCTCCTCTGCGGCATCACCGGCGCGCCGCCCCGCAAGGAGATTTCCAAGACGGCTCTGGGCGCCGACGAGGTGGTCGGCTGGAGCTACCACGCCGATGCCCTCGACGCGCTCGAGGAGGCGTGCGCGGACGGCTGCGTTCCGGTGGCGCTGGAGTCCACGGAGACGTCCGTGCCGCTCGAGGAGCTGAGCTGGCCCGGGCGTCCGTGCCTGATCGTGGGCAACGAGGTCGACGGCGTGTCGCCGCGACTCCTGGAACGCTGCGAGCTGCACGCCGCGATCCCGATGGGCGGTGTCAAGGAGAGCTTCAACGTCGCCGTCGCCTTCGGCATCGCCGCCCACCGTGCGTCGCGAGCCCTCGTGCCCGACCACTCGCGGGTGCGCTTCCGCTGAGCCGGTTCCCGAGAGGGGACGGCCTTCTCCTCGCTGACTGAAGCCCGGGGACAGCCCGTCGTCGGCGCCGGGAGAATTCTCGCGCCCGGGCTCTGCGCAAGCGGGTAAACTCGTTGCATCGGGAGGGGTTTCGGTCGACCTGTCCCGGGTATCCAGCGTCATGTCGACGCTCGATCGAGCGTGTCATGGGGTCTTCGAGAGGTGCGTCATGCAGAGGGTCGCCGGTTGGGTGCTGGCGTTCATCGCCGGCTTTGTGGTTTGTCAACACGTCGAGGTCGAGCGTCGGCTCGCGTGGGCGGGGGATCCCGAACCCCGCTGTCCGGAGCGCGTTCCGGGCGACGTCTCCGGCCTCCTCGACGGCGACGTCGACGGCGACGGTCTGCGGACCCTGACCGATGCGGTCTACCTGCTGGAGTTCCTGTTCTCCGGCGGTCCGCCGCCGCCGCCGCGCCCGTCCTTCGCCGTGAAGACGGTGATCTTCACGCGACACGCCGAGAAGGAAGGCGCCGACAGCAACGCTCCCCTGTCGCCCGAGGGCTGGGAGCGCGCCCGCGTCTTCGGCAACCTCCTGTCGACCACCGCCGCGGACTTCCTCATCGCCAGCGAGCTCGATCGTACGATCGACACTCTCGTGCCTCTGGCCGGGGCCCTTGGCAAGACGCGTGATGACATCGAGCAGCTCCAGGACATCTGCGACGTCGTCGACCGCATCGACGCGCTGCCGCAGGGAAGCACCGCCGTGGTCGCGCACCACAGCTTCACGCTGCACCACATTCTCAACGAGCTCGGCGTGCCGGACCACGAGGACATCGTGTTCTCCGGGGGCAGCTACGACAACTGGGTCGTCGTCGAGATTCCCGTCGACGCGTCGCCTGGCCTCCTCCACCTGAGGTACCCGGACGTGCCGGACCCGCCGCCGGAGCCGCCGGAGGATCGCTGAGCCGGGAGCACGAGCACCGTGAGAGGTCGGGGCCGGACCGGGGTGGCTTGTCTCCCGTCGCGCTGCCGCGTACGCTGTGGGCTTCTCTCTCCCGGAACCTGACCCGGAAGGAAGCCCGCGGGATGCTCGACGGAGTTTGCGCGCGCTCCGCCGACCTCGACCGTGTGGAGGTCGCGTGGTTCAGCGCGCTCTGCAGCGATGACTACCGCTTTCTCGGCGTGCCTGACGGCGCGCTCCGCAGCAGCTGGCGGCACTGTCGGGGCATCGTCGAGACCGCCGACCGCCTCGGCTTCGACAATGTCCTTCTGCCGAGCGGCTACGTTCCCGGGCAGGACACGCTGACCTTCGCGGGCGGCATGGCGGCGCTCGTCGAGAGCATCTCGCTGCTCGTCGCGGTTCGCTGCGGGGAGTACCACCCGCCGATGCTGGCGCGCGCGATCGCCAGCCTCGACCACATGCTCGAGGGGCGGCTGACGGTCAACATCATCTCGTCGGACCTGCCCGGGGACAGCGTCGAGTCGGAGCGTCGCTACCGGCGTTCGCGAGAGGTCATCGAGGTGCTTCGGCAGGCGTGGACGCGGGATCGCATCGAGCTCCGCGGCGAGTTCTACGAGATCGACCTGCCGACGGAGGCCGTCCGTCCGTACCAGCAGAACGGCGGGCCGCTTCTCTACTTCGGCGGCATCTCGCAGGCGGCGCGCGATCTCTGCGCGGAGAGCTGCGACGTGTTCCTCATGTGGCCCGAGACGGAAGAGCGCCTCGGCGAGACGATGCGGGACATGACGCGCCGCGCCGCGTCCCGGGGTCGAACGATCGACTACGGTCTGCGGATCCACGTCATCGTGCGGGAGACGGAGGAGGAGGCGCGAGAGGCCGCACGCGCGCTGGTGTCGAGGCTCGACGACGGGCTCGGCGAGGCGATCAAGCACCGCTCCCAGGACTCGCTCTCGGCGGGCGTCCGGCGCCAGGACGCGCTGCGCCGGGAAGCCGACAGCGAGGGGTACATCGAGCCTCTGGTCTGGTCCGGCATCGGACGTGCCCGCTCCGGCTGCGGCAGCGCGATCGTCGGCGATCCGGGTCAGGTCCTGGAGAAGATCGAGCGCTACATCGACATGGGCATGCGGGCGTTCATCTTCTCCGGCTACCCTCACCTCGAGGAGTGCGAGCTCTTCGCGCGGCACGTGTTGCCGCGGCTGAAGCGCTGTCGCCTCGCGAGGGAGCAGGGACGCTGGGTCGACGACCCCGTCACACCGCTGACCACGGCGAAGAGGACATGAACGACACGCAGGACCAGAAGTCGAACTCCAACGACGCGCTGAACAGCAACACGGACGCTCCGTGGTATTCCGGCGTCACTCGTTACCAGTGGCTCGTGCTGACGATAGCGTCGCTCGGCTGGGTCTTCGACATCTACGAGGGCCAGATCTTCGTCTCGACCATGAAGGAGTGGAAGGCGGAGATCATTCCACCGGAGAAGGGCGCGTTCTTCACGAACGTCGCGCTCGCGGCCTTCCTCGTCGGTGGCGCGCTCGGCGGCGTGTTCTTCGGGATGCTGAGCGACAAGATTGGCCGCTCGCGTACGATGATCATCACGATCCTCGTCTACTCGATCTTCAGCTTCGCGACCGCCTTCGTGCAGAACTGGTGGCAGATGGCGATTCTGCGCTTCCTCGTCGCGCTCGGCGTCGGCGGCGAGTGGGCCGTGGCGAGCGCGATGGTCGCGGAGGTCTTCCCGAAGCGAGCGCGTGCGCGCTTCGGCGCCTTCTTCCACGCGACGAGCGTGATCGGGACCTATCTCGCGGTGCTTGCGGGGCTCTTCGTCGTGCCGACCATGGGGTGGCGCTGGGCTTTCGCCCTCGGAGCGGCGCCGGCGCTGCTGGCGCTCTGGATTCGCTGGAAGCTGCGCGAGCCGGAGCGCTGGAAGAGGGCGCAGGAGGCGGCGAAGGTGGACGAGAGCAAGAAGACCGGTCGAATCAACGAGCTCTTCGCGCGCGAGTTCATCCGTGCGACCGTCGTCGGCGTGCTGCTCGCGGCCGTCGGGCTCGCGACGTTCTGGGGGGCGCACATCTACGGCAAGGACTTCCTCAAGCGCTTCGAGGCAAGTCAGCCGGTCGCCGAGTCGACGATCGCGCAAGCGGCGGAGGAAGGAAAGACGGTAGAGGAGATCCGCGAGCGCGAGCTGAAGTCTTTCGAGATGCTCGGCATGTTCCTCGTGACGACCGGCGGAGGTCTCGGCCTCCTCGCGTTCGGCCCACTCTGCGAGCGGCTCGGAAGACGCGGCGCCTTCTTCCTCTTTCACGTCGGCGGGCTGGTCATCGCGCTTCTCCTCTTTCACGGCGCACTCGATCACAGCCGCTACCTCCTGTGGTTCGGCTTGCCGATCTTCGGATTCCTGACGCTCGGCATGCACGCGGGTTACGCGGTCTACTTTCCCGAGCTCTATCCGACGCGGCTGCGAGGCACGGGCGCGGGGTTCTGCTTCAACGCGGGGCGGATCGTGGCGGCGCCGGTCCTGATCTTCAAAGGCATCCTGCAGAACTCCGAGGCGGACGGCGGCTGGGGCTACTCGCCCGCCGAGGCCGGACAGCTGCTCTGCTGGCTCTTCCTTCTCGGTGTCGTCCTCGTCCTCTTCGCCCCGGAGACACGCGGAACGGAGCTTCCCGAATGAGCCAGGACGACGTTCGCTTCGGTGTCATCGGCTACGGCCTCTTCGGCACCCATCACGCGAGCGCCATCTCGAAGACCGACGGCGCCGGCCTTGCCGCGATCGCGGTGAAATCCGAAGAGAGCCGGCGTGCCGCGATGGAGGCGCACCCGGGCTGCGAGGTGCTCGACGACTGGCGCGCGCTGATCGACCGGGCCGACATCGACGTCGTCGACGTCGTCGTCCCGAACGCCATGCACCACGAGGTGACGATGGCCGCGCTCGGGGCCGGCAAGCACGTGCTCCTGGAGAAGCCGATGGCGATCGAGGTCGCGCACTGCGAGGAGCTCGTCGCGCTCGCGGCGTCGACGGGCAAGGTGCTCGCCGTCGGTCACGAGCTGCGGCTCTCGCCACTCTGGGGCGGCGTCAAGCGGCTCATCGACGAGGGCCGGATCGGCGAGCCGCTCCACGCGCTCGTCGAGCTGTCGCGCTTTCCCTATCGACGGGGCGCCGAGGGGTGGCGCTACGACATCGAGCGTGTCGGCAACTGGATCCTCGAGGAGCCGATTCACTTCTTCGACCTGGCGCGCTGGTACCTGTCGAGCTGCGGCGAGCCGCAGTCGGTCTTCGCGCGGGCGAACTCGCGCCACCGCGATCACCCGGAGCTGCGCGACAACTTCTCGGCTCTCGTCGACTTTCCCGGTGGCGCCTACGCGGTCATATCGCAGACGCTGTCGGCTTACGGCCACCATCTCTGCGGCAAGGTGGTCGGAACCGACGGGATGATCTGGGCGCGCTGGGGGGCGGCCGACGCGCGGTCGCAGGCGCCGACCTTCGAGCTCGGCTACGGCCTCGGCGACGACGTCACGGAGGTGAGCTTCGAGCAGTCGACCGGCGAGCTGCTCGAGCTGGCCGACGAGATCGCCGCGATGGTCCGCTGCGTGCGCGATGGCGCCGCTCCGCCGTGCACGGCCGTCGACGGTCGCTGGTCGACGATCCTCTGCCTCGCGGCGGAGGAGTCGGTCCTGGCCCGCGAGCCCGTGTCGATCGACGGGTTCGTCGAGCGGTCTTCACGCTGAGCGGGCTCGCCGTCGGGGCGGATAGCGCGGGGTGGCAGATTCCGCGGGCAGCAGAGCGGCACCTTGCCGCGGCGGCTCGACCCGCAGAGCCGCGTCCGCGTCACCGATCACCGTCCCTCGGCCTCCGCGAGCAGCTTCTCGGCGGTCGCGAGGTCGAGAACGCCGCCCGGATCGACGGGTCGTAGCGTGTGGCTCTGCAGGTGTCCTCCCTCCACGACGGTGCGGTAGCGTCGCGCGCCGCGCACGACGTTCAGGAAGTTCGGCTCGCGCTCGTAGAGGACGGCGACGACGCTCAGCTCGAGTCGCGTCTCGACGCCGGGAGGCGGCCGCAGGACGCGCTCGAGCGCCTGTGCGAAGGGCTCGCTCCACGGGCGAAAGCGGAAGGAGCGATCGGGCGCCCTGGCGCTGCGGACCTGAAGGCGCGGGCTGACGATCCTCGCGGTCGCTTCCCAGGCGACGGTGCCGTCGGCCGCTGCGTCACCCGGCCGGTAGTCGACGATGTACTTCACGGTCGTCAGGTTCGCCTCGGTCGGCTCGAGGAGGTACGTCGACAGGAAGAGGCTCTCTTCGACGAGCTCGCGCTCGCCGCCGGGCCCGATCTTCGAGCGGCGGATCGGCTGCACCTTGAGGCGCAGGTCGCCATTCGTCGTCAGCCGGCTGTTGTCGTACCCGCCGGCGTCCGCCCGGAACTCCGCGACACCATGGCGTCCGACGAGGAGAGCCTCGTCGACGCAGATGTCGTGGTAGGCGTAGCTGACGAGCCCGTAGCCGCCGAGCCCGCCCCACCCGGTCCCCCAGGAGTTCTTGATGATCCAGAAGCCCTGGCCCTCGAGATGCCGCGGCGCCCCGGGGGCGTAGTCGTGGACGTCGGTCGTGAAGCCGACGATGGTCACCGCGTGCCCGACGCCGCTCTTCACGTCGAAGGGGTACTCGGCGAGCGTGATCACCGGGATATCGGGCCTGTCGAGGAGGTCGGCCCAGATCTTCCGGTGGATCAGGTAGCTCGCAGGGATGGCGTGATGGTCGAGGCCGCCGGCGCTCAGGTACTCGCGCAGCTTCTCGTCGGCCGCGGCTATGCGCGCCGCACGCGCGGTGCCCCTGGCGTCGCGCCGGGCCGCGGAGTAGTCGACGAGCTCGAGCCTGCCGACCTTGTACTTGCCGAGCTCCGGTAGCCTCCGGCGCTGCTGCGGCGACAGCGGCGTGCTCCGGTAGAGTGCGCGAGCGATCGCCTCGCGGTCGCCGGGGGGCAGATACTCCTCGAGGTCCTTCGACATCACCACCCCGCGTCGGTCGAAGGGCAGCATCCCCTCGTAGGTGACGCCGTGGGTCTCGAGCGCGCGTCTGTAGTCGCTAAGCCTCAGACCGTCCTCCATCCGGGGTCGCCGCTGCTGGTCGGAGCCCGGCGGACTGTCGTCTCTCGTGAGCCGCGTGACGCCGAGGAGGAGCTGCTCGCTGAGGTCGTGCGGGAACCCGGTGAGCGTCTCGAGTGCCGCGTTGACCGCGAACGCCGCGCAGACGCCGCGGGCGCCCTGGTCCTTCACCGGCGACTGGACACGGCGATGATCACAGGTCTCGCCCGTGGCCGTCGCCGTGGCGGCGCAGAGAGGCAGCAGCATGCAGAGGCGCTTCGGGTGCATCGAAGGACGGGGCCATCGGAAGCTCTTCATCGGTCAGATCCTACGCGAGAGTCCGTGGCGGGCAAGGCCGCTCCTGCGGGCCCTGGCGCGAAGGGCCGGCGTGATGGACCGCGCCGGACGGCACGGGCGCACCGTGACAAGAGGGAGGGGACAGGCCCCTTTCCGTCGGGAAAGCGACCTGTCCCCTCGTCTCGTCAGCGTGGGATCCCCGGTTACGCGCTCAGACCTCGCAGCTCTCCTCCGGGTACTCGCACTCGCCGAGTCCGTCGTCGGATGGATCCTCGCCGCACTCCTGCGGTCCGGGCGCCGGCGGCTGGGTGCCTCCGAGGAACAGCCAGTTGAGCTCGGCGATCCCGTCGGACATGTCGACCCCGCCGTCGTCGTTGGCGTCGGCGGCATCGGGGCACGTCGACGCGGCTCCTCCCAGGAAGAGGAAGTTGAACACCTGGATCGCGTCGCTCATCTCCACGCGGCCATTTCCGTCGGTGTCGCCGCGCTTGAAGCCCGCGACGTCACACGCGTCGCCGATGCCGTCCTCGTCACCGTCGGCCTGGTCTTCGTTGGGCTCGTCGGGGCAGTTGTCACAGGCGTCGCCGACTCCGTCACCGTCGCCGTCCTCCTGGCCGGGGTTCGAGACACCCGGGCAGCTGTCGCAGGCGTCGCCGCCTCCGTCACCGTCGCCGTCCTCCTGGCCGGGGTTCGAGACATCCGGGCAGTTGTCGCAGCTGCTGTTCAGGCCGTCGCCATCGGAGCCACCGTAGGCCCCGACGGACTCGACCGTCGCGTAGAGGCGGAAGCCGTCGGAGCCGTCGTTGATCCGATCGAGCGCCGCAGTATCGACGGTGTCGGTACCGATCGTCAGGCTGGTGATCTGCCAGTTCGGCGTCGGGCCGATGGTGGCTGGATCCCAGGCGGCGAGGAAGCGTACGGCGACGGAATCACCGGCCTCCACGTCGAGCGTGAAGGTGCTGGTCACCATCTCGCCGAGTGATCCGGTATCCGGAGCACCGTCCGGCGAGACTCCGGTGAAGGCCTCCTGATCTGCCAGGCCCGGGTTGAGCGACCATATGACGCCGGTGTAACCGTTGCTCGTGAAAGCGTCTCCGGGGACGTGCTCGAAGTCACCGCCGTTGATGCTGGCGAAGACCGCCCCGCCGTCGTAGTCGGTGGTGGCGTCGGCCTCCCAGTTGTAGACGTGCTCGAAGCTGACCTCCAGCGCGCCGCTTCCACTCACGTCGACCGTCGGGCTCGTCAAGGTCGCGGTCGCATTGTTGAGGCCGCTGCTTGCAAACCAGGTCCCGGAATCTTCATCGTGTTGCCAACCATCGGTGTCGCCCGCGCTGTCCGGATCGAGGCCGCCGTCGTTCTCGTCGAAGCTCTCCGACAGCAGGACTCCCGGACCCGGCACGTGATGACCGGCGCCATCGGGATCGGCGGCGAAGTCGATGAGGTCGCCCTCGGCGACATCGAGGATCAGCGACGCGGAGGCGGTGTTGCCATCGGCGACGCCGGACCAGACCTGGGCGCCGTTGTGGAAGATGCGCCCGACTATGCCGTCGCCGTTGGCGTTCGACCACCACGAGGTGCTGATGCACACGGTGCCGGCGTGATCGCTGATCCAGCGGCGGATGGCCCAGTGGATCTCCGGCCGTCCCTGGCCGTTTGCGGCCGGGTGGCCGCCACCTTGGGTGGTCTCGGTCCACGGGCCGACGTTGCCGGCAGCGCCGTTGTTGAGCAGATCCCACTTCGAGCCGCTCCAGTGCTGGTCGCTCTCGCGCCAGGCGCCGGGAGTGCCGTCGGTGCTGACGCTGCCCACCTCCGCGAAGAGGAACTCGGTGAAGTCATCCGGGTCGTAGACGCCGTTGCCCTCCTCGACGTCGATGCGCTGCTCGTAGTAGCCGTAGAGCCAGCCGTTCTCGCCCTGGGTGCCGCTCGGCGACCAGTCGGCGGCCGAGTCCGCGAGCGTCTCCCCCTTGTTCTCTGGAGCGCACGGGATGTTCGCCTTGATGCGCATCCAGTTGGCGGAGCCGTCGGATCCGTCGGCCGGGTCACCGGTGTAGCCCGTGGGCGTCAGCGACAGGTCGACCTTGTCGCCGACGCTCAGCGTCGCGTACACCGTGCGGATGAAGCCGTTCTCGTCGGCGCCGGCGACCGCGCGTTGATCGATGAGCTCGCCGTTGATGTGGAGGAGGCCGGTGACGCCGGTGCCGTTCAGGTTGACCTCGCGGGTGTGCCAGGAGATCGCGACATCACCGTCGACGGAGCTCTCCCAGCGGCGGATCACCCAGTGAATCCCGGAGGCCGCCTGGTTGTTCGGGTGACAGTCTTCCCGGTTGATCGTCGACCACGGAGCGCCGCCCGGGACGAGGCGGTAGAAGGTGCCGTTCCAGTGGTTGTTCGCCGAGATCGTGTTGGTGCCGTCGCGCAGGTAGGCCTGGAAGTCCTCGTCGGAGTAGGTGCCGTCCCCGTCCGCGGTCACGTTGTAGATTCCGTAGGTCCAGCCACCGGCGCCCTGGGTGCCTTCGGTCGACCAGTCAGCGCGCGAGTCCGCGATCATGCCGTCACAGACGTCACCGGTGCCGTCGGCATCGCTATCCTCCTGGCCGGAGTTGGCAGTGTCGGGACAGTTGTCGCAGACGTCGCCGAGGCCGTCCTCGTCGCCGTCGACCTGGTCCTCGTTCGCCACCTGCGGGCAGTTGTCGTCGATGTCGACGGTGCCGTCTCCGTCTCCATCCTGACAGGCGTCACCCTGGCCGTCGCCGTCGAGGTCCTCCTGGCCGGAGTTGGCAGTGTCGGGACAGTTGTCGCAGACGTCGCCGAGGCCGTCCTCGTCGCTATCCGCCTGGTCGTTGGCAACACCGAGGCAGTTGTCGCCGCAATCACCGACACCGTCACCGTCGAGGTCCGGATCCGTGGAGACCTTGAACCAGGTGTAGGAGCCGTCGGCGCCGTCCGCACGATTGCCGTTGGGCCCCACGGGGGTCAGCGCGAGGTCCACCACATCCTGGGGGCTGAGTGACACGACGACGGTGCGGATCGCGCCGGTGGTGTCGTTGCCGGCGACCGAGGCCGAGTCGACCAGGTTGCCGTTGACGTAGAGTCGCCCGGACGTGCCGTTTCCGCCGGGGTTCTGGGCGCGCACATTCCAGGTGATCGCGGCGCAGCCGTCGATCGACGACAGCCATCGCCGTACGACCCAGTGCTCCTCGTTCGGCGTGCTGTTGGCGCCGTTGGGGTGCAGGTTCTCGTTGCCGACGAAGGTCCAGGGACCGCCGGTGGCTCCGGGGTTGCCGCTGAGGCGCCAGTTGCCGTTCCAGTGGTTCGTGCCGCTGATGACGCCCGAGCCATCGTTGAGGAACTCGACCACGTCGCCGGCGGAGTAGGGGTCCTCTCCGTCAGCGCCCGGAGAGTAGACGTAATAGCCGTGGTAAAGGTTGTTGGCGCCCTGTTCCCCGTCGGCCGACCAGTCACTCAGGGTGTGGACGACGTTGATGTCACAGGCGTCGCCGAGGCCGTCACCGTCGACGTCCGCCTGGTCCTCGTTGTCGTCCTCGGGGCAGTTGTCGCAGGCGTCGCCGACGCTGTCGGCGTCGCTGTTCGCCTGGTTCTCGTTGGCGCTCAGAGGGCAGTTGTCGCAGGCGTCGCCGACTCCGTCGCCGTCGCCGTCGGCCTGGTCCTCGTTCGCCGTGGCCGGGCAGTTGTCGGCGTCGCTGCAGTGACCGTCGGCGTCCGCATCGTTGTCGGCATCCAGCGGGCACGCGTCACAGGCGTCGCCGAGGCCGTCCCGGTCGTCATCGAACTGGTCGGGGTTCTCGACGTCCGGGCAGTTGTCACAGGGCTGACCGTCACAATCG
>CAYMLL010000107.1:0-21876 GCA_964390645.1 uncultured Planctomycetia bacterium | reverse complement strand
CGGGCAGGCGTGCGATAGCGATGCGACGGCACCGGTGACGATCACGGTCACGACGGACTGTCCGAACACCGCGCCGACGGCCGACATCGTCGTCGCCGGCGGGACGACGGTCATCCTCGTCGGAGCCAGCGTCGAGGCGACGCTCGATGGTGGCGGCTCGGACGACGGGGACGGCGGTGCGCAGGTGCTGTCGTACGGCTGGCTGAAGCTCGTCGGACCTCCCGGAGACACGATCGCCGACGAGGCGGCGCAGAGCACGGCGGTGACGTTCACGGCAGGCGGCAGCTACGGGTACCAGCTGACGGTCGACGACGGGCAGGCGTGCGATAGCGCAGCGACGGCAACGGTGACGATCACGGTCACCACGGACTGTCCCAACACGCCGCCGAACGCCAGTGCCACGGCCGACCCGGACGTCTCGGTGATCCTCGACGGCGCCAGCGTCGAGGTGACGCTGGACGGTGGGGGCTCGGACGATGGGGACGGCGGCGCGCAGGGGCTGTCGTACAGCTGGCTGAAGCTCACAGGGCCTCCCGGCGACACCATCGCCGACGCGGCGGCGCAGAGCACGACGGTGACGTTCACGGCGATCGGCAGCTACTCGTATCAGCTGACGGTTGACGACGGGCAGGCGTGCAACAGCTCGGCATCCGTGGCGATCAGCGTGATCGTGACGGAGGCCGGTGGCGGGCCGCTCCTGGTTCGCGGCGACTCGAACTCCAGCGGCATCATCGACCTGACGGACGGTGTCTTGACGCTCAACTACCTGTTCACCGGTGGTGTTGCCCCGGAGTGTGTGGATGCGGCGGACAGCGACGGTAACGGGCGGCTGGTCATCAGCGATGCGGTGATCGTCTTCAGGTACCTCTTTTCCGGTGGCGCCCCGCCGCTGTCCCCCTCGCCCTCGGCGACGAACTACTCGCCGGACGACTGCGGCGAGGACCCGGACGACGACCCGTTCGGCTGTCTCACCCCGTCCGCCAAGTGCAACCCTTGATCTCTCGCCCCCGGGCGAGAGGCGGTCGGCCCCCCGTCCGTGTCCGGCGGATCCGGGCGCGGGTGCGGACCGGGGAGTTCGAGCTTCCGTCGTCAGCTGATACACTGACGAGGTTCCTGAATCGACCGCTCTTGCGCCGGGATCCTCGATGTCACACGTCGCGCCAAGGCTCCTTCTCGCTTCTCTGCTCGTCGCGTCCTTGCGTGTCGACGGACAAGATCTCTGGGGGGCGGGGGAGAACGGCATCATCTTCAGCGAGGTGCATTACCATCCGCCGGGGGACCTCGCCGACGAGGAGTTCGTCGAGATCGTCAATCGTGGAGTGCGCTGGGTCGACGTCAGTGCGTGGCGGCTTTCGGGAGCTGTCCGTTTCATGTTTCCCGACGGTGTCGTTCTGGCACCCGGCGATCACGTCGCCATCGCTCGACGTGCCGAGGCGCTGCGCTCGCGTTCGGGGGCCGGACGCGTCCTCGGAGACTTCGAGGGTCGGCTCGGGAACTCGGGGGAGATCCTCGTGCTCGAGAACCGCGCGCGGCGTCGTGTCGCGACGCTACACTATCGCGACGGTCGTGGTTTCCGTGGTGGTGTCTGGCCCCGCGACGCCGACGGTCGCGGCGCCAGCCTCGAGCTGATCGCGCCGAGCGCGGAGTGGGAGCACGGGTGGCGCTGGGACGCCAGCCACGTCGTCGGTGGAACGCCGGGGGCCGCGAACTCGGTCGCCGAGTCGGGTGTCGTCGTCAAGGCCTCGTCGAGAAGGGGGGCTCGCCGCGCCGTGGGCGACCGGAAGCGGTCTGCGCGTCCGCGACCGCGACCGCGCATCAACGAGGTCGGGTTCGGTCCGGGCGGTCCCTTCGTCGAGCTCGCGGCGGGCGGCAAGGCGGCTGTGCGCCTTGTCGGCGTCACGCTCCGCAACGGGCACCTCGTGGATGCGCGGAAGCCGGGCGCGAGGAGTGTCGACGTCTCCGCGTCCCTCGCGCCGGGTGAGGTCCTGCGTGTCGCCGCGGAGCAGTCGGAGATCGTCGCGCTGCTGACACCGCCCGACGGCGGCGAATCGGGTCGCCGGCTCTGTCTCTTCGGCTCCCGAGGCGAGCTCCTCGACGCGGTCGAGATCCCCGACCTGGCTGCCGGCACCAGCTTCGGGCGCGTCCCGGACGGTGGCAGCGAGCTGATCGTCCTGCCGGGGCCGACGCCGGGCCGCGCGAACGAGGCCCCCGTGTCGGAGAAGATAGTCATCAACGAGGTCCTCTACAACGGCGGGCGCGGTGATGGGAGCGACGAGTTCGTCGAGCTCCACAATCCCGGCACGAGGGTGGTCAATCTCGACGGCTGGGAGCTCGACGACGCGATCCGCTGGCGCTTCTCGAAGAACGTGGCCGTCGCGCCGGGAGGCTATGTCGTCGTCGCCCGGAACCCGGCGAGCCTTCGTCGTCGCAGCGCTACGGTGTCCCGGGGGGCGACCGTCGCCGGGCCGTTCAAGGGACGGCTGTCGAACAAGACCGAGCGCATCGTCCTGCGCGATCGGTGGGGCGCGACGGTCGACGAGGTCCGCTACGCCGACCGAGCTCCGTGGCCGAGAGCCGCGGACGGCAAGGGCGCGTCGCTGGAGCTGCGCAATCCCGGCATCGACAATCGCTGGGGCGAGTCGTGGGTGCGAGGCGGCCCCGGAGGGAGCCCTGGAGCCCGCAATCGCGGGCTGCAGAAGCTCATCTCTCCGATGGTCGTCGGCGTGTCGCACGAGCCTGCTGCGCCGGTGCCGGGGGAGACCGTCTCCGTGCACGCTCACGTGATCAGCTCGCGGCGCGTGTCGAGCTTGCAGCTCGTCTACCACGAGGTGAGCATCGGCTCGAGGCCGGTGTCCAGGCGCATGTCCGACACCGGTGCGCTCGACGACGGCGTGGCGGGGGACGGGCACTTCGCGGCGCGATTCAAGATGCCGAGGAAGGCGCCGGAGGGCGGTGTGGTGGGGTACCGGTTCGTCGTCAAGCCCTCGTCCGGC
Source organism: uncultured Planctomycetia bacterium (assembly GCA_964390645.1). GTDB lineage: Bacteria > Planctomycetota > UBA8108 > UBA8108 > UBA8108 > CAYMLL01. Next base: position 18,883 of record CAYMLL010000107.1, on the reverse strand, counting down.
AGGGCGGTGACGATACCGGCCGGACGCCGCGAGTTCCTCATGCCCGTCGAGACTCCGCAGAAGAGGACGGACGGTCTGCCGAACTACCACGTCGTCATGATGCCGGGGGACGCGAGGCGCTTCGCGGCGCAGGAGCGTTCGGCGGTCGACTGGTACCCGTGCACGTTCACAGCTTCCGTGTCCGGGTCCGGTGTCGTCGACGGCAGCGGTGTCGTGCGTCACGGCTGCTTCGTGCGCCTGCGCGGCAACAACTCGCGGCGCCCGACGGACGGCCGCATGTCGTACCGCCTGCGTCTCGCGGGGGGCGAGTACTTCGACGGGCGCGATCGCTTCATCCTCAACGCCTTCGAGTCCTTCCGCCAGAAGGCAGGTGGCGACTTCATGAAGTACGCGGGGCTTCCGACGCCGCGGCTGACGACCGTTCGGCTGTCGATTCCGGGCCGCGACGACAGCCGGTATCTCGATGTCGAGGTCGTCGACGAGAACTTCCTCCACGACAAGTTCGGCTCGGACTCCGGAGAGCTCTTTCGCGGCAAGCGCGGCAGACCCTTCGGGGCGGACTTCGCCTTTCGCGGTCGCGAGGACATCGAGCAGCACCTCGCCGTCTACCAGCGTGTCAACAGGAAGGAGAGCCGGGATCTGACCCGGCTCTTCGATCTCCTCGAGGCGCTCGATATCGAGGACGACGCCGAGTACTTCGAGTCGGTGTCAGCGCTCGTCGACGTGCCCGAGTGGGCGACGTACTTCGCGGCGAACAACCTGCTGGGAAACACGGAGGGGGGGCTCAGCGTCTCCGATCCCGACGACTTCTTCGTCGTGCGGCGCGAGGGTGATGGGAAGTGGGTGCTGATCCCGTGGGACCACGACTCGACCTTCGCTGATCCGCACCAGCCGCTCTTTCGACCGACGCTGAAGGCGATCCGACGATTCGTGCGTCATCCCCGAATCGCGCCGCTCTACCATGTCCGTATCCGGGAACTCATCGACGGTCCGCTCAGCGGCCCGAGCTTCGTTCTCGAGGGGATGGAGATGGGTAGCACCTTCCTGCCGCGGGACATCGAGAGGCTAGCGAGGTTCGCTCGGCGTCGGCAGCTCAGCCTGCGCGAGAGCTACGTACTGTGGCCGCATGCGGGGCTCGGAACGCCGCCCTTCCCGTCGGGGGACGATCCGGATGAGGCGCCGGAAGCCTCTCGCGGACGGCGGAGCATCGCCGGTTTCGGTAGCCGACTCTTCACGTCGAGGGCGGCGGAGAGTGTTCGTCTCTGGGGCTTCGCCGACCCTGCGGCGGCCTTCTCGGTGAGCGTTGACGGCCGGCCGGCGAGCTACGATGCCGTGCGTGGGGAATGGCAATCGGCGCTGCCGCTGGTGGACGGCGCGAACGAGATCTGGGTCCGCTTTCGCGACGCGGACGGCCTTGCCGTGTCGTCGCGGTGCATCAACGTCGAGGTCGGTCGCGTGCCGCGTCCGGTGCCGTCGTCGCTTGCGGGCAGGAGCGTCTGGACCGTCGAGGAAGGACCCTACTACCTCGCCGGCGAGGTCACCGTCGGCGCCGGCGCGACGCTGAGAATCGAGCCGGGCGTGGAGGTCGTCTGCGGGCCGGACGCGTTCCTCGAGGTGCGGGGACGCATCGAGATTCTCGGAGAGCGCTCCGATCCGGTGAGCTTCCGTACCGAGAGCTGGCGGCGCCCGTGGCGAGGGATCCGCGTGAGCCGGTCGGGGGTCGTATCGCGTCCGAAGGAGCAGCTCATCGCGCACTGCCGCTTCGAAGGCGGCAAGGGCCAGGACCTGGTGGCGGGGTCGGGCTCGCCGGGCGAGACGAAGGACGGCGGGGACGAAGACCCCACCGCGAGCTTTTTGCCGGCGCCTCCGACGCCGTTTCTCCACGCCGGCGGCGCCCGGGTCACTCTCGATGGTTGCGTGTTCCGGGGCATCCGCGGTCACGCAGTCGGCGTCGACAAGGGCTCGATCGAGATGCGCGACGTCGTCGTTACCGATTCACGCCACGGGGTGGTCGCGATCGACGGCAAGGTGCTCGTCGATCGGTGTCGTTTCCAGGCGCTCGCCGGTGACGGAATCGACCTGCGACGGGGACGTCGGCGCCAGGCGCGGATCGTCTCGACGGCGCTGCGGGATGTCCACGGTGCCGGCGTTCGTGTCGCCGGGTCGACCGCGAGTCTCGACGACGTGACGATCTCCGGTGCCGGCGTCGGCATCGACGTGCGCGACGGCTCGAAGCTCGCCGCGACCGCGTTGACGATCGTCGAGAGCGGCGTCGCCGTTCTCGTCGACCGTGAGCCGTGGGGAGTCCTTCCAGCGATTGCCCGGTCCGCCCCGAGGCGCTCCCACGTCAGCGCGGAGAGCTCGGTCTTCGTGGCCAACGGCCGTGCCGTTGTCGCTGCGGGCACGGCGCGGGTCTCGCTCGAGGGCTGTCGGCTGGAGCGCACCGGGTCACTCGAGAGTCATGTCAAGACGCGGGGGTCGAGCCCGACGCCGGTGATCTTCCGGGCGCCGTTGCGGGGCGACTTCCGGGAGCGGCTAAGCGGCTCCCGGGAAGGCGTCGAGGGCGACGAGGGCGCCCGGCCGAAGACGAAGGCAGAAGGGCTACAGGGGGGACCGGAGGCAGGGGGATCCGGAGTCTCACCGCGGACTCCCGCGAGGTGAGCGCCGGGGTACGCGGTGAACCGAAGACTGGAAAACCGTTGTCGCCGCAGGGCCCGGAAACAGCCGCAGGTACGGGCGCGTGTCCGCTCGGCCGATCGCACACGGCTGCGGAACGAGCTCCGGGGCCCGGTCGCTCGAGCACGCCCCGGTTTGTCTTGACAGCTCGTCACGTCGAGCTCCCGGGGTGCCGAAATCCGTGCATTCCTTTCGCCTTGACCTAAAATAGCCGACGATTCGGCTCTGCGGGGCCTGCACGGAATTCAGCAGCCGAGCGGTCCCTGCGACTGGCTCCCTCTGAGGGGAATTCGATGGAACGCGCCAAGCTCTGGTCGATTCTGGCCGTCGGTTGTCTCGCGGGCTTCAGCTTCGCGTGCCTGGTCTCGGGTCCCTTCCCCGTTCCCTTCGCGGGGAGCGGTGACGTCGGTCCGCGAGAGGCGAGCGCCGAGCTCGTGCTGCAGCCCGACGAGCAGCGGCTCGGGGAGATTTTCGATCGGGTGTCGCCTTCGGTCGTCTTCATCTCCAACGATGCCGTGCGGCGCAGCTTCTTCTCGCTCGACGCGCGTCTGGTGCCGCAGGGCACGGGAAGCGGCTTCGTCTGGGACACGAAGGGCCACATCGTCACGAATTACCATGTAGTGGAGGGGGCCGACCTGATCTCCGTGAGCTTCGACTCCAAGACGGCGCTGCGAGCCCGTGTCGTCGGCACGGCGGCGGACAAGGATCTCGCGGTGCTGAGGGTAGAGACCTCGCCGGAGACCCTGCGCCCGATCACGCTGGGGCGATCGGGGCCACTGCGAGTCGGTATGGAGGCGCTGGCGATTGGCAATCCCTTCGGGCTCGACCACAGCTTGACGCGCGGTGTTATCAGCGCGACGGGACGAGAGATTCGTGCCCGGACCGGCCGTGTGATCGAGAACGTGCTGCAGACCGACGCGGCGATCAACCCCGGCAACTCGGGCGGGCCGCTGCTGAACTCGCGCGGCGATCTCATCGGCGTCAACACCGCGATCGTCAGCCGCAGCGGCTCGAGCTCCGGCATCGGCTTCGCCGTGCCCGTCAGCACGGTGCGACGGGTTGTCCCTCAGCTCATCCGCTACGGAAAAGTGGTACGGCCGGCTCTGGGTGTCTACCTTTTCAGCGATGAGATCGCGCGTCAGTGGGGAATCCAGTCGGGTGTCGTGGTCCGCCGCGTCGTGCCGCGCTCCTCGGCGGAACGAGCGGGGATCCAGGGCGCCAAGATCTACAACAACGGGGAGGTCGAGCTTGGCGACATCATCGTTCGTGTCGCCGAGAGGCGGGTGGAGGACACCGACGATCTTCTCAACGAGCTGGAGCAGCACCGCGTCGGGGAAGAGGTCGAGGTCGGGGTCCAGCGAGGCAGGGAGGTCCACGAGGTGAAGGTGCGGCTCGAGGCGCTCGAGTAGCCGCGCGTGGCTCGATCCGGGGAAGGCCGACAGCATGGCGAGGTCGTTCTGGGAGAAGCTGGGGCAGGGCGTCGGTCGTGGGCTCGAGAAGGCCCGCGCGGTCGGCGAGTCCATCGGCGAGGAGGCCGGAAAGCGTCTTGATGCCGGCTCGGCGCGCCGCCGGCTGCGCGCCGCTCACGAGAAGCTCGGCGAGGCGTGTGCGCGGGTTCGACTGGACGGCGCCGATGAGGCGGATCTCCTGGCCGCGCTGGGAGATGTGGAGGTGGCGCGCGAGCAGCTCGCGACCGCCGTCGAGGCGCCGTCGTCGCCGGAGTCGACGACGGGTGATCTCTCCGACGAGTCGGACGCCGCCGCCGAATAGCGTCGTCGGGCCGCGCTTTCCGCTTGACAATCTCCTCCTCCGAGCCTAGAATCTCGCCCCGTCAGCGCTTGTAAATTAAGTTACTGTAGTTACTTAGGGGCTCCTCCTGGCGGCCGTTTTCACGGCAGGGCGTGTGCGCCTGCGTCGAGGTTCTCACGGCGTTTCCCATGGATCTCGGAAAGTACGCCAAGGATCTGCAGGGTCTGCTCGACCTGATGAAACGGAACGACCTCGCCGAACTCGAGATCGAGGGCGAGAGTCACCGGATCCGGTTGCGCAAGACGGAGCCGAAGGTCTCGGCTGCGCCGATCGCTTTTTCCGGAGATGCGCTCGCGTTGTCGACTCTTGCGGCGTCGTCGGGCGATGCGGCCGCGGCGGATGCTGCCGAACCTCCCGAGAGCGACGACGCTCACCGGGTGGCCTCGCCCCTCGTCGGCACCTTTTATCGTGCGTCGAGCCCCGAGGCCGAGCCCTTCGTGCAGGAGGGAGATCGCGTCGAGGCGGACACGGTGCTGTGCATTGTCGAGGCGATGAAGGTGATGAACGAGATCCAGGCCGGCGTCGCTGGTGTCGTCCGCGAGATCACCGTCGGCAATGGTGATCCCGTCGAGTTCGGTGAGACCCTGTTTCGCATCGATACCGGGTAGTCGTGTCGGGGTGTTCGGGCAGCCGGGTGCCGGGGCGTTCGGGAGGCCCAGCGACCACGGTCCGCTGATCGCGGCGCGCAGCGAAGCCAGTTGACGTGAAGAAGCTCTCCAGAATCCTCATCGCCAATCGGGGCGAGATCGCGCTGCGTATTCTCCGCGCTTGCCACGAACTCGACATCGAGACGGTCATCGTCTACTCCGAGGCAGACCGCGGTGCGAGCTATCTCGACTTCGCGTCCGAGTCCGTCTGCATCGGGCCGGGTCCGAGCCGCCAGAGCTACCTCGAGATTCCGAGGATTATCTCGACGGCCGAGATCATGGATGTCGACGCGATTCACCCGGGGTACGGTTTTCTCGCCGAAAACGTCCAGTTTGCCGAGATTTGCCGCTCTTGCCATATCGAGTTCATCGGCCCGGGCGTCGAGGCGATCCGCCTGCTCGGCGACAAGGGCAAGGCGCGGGAGCTTGCGGCGAGCGTCGGAGTGCCGCTCGTTCCGGGCAGCGCGGGCATACTCGAGAGCGAGAGCGAGGCGCTCGAGGTCGCGCGGGAGATCGGCTATCCGGTGATGATCAAGGCGGTCGCCGGCGGCGGCGGGCGTGGAATGCGCGTCGCCCACAACGATGTCAGCCTCGGGAGTGGCTACAGTCAGGCGCGCGTCGAGGCGGAGGCATCCTTCAACAACTCGGACGTCTACCTCGAGAAGTTCGTCGAGAATCCGCGCCACGTCGAGATCCAGGTGCTCGCCGCTCAACACGGTGAGGTCGTCCACCTCGGCGAGCGGGACTGCAGCCTGCAGCGTCGACACCAGAAGCTCATCGAGGAGTCTCCGTCCCCGGGACTGCCGCCGCAGGTCCGCCAGGAGATGGGTGAGTTCGCGAAGAGGCTCGTGCGTGCCTCGAGCTACCACAACGCAGGGACCGTCGAGTTCCTCGTCGACCGCGACTCGAACTTCTACTTCATCGAGGTCAACACCCGAATCCAGGTCGAGCATCCGGTGACCGAGATGGTGACGGGCATCGACCTGATCAAGGAGCAGATCCGGATCGCCAGCGGGGAGCCGCTCGGCTACACCCAGGATGATGTCCGGTTCAACGGCGTGGCGATCGAATGCCGTATCAACGCCGAGGATCCGAATGACAACTTCCGGCCCTCGCCGGGACTCGTCACCGCGTTCCAGCCGCCCGGCGGCTTCGGCGTGCGCGTTGACAGCCACGTCCACAGCGGTTACCGCGTGCCGCCCGACTACGATTCGATGATCGCCAAGCTGATCGTCCATCAGGGCAACCGTGCGGATGCGATCGCGTGTATGAGGCGGGCTCTCGACGAGTTCAAGATCGAGGGCATCGCCACCACCATCCCCCTGGCGCAGGAGATTTTCCGGCATTTTCACTTCAAGGCGGGGAAGGTGAACACCGGCTTCATCGAGGAGTACTTCGTCGGCTGAGCCTCGACGACGGATCGCGCTCCCCCCGGATTGGACTCCGTCGGCGTCCCTCGTCCGACGCGTCCTCGCGCCCTTCCTGCGCCGCGAGGGCCTCTGGCGACTGGCTGCGGACGTGTGACCGCCGGTTCCGCGACCCTCTTGTCCGGGTCGTTCTCTCGCGTCCGCGGGGCCGGCCGCTGCGGAGGGAGTCGGTCGAAAGGGTGGGGTTCGGGCCGGATGGACTTTTTCTACCGCTCGCCAGGCAACAGACTCACGGTCACCCCCGTCTTAGGGGTAGGATTCCGGGCCTCTTGCGGCGAATCACCGGTTGCCATTAAAGTGAGCGGGGAGTATCCTTTACGTCTTCTTTGCGGGTCGCGGGTTGCGGAGAGCGCTGGCGGGCTGCCCCGGTCGACGGCGCCCGTGAAGCACCTCGCGTCGAGGTTCGATGGCGGTTTCCGCGGTCCTGGCGCGACCCGTTGAAAGAGGGGGCCTGTCGAGACGACGGGCGTCCGTTCCGGACCTTTTGGGTCTCGTTTGGCGCGTCTCGCTGTTCTCGGGTGGCTCGCCTCGCTGGCGTTTCGGATCTGCGAGGTTCCGTCGTTCGAGCCGCCGGTATTGCGGATTCCGTGTTTCGGGGGATTTGAAGTATGTCGAGGGATTCGAAATGAAGCGTTTCTGTTCGTGGAACCGGTCGTCCCGGGAATCGGGCTGCCGTCGCGGGTTCACGCTTGTCGAGCTGCTGATCGTCATCACGATCATCGGGATCCTCGCGAGCCTCAGCCTCTACGCCGTCGGCGTGATCAAGAAGAAGACGAGAGTCGCCGCAGCGTCGACCGAGATATCGCAGCTGAAGAGCGCGATTGAGAGTTATCGCACCGATGAGAAGCTCCTTCCGGGCATCGAGCAGGAGCGCATCAACGAGGACACCAATCAGTTTCCGCTGCTCTTCAACGCGATTTACGGTGAGCGCCGGCCGAGGGGGCCCGGCGGCCGTAGCTCGCCTTACGTGGAGCTCAAGACGGACCGTATCGTCGTCGTCAACGAGGACTACGACGATGAGCTCGACGACGAGGGCGACCAGTGGCGCGAAGCTCGGCAGAGCGAGATCCTCGACGCCAAGATCGACAAGTACTATCTCGACCCCTTCCGTCAGCCCTACATCTACCGCTGCAACAAGAACCGCAAGCGCAAGTCGTGGATGAGGAACGTGCGTACTTTCGATCTCTACTCGGTCGGCCCCGACGCGGAGGATCAGACGATTCTCGGCGAGGAGGAGGCCGAGGGTAGTGACGACATTCACGGTTGAGCGGGGAGCAGATACTCCGATGAGAGCTCCTGCCGAGCCCACATACGCGGATCGAGGCGTCACCAACGTGCGGCGCCGAGCGGGCCGCCGTCAGGACGGCTTCACGCTGGTCGAGATCCTCATGGTGATGGCGATCATCGGCGTGCTCGCAGGGCTGATGCTCTTCGCCATCGGCTCCTTCACCGGCAAGGCCAAGATGCGTCGTACGCACTCGGTCGTCGACCGTCTGAACACGTACATCGGCGAGTACCGGCGTCAGACCGGCGAGCTGCCGCCCGACGGCATGGATACCAAGGTCACCAGCGAGGACGGAGTGCGCCTGCGCAGCTCCGCGGCGCTCTGGTACGCCCTGTCGCTGCCGATTACGGACACCTATGTAGTCGCTGGTGTAGAGAAGATGCGCAACGTCGATCCGATCGCGGAGTTCGATCCGGGTGATCTCAGAGAGGACGACGAGAACCCCGGGATCTTCCACATCGTCGACGGCTACGGACGGCCCATGCACTACGACAACCAGAAGAAGCGTGTCGACTTGCCGGAGGTCCTGGAGGAGTTCGAGGATGAGCTCGAGCTCGAGATGGACGACGAGCGTGGTCGCTGGAAGTCGTCGCTCGGTTACGAGCTCTGGAGTCCGGGCCTGCGCACCGCCTTCGCGGAGGGTGAAGTGGAGGTCGAGGTAGAGGAAGACGAGGAAGACGATTGATGGTCCTCACCGCAGCGAGCTCGAAGATCCTGTCGCGACGCTCAAGATCCCGCCGGGAGGGGTTCTGCGGCTTCTCCAGCAGGGGGTTCACGCTGATCGAGCTCATGGTCGTGATCGGCATCATCGTCATGGCCGCCGCGTTGATGGCGCCGTCCGTGGCCGAGTACATGAAGAACCGTCAGATCGACGGTGTGCGCGGTCAGCTGGTCAACATCTTCAACATCGCTCGTCTGCAGGCGGTGTCCAAGCGGCGCGACATCAGCGTCGTGTTCTTCCGTGAAGGGCCCCGTATTTTCGACGAGCTCAGTCAGGACTTCACCGATGATGACGTCTGGAGCCCGCAGACGTCGGTTCTCGGTCAGGAGGACGGAAGCATCTGGTACGTCCTGGGCTTCGCTCGCGGAGCGACGAGCTTCGACGAGCGCTTCGACGACGCCGGCTCTGGTGAATCGGGGTACAAGCCGAAGGGGTTGCACATTCCGCCCTTCGAGTCGTGGCGTCGGAGGTACGTGAGTGCGAAGGAGGCCGGGACCCGCGGTAACAAGAGGCGTGGCAGGTCACGTTCGACGGAGGTGGTTCCGCGCTACCAGATCAAGGGGCTCTACAAGTTGACGTTCCGGCGCGACGGTTCGCTCGAGTTCGGGGCGGGTGGCGCGGACGTTCCCACCACGACCTACAACGACGATGCCGAGGGTGCACCGTCCAACTCGGACCTCGTGGTCCTGCAGGTTGACGGCAGCAGCGCGGTCTACATCGATCTGCGACCGACCGGTCAGGTACGCTCCAAGCTCGGTGTGCTCGCCGACCCGCCGCTGACCCGGGGCGAGCTCGGGCCGGTCCGGGCTGCGACGCGTGGATCGAAGAAGAGCTCCCGGAAGCGGTAAGGACACCAACGTATGCAACGACGCGCGGATCGACGAGTCACACTTCGGGTACCGGGCCGGTCGCTCCGCCGGCGCGGGTTCACACTGATCGAGATCCTGGTCGCGACCATGATCTTGACGCTCGGCCTCGTCGGAATCCTCGCTCTCTTTCCCGTCGCCATCCAGGCCGGGCGGCGGGTGATCGAGGACTCGAACGCCGCGGTGATCGCCCAGTCGGTCGCAGAGTCGGTTCGCTCCGGAATCCGTACCCGCAAGGGATTCGCGAGGAAGGGCAGCATCTACTTCGTTCTCAACCACGACGGTGTGACGGACTCCGTGCCTGCTGACCCGCGTCTGGCGAAGCCGTCGGCCGATTACTTCATCCTCTTGCCGCGATACAAGAAACAACGCCGCTACGCCGGCAGCAGCGAGCGTGAACGTCGGGTCAAGGCGCTTCGCGAGGGTAAGACCTTCGTCTATCCGGAGACCGATACGCGACGCAATCCCAACGGGAGCGGTGACGCGTATAGGGCCGACAATGATGGCGATGACTTGAAGGTGAGGATCGGCAGGAAGACCATCGAGACCTACAAGGTTCTCGATGTCTACCGGCTCGGAAATCACCTGGTCCCGGTCGGCAAGGGAGGCCGGAAGAAGGGCGCGGAGTACGTGCTCGACGACATGGTCATCGAGACGTTGAAGCAGTACTCCTTCGCCATCGCGGTGCGGCCGAGCTACTTCGATGCCGACATGGCCGAGGGCAAGAGCTTCGAGCCCGCCAACCAGCTTTACCACATCACGGTGATCGTCTACCGCGGCTTCCCTCGGGAGCGGCTGGATGCTGATCAGGTGTCGCCGGCGCCGGTCTACGAGCTCGAGTTCGAGGTGTCGCTGTGACGGGCTTCGACGAGAGGGTGAGTGCGATGATCCGGGTCCACGAGAGGAGAACGCGGCGGTGCGTCGCTGCCGGTGGGTTCACGCTGATCGAGCTCATGGTCGCGCTCGCGCTTGCCGCGATGCTGTCGATCATGATCATGATGATCTCGACCACCGCGCAGGAGACCTACACACAGACCGTTCAGCGCGTCGAGGTCTACAACCAGTTTCGCCTGGTCATCGACCGCCTGCGCGAGGATATCTCGAACTGGATTCCGTCGCAGGAGCTCGAGTACTACACCGATGGCAAGGGCAAGGCGGCGCGTCGGAACTTCCACTACGAGCCCGGCGAGGAGGTCGTCGACCAGCGTGACGAGCACGGTGCCGGCGTGGTTGACGGCGGCACCATCGGGAAATACGACGAGTACGCTTACATCGAGCAGGCCCACTATCGGAGCATCGAGAAGAGCCAGCTCGAGTCCGGCGATCGGAACGGGAAGATCCATGACGCGTACCGGATGTACTTCCGCACGATGACCTACATCGATGGTCAGGTGCGCGAGGCGAACGTCGAGTACCTGCTCGCCGACCCCGGTAAGAGAAAGGGGTGGATCAACGGCGTACCGCCTCCCCCTCGTGACGTGCGGCCGGAAGACGTTCGCAACCTCGCGCTCTACAAGGTCGTGCGCTATCTCAAGATCAACGATCGTATCTTGATGGACATCAACAAGGTGCCGATCGAGCGCCGGATCATCGAGGTGGCGACCAACGTCACCGACTTTCGCGTCGAGTACACGACCCAGAACTCGTTCAGCCGCAGCAAGAGGGTCGGAGGGCCGAAGTTCGTCACGCCGGAGCAAGATTACGACGGTCCTGCCGAACGTGCGACGCGGCCCGTGCGCCAGAGGAAGCGGGCCGGAGAAGTCGCTTACCGCTACCGCAAGGAGTTCGGCTACGGCAGCGTCAGCCTGTCAAAGAAGTTCGATCTGGCGACGGCGACCCCTGCGAAGTTCGGGGACCAGGGCCTGACGAATCTCGGTACGCTCTCGGAGCCGGTGCGTATCGGCTTCCGGCGCAATCCGAACATCGTCTTCGCCGAGCTTGCTCCGGGCGACCAGATCTACGTCTTCACGCAGTCGGAGCGCGGCGTTCAGAGGGCAGGGGGCAACTCCGCCGGTCGGCTCGCGGCCTTCCCCGCGGGAACCTACAGCGTCAAGAGCAACACGCAGGGGATGCTCGAGGTGGTGGAGGACATCGACAGCTCGACCTGGGGGTCTCAGGACCAGACCGGCATCTACTACAAGGCGGCGTTCCTGCCGGCTGCGGTTCGAATCACCCTGCGCATGGTCGACAACGAGGGGCTCAACCCCAAGACCATGCAGCAGGTGGTCGCTCTGAGGCGCAAGACGCGTTAGTCCGGGGCCCGTGTCTGACCGGAGGTCGAGGCCCGTGTCTGACCGGAGGTCGAGGCCCGTGTCTGACCGGAGGTCAGATCTTCTCGGCGTTCATCGACATCAAGAACTCCGCGTTCGACTTGTGCGACTTGAGCTTCGTCTTCAGGAGCTCCATCCCCTCGACGGGGTTCATGTCGTGGAGCACCTTGCGTAGCACCCAGACACGGCGCTGCTCCTCGGGATCCAGCAGGAGCTCCTCCTTGCGCGTCCCGGACCGCGTGATGTCGATCGCGGGCCAGACGCGCTTGTCCGCCAGGCGACGATCGAGGTGCAGCTCCATGTTGCCGGTGCCCTTGAACTCCTCGAAGATCACCTCGTCCATGCGGCTTCCCGTGTCGATCAGTGCGGTGGCGATGATCGTCAGGCTGCCGCCTTCCTCGATGTTGCGAGCCGCGCCGAAGAATCGCTTCGGTCGCTGCAGCGCGCTCGCGTCGACGCCGCCGGAGAGGATTCGCCCGGAGTGCGGCACCTCGGTGTTGTAGGCTCGACCGAGCCGTGTGATCGAGTCGAGCAGGATGACGACATCACGGCCGTATTCGACCATGCGCTTCGCCTTCTCGATGACCATCTCCGCCACCTGCACGTGTCGCGACGCAGGCTCGTCGAAGGTCGAGCTGATGACCTCTCCCTTCACCGAGCGCTCCATGTCGGTGACCTCTTCGGGGCGCTCGTCGATCAGCAGGACGATCAGGTCGACCTCGGGGTTGTTCTTCGTGACGCTGTTGGCGATCCTCTGCAGGATGATCGTCTTGCCAGTACGTGGCGGAGCGACGATCAGTCCGCGCTGACCCTTGCCGACCGGTGTGACGAGGTCGACGATGCGCATCTCGGTCACGTCGGCTTCGGACTCCATCACCAGACGCTCCTCGGGATAGAGCGGCGTCAGGTCGTCGAAGTTCACCTTGCTGCTGAGGTTCTCCGGCTCCTCGTAGTTGATCGCCTCGACCCGCAGCAGCGCGAAGTAGCGCTCGTTGTCTTTCGGGGGGCGAATCTGGCCGGAGACGATGGTGCCGGTGCGCATGCCGAATCGACGAATCTGTGACGGCGACACGTAGATGTCGTCCGGGCACGGGTAATAGCTGTAGCGCGGAGAGCGCAGGAAGCCGAAGCCATCCGGCAGGGTCTCGAGGACACCTTCGCCGAACATCAGGCCACTCTTGTTCGTGCGCTCCTTGAGGATCTTGAAGATCAGATCCTGCTTCTTCAGCCCCGCGTACTCGGTGATGCCGTCGTCACGGGCCAGATCGTGGAGCTCCGAGATCGTCATCTTCTGGAGCTGTCCGACGTGGAGCCCCTCGGATTCGTCCTGCTCCCGCCGCTTGACGAGCTCGGCAGCCTCCTTCTCGAGCTCCTCGTCATTCGGCAGGCCGAAGACGGCCTCCTTGTCCTTCGGCTTGGCACGCGACGATGACTTGCCGGACTTGCCCATCTTGGTGGTCTTGCCGGACTTGCCCATCTTCTTGTTGTTCCCACTCTTTGCTGTCTTGACTGCCATCAATTCCCTTCCTGTCTCGGGATTTCCAACAGGCTCTCGTAGAGCTCCTCCACCTGTCGACGCAATTCCGGCATTCCCGTCCGATTGTCGAGGACGCGAGTTGCCAGCTTTCTCTTCGAGGAAATCGGGCTCTGCGCCGATTCACGGCGCTTCAGTTCGCTACCGCTCCAGCCGCGTGCCCGGGTTCGAATCTGACGCTGTGCCGAGTCGGTCTCGATAAAGATCATCTCGTCGCAGTGATCCCGGATCGGCGAATCGGCGAGGAGGGGGATGTCGAGGACCAGCAGTCGGGACCCGTCCTCCTCTTCCAGAAACGCATCCACGCCACGGTTGATCCTCTCGCCGACCCGAGGATGCACGAGCCTCTCGAGCCGTCGACGTTCCGCGTCCTCCCGGAAGACCCGCTCGGCGACGGCAGCGCGGTCGATGTGGTCGGTCTCATCGAAGACCTCGTCTCCCCACCAGCCGCGAATCGTGTCCTTCACGTCGTCTTCCTCCAGGACCTCGTGAGCGATCCGGTCGGCGTCGAGCACTTCGGCGCCCAGCTCTGCCAGGAGGCCGGCGACCGTGCTCTTTCCCGATCCGACGCCGCCGAGGATGCCCAGAATCACCTTTGACCTCGGAAATCGTCCCGACGAACGCCCGCGCGCGCCGGGTCCCGCTTCCGGACCGAAGAGCTGCGGGCCTGCAGGTTTCGCTGTCACCACAGGTCGGCAGACGCCCGGCACCCGGCGGGACGAACAACGCCCTCGAGCTCGAACCGGACCCCCTGGTCCTTCAGATTGTCTCGCTGGAAAAAGTACGTTGGTGAGAAGGTGCCCCGGTGTCCGGACCGAACTACCGACAGCCTCGACCGAGGACGTCGGGCTCGGTTCCGGGCGCTCGCCTGCCGGCGTGGGAAGCTCGCGGTGGCCCGGGATCGGCGGTCGAGCAAGCACGACCGCCGCAGGAGTCACCTGCGGGTCTCTCTCGCCGGTAGAGTCTCGCCACGAGGACGAAGACGGGTCTTCTCTTCAGCTTCTTTTCGACGGCCGCGGAACAGAAGTGTCACCCTCTTGCGAGAGCCACACGCCTGAGCCTCGACCTGAGCCATCTCTCCACCATCGCAGAAACCCGGGCTTCAATTTGAAAGGGAGGGGATTCGTCGACGGCGAGAGAGACCCGTTCGCCCGGATTTCCGAGAGGCCCAGCGGGCATCGGAAAGAACATCGAGCGAACACATCTCTATCGCCTTATCTCTAACGGGATCTCGTCCTTGTGTCAAGGGACAATCTCCGTGCGTCGCGGGGTGATCGGGGCCCGTCGTCGGTGGACTTCGTCGCCCTGGCGGTGCTTCTGCTTCCTTGACACCACAGTCCCTCTCCTTAGAATCGACGTTCAGGTCTCACCGTGATTCTCTCGCGAGGAAGACAGTAAAACGGAAGAAACGGAACCCGATCTCGCCGCGCCGAGCGTCATCGACGCCGGTGTGCTCCGTCCCGAGCAGCGAGATCCGGATGGAGGTGCCGGATGGCCCAAAGGGAAGGCTCTGTCTACTTGTGGTTGTTCATCGTCGCGATGTTCCTGTTCGTGATCGTGACGGTTGCGTTTGTCATGCAGTACAACACGACGCAGGAAGAGATCGGCAACAGAAATCGCGCCGACAAAGACGCGATCGAGAACAAGGCGCAGGTCAACGAGATGCGTGTGCAGCGCGATGAACTCCGTAAGCTCATCGTCGGTGAGGATGGCGTGGCGAAGTACGAGAACACCGAGTCGCTCGTCGAGGCGATGCAGCAAGACGAGCTCCCTGCCGCGCTGAAGGTGGTCAACGCCGCTCACGATGATCTGGGTCGCGAGCCGGTGCCATCGTTCAAGTCCCTGATCGACCCGTACGGTTACTACACCGATCTCTTCACGAGCTACAAGGTGCAACGTGACGAGGCCGTCAAGGACCGCAACACGGAGGCCGAGACCTACAAGCAGGGGCTCGACACCCGCTCGCAGAACATCGCTTCGCTGCAAGAGCGGGTCCAGGGACTGCTCTCGCAGGTTGCCGATGCACAGCAGGCGAAGGAGGACTGTGACGCCGAGAAGGACGCCACCGTCGCCCGCCTCACCAAGGAGATGGAGGAGAAGGAGGAGGAGTTCACCGATCAGCTCCTGAACCATCGGCGTCTCTTGCAGCGCAGGGATAGCGAGATCGCCACGTTGCAGATCCTCGTCAAGCAGCTGCAGAAGAAGGAGACCCGCGCCCGCGATCTCGGGACGGAGCCGCCGGACGGCAGCCTGATCGACGTGTCGTCCCGTCTCGGCAAGGCCTGGATCAATCTCGGCCGCAAGAACCACCTGCGCAGTGGCCTGATCTTCCGCGTCTATCAGGAGATCAAGGGTGGCAAGAGGCTCTACAAGGGCCGCGTCGAGGTGCGCAAGGTCCACGAGGTGCACGCCGAGGTCGCGGTGCTCGAGGAGGTCGACATGGACCGTCATCCGATGACTTCCGGCGACCG
Source organism: uncultured Planctomycetia bacterium (assembly GCA_964390645.1). Taxonomy (GTDB): domain Bacteria; phylum Planctomycetota; class UBA8108; order UBA8108; family UBA8108; genus CAYMLL01. The sequence continues at coordinate 3,177 of CAYMLL010000107.1, read as the reverse complement.
CATCACCAGTCCTTTCTACGCCGAGGACGAGAAGCCCGTCTTCGTCTTCGCGGGCGTCAAGCTGGCGTCGCAGGAGATGACGCAGGACTTCGTACGATCCAAGCTCGCCGGCTACGGTGTGGAGATTCGCACCAACGTCGACATTCACACGAGCTTTCTCGTGGCCCTGGAGGACTACGAGAAGACCGCCGAGTTCAAGGTGGCGGAGCGCCTCGGTACTCCGATCCTGCGAGAGCAGGAGCTCATGGAGTTCATCGGCTACTAGACAGGGATCCGCTCTCGCGAGCTTTCCGGGGTTCTCTCGCCGGCGGACGGCTTTGTGGTGGCTGGTGTCCGAGGCTCTGGCGAACGGCCTCCTTTCTCGGTAGAATCGGGCGCTTGATCGCACGCCTCGCCTTTTCGGCGGCAGCGAGCCTGTCCTGAGGAGTGTCCTCACGGCAGGGTTGTTGTCCGCGGCGACCGAGGGCGGGGGGCGAGGAGCCGTAAGGCTGAAGCCGTCTGCGTGAGCTTCACCCTCGACTCGCTCCCCGACCGGTCTCGGCCGCCAACAGCGCTTCGTCTCCGGGTTCCCGCATCTCGCGAAGGACGCCGATCCTTCGGGCCGGAGCCGGTCGCCGCTCACCGTTCGTCGGGGCCTGGCAGGAAAGTCCGAATCCTCTGACCTTTCGCCTGGCGACAGGCTCTCGGCAAGCACGAGAGCCGAGCACGAGAACGCAGCGATGAAAGAAGTCCGGATGACCTTCGGGGAGCACCTCGAGGAACTCCGCAAGCGGATCCTCGTCAGCCTCCTCTACCTCGTCGTCGGCGTGGTCGTCGCGATGGGTTTCCAGAACCAGCTCGTCGACGTTGCGCTCGGGCCGCACAAGCGTGCCTTCTCCAGCGCTCAGAAGCTGCGGCTCCTCAAGCGGCTGGACGAACTGCTCCAGGGCATCGCCCCGCTACGGACGATGCGGCCGGACGAGGCGACCATCGACGACCGTCCCCTGGTCGTCGGGTCGATCCGCTGGGAAGTGCTGTTCGCGGCCGACATCCAGTCGCGGGAGTCGCTCGAGGGCATCACGTCGCCGTTCCGAGAGCTCGGCGTGGAGCTGGCCGCGGAGCTCGACAGCTTGCCCGCCGAGGAGCGAGCCGAGCTCGAGAGCTCGTTCGAGCGTCTGGGCTCGAGCGTCTCGAGGGAGATCGCCCGGCGTTTCGCGCCGCGTGAAGCGGTGGAGTCCGTGGCCGACATCCCACGGCTGCTCGAGCGGCTCGAGACGGAGTTCCGCGACTTCTCGACGAAGAACCGCGGCGGTAGCCTCCAGGAGCTGATCAGCTGGGGCAGCGAGCTCGATCGTCTGATCGGCGAGATCGAGCAGCTCAACAAGTTCCTCGAGAGGAAACGTGTCGATGTGCTGGCGGGAGCCCTGACCCTCTCGGAGATTCGCGAACGCGCCGGTCAGACCGGCATCGGGCCGGCGTTGCTGGACGTCCACGATCGTCTCGCTGCGATTCTCGAGGAGATGAAGTCTGCGCACCGCGCCGACATCATGGTGATCTCGTACCTCGAGCAGTTCTACACCCACATGAAGGTCGCGATCATCTTCGGACTGCTCTTCACGATTCCGTTCATCCTCTACGAGATGTGGAAGTTCGTCGGCGCGGGGCTGTACATCCAGGAGCAGCGCTATGTGGTGACCTTTCTGCCCTTCTCGCTCGGGCTCTTTCTCGTCGGGGCCTTCTTCGGGTATCAGATCCTCGTTCCGGTGGCCCTGACCTTCCTCGCGGGTTGGGGGGATGCGAACGTCGACATCGCGTTCACGCTCGGGAGCTACATTTCGCTCTTCTTCACGTTGACGCTCGTTCTCGGCCTGGTGTTCCAGACGCCGTTGTTGATGGTCTTTCTGATGAAGATCGGCGCGGTTGACGTGGACGGGTTTCGCCGGTATCGGCGTGTCGCGATCATGGTCGGGGTGATCGTCTCGGCGTTCTTGACACCTCCGGATCCGTTCAGCCTGCTCTTGATGGCAGGGCCGATGATTCTCCTCTACGAGTTCGGTATCCTGGTCTGCCGGCTTCTGGGCAGTCGAAAGAAGAGCACGGAGGTGTGAAGCGGTGAAGCTCGGCATACTCGGACTCCCCGCCTGCGGGAAATCGACTCTCTTTGATCTCCTGACCGAGTGTCTCGATGGGTCGGAGTACACGAAGTCGACCGGCACGCCGCGCGTGCGAACTGTCAAGGTGCGCGATCCGCGTCTGGAGCGTCTGCGCGAGGACTACGCGCCGAAGAAGTACACACCCGCGTCGCTCGAGTTCCTCGACTTTCCGGGTGTCGCCGGCGGTTCTGGCTCGAGTGCCGACAGCCGGCGTTCCGGGCTCGCGGATCTGCTGGCGCCGGCGCGTGATCTCGAGGCGTTGATCATCTGCCTGCGGGATTTCGACAGCCCCGGCCAGGCCGACCCGGATCCTGCGCGCGATCTCGCGGAGATCCGCGCCGAGTTCGTGCTCGCGGACCTGGTCGTCGTCGAGCGTCGTCTCGAGCGCCTGGCGCAGAAGAGCCGCAAGCCGCAGTTCACCGACGACGAGAAGAAGGAGCAGGAGATTCTCGGTGGCATCTTCGAGCAACTGGAGGCGGAGATGCCGGTTTCCGGGCTCGATCTCGATGCCGATACGAAAAGGCGACTCAGTGGTTTCGGCTTTCTCAGCGGCAAGCCCGTCGTTCTGGCGATCAACCGCGGCGATGGAGGCAGCGGTATGGACCCGGAGGCTCTGGCGGGTCGGGTCGACGCCGAGGCGGTGTTCGTCCGCGCTCTCGACGAGCTCGAGATCCTGCAGCTTCCGGCCGAGGAGCAGCAGGGGTGGCTCGAGGAGTACGGTATCGAGGAGCTCAGTCGCGATCCGCTGATCTCCGCTTCTTACCGGACCGCGGGCCGTATCAGCTTCTTCACGGTGGGTGACAAGGAGGTGCGGGCGTGGACGATCCGCGAAGGCGAGAGCGCGGTCGAGGCTGCCGGCGAGATTCACACTGATATCCAGCGCGGGTTCATTCGCGCGGAGATCGTCGGCTACGGGGACTATGTCGAGTTTGGTGGGGTCAAGGGCGCCCGGGAGAAGGGTGTCTTTCGGCTCGAGGGCAAGGACTACGTCATGCGGGACGGAGACATCGTCGAGTTCCGGTTCTCTGTTTGACTCCGGGAGTCG
>CAYMLL010000106.1:9206-21976 GCA_964390645.1 uncultured Planctomycetia bacterium | reverse complement strand
CAACGCGATGGAAGCGCGACAGTGGCGACACCGACCACCCAGCGCCATCCAGCTGAGCAGGGGCAAGTTGTCGTACCACACGATCGCCGCCCCGCAGAGCGGACAGAAGGAGCGGGCCGGTCTGCTGACTCCGAGCCCCTGACGCGGAATCCGCCAGACGCAGACGTTCAGGAAGCTGCCGGTAGCGGCGCCGAAGCAAGCCGCTACCCCGACGACGAGCCAGCGAGACACGCTGCCGGGCTCGACCGCGAGAACCTGGAGTAAGAACGGCATGGCTACGCGACTCACGAGTTCCGCGAGCGGCTCGACACGAACCGCTCGGCACGTTCCTGAAATCGGGCCCCGGAGCGGCTCGCGTGACGATCCTGGATCAGCGACTCCGGGCTGAAGCGACTCCGGGTGGCGAGCTGACGACCGGTCATCGGATCATCGGATCTCACCGCGTCCTACCTCTCGAACAACGTCCTCGATGCTCAGCCCGTCGGTATCGACGACGCGGTCCGCCGCGCTCGCGTAGAGCGGAAGCCGCTCGGTCAAGACTCGCTCCACCTCATCCGCCGCCGAGGCCCCCACGAGCGCAGGACGATCCCGCGTCGAGTGTGAATCCTCCGCGATGCGTCTCCTGAGCTCGTCGATCGAGGCTCGCAGCCAGATCACACGACCCGACTCGCGCAGCCGCGATACGTTCGACGCGCGAAGCACCACGCCCCCGCCGGTCGCTGCGACGAGCCGCTCGCCCGATGCCGCCCGCCCCGCGATCTCCACGACGACATCCTCCTCGATCTCGCGGAAGCGCCCCTCGCCGAGCGACGAGAAGACCTCCGCGATCGACGACGACGCACGTTCCTCGATCAGGCGGTCGCTGTCGACAAAGGACCAGCCCCACGCCGCGGCAAGGCGCTCGCCGACGGAGGTCTTTCCGCTACCTCGGTAGCCGATCAGGAAGAGGCCACTGCCCTCGGGAGGCACCTTCTTCGAGCGCTCAATCGTCAAGCGCGGTGGAGAGGGGCTCGCCGAGGGTCAGCTGAACGTCCATCTCCTTGTCGCCACGGCGTACGCGTACGGTGACCGTATCACCGGCGTGCAGTCCCTTCAGCACATCGTAGAGATCCGTGAAGCTCTGGATCTCGTCGTCACCGATCTTCAGCACGACATCGCCCTCCTCCAGGCCCGCCTTCTGGGCGCCGGCACCGGGGGTGATCCGTGTGATGAGCACGTGATCGTCGTTCGTCTCGCGGGCCTGAAAACCCAGGGTGCCGCGTTTCTTCTCGGTTCCGGGGGCCGGCTTCGGATCCGGCTTCTTCGGTGCCTCGTCCGTCTTCGGTGCCGCGGACGCCTTCGGTGCCTCGTCCGCCTTCGGTGCCGCGGACGCCGACGCCTCGGACTTCTCGGCAGCGGGCTTCTTGAACGCCTTGTCGCGCTCGCCGAGGACGAGATCGAGCTTGCTCGTCTTGTCGCCACGCCGGATCTCGACAGATAGCGGATCACCGGCCTTGCGGCCCCGCAGGACGGCGAGGAGGGAGTCGACGTCGGTGATCTCCTTGCCGCCGACCTTCGTCAAGAGGTCGTCGATCTTGATACCGTAAACCGCGGCGCACGAATCGGGAACCACGAGCGTCACCTTGAGCCCCCCATCGGCGGGCTCGACCGCGACACCGAGGAATCCGCCCGGTCTGGCCGGTGCCTTCGGAGCGTCTTTCTCGGGCCCCGTTTTCTTCTCCGGCTCGGCTTTCTTGGCCACCGAGACGGGCTCACGGCTCACGAGCTTGGCGGCGCCCTTCTTCGACGCGGCGACGACCACGACGTCAACGGTCTCACCACCGCGCTTCGTGCGCAGGGTGAGCCGCTGGCCGGCGACGACGCTCTTGACGGCAGACTCGATCTCGTCGAGCGTCTTCACGGGCTTGCCGTTGACGTGCGTGATACGATCGTTCTTCTTCAACCCGGCGACATGGCCGGTAAAGCACTCCTCGACCTCGTACGCGAAGACCCCCTCGCCGTCCTCCTCGACCGTCACGCCCAGGACGATCGGCCCGGCCTTCTGCTCCGTACCGCGAGCTTCACGCGCGGCGTAGAACGCGTCGCGATCGACGAGCTTCGCCTTTGTCGTCAGGCGCTTGTCACCGCGAAGGTAGGCGAGCGTGATCTCGGCTCCCGGCGCATGCCTCTTGACGGCAGGGCCGAGCGTCAGCGAAGTCACCTTCTCTCCGTTGACCGCGACGATGATATCACCGGCCTGGAGCTTCGCGGAGGCCGCCGGACTGCCCTCCTGTACAGTGCTGATGCGCGCACCATGATCGTGCTCGATGTGACCGACACCGAGAAACCCGTTCCCGGCCTTCTCGGGCGGCGCCTTCTCGGGCGGCGCCTTCTCCGGCGGTGCTTTCTCCGGCGGCGCCTTCTTCATCAACTCTGCGAGCTTCTTCTCGAGTGCACCGATGCGGGCATCCTTCTCGGCCACCCGCTTCTCGAGCTTCGCGAGACGCTGCTCGACGATCTTCGCGATGCTCTCCACCAGCCCCTTCTGGCTGGTCTGAAGCACGCCCGCGATCTCCTTGCGGAAATCCGAGTCCTGCGCACTCGATCGAGAACTTCCGAAGGCGGACGCCAGAAGCAGAGTCAGAAAAATCGAACGGGAATACATCGGCTTCTCCTTCTCGCCCGGCCGACTCGCCCTCCACGACGACGAGGAGCTCGGTGCAGTCAGCGCGGTGGATCACGGACGCACTCCGTTCGCACCGCGTATATCTCGAATATCGGCACGTCCCGGGCCCGACTGAAGACCGCCTTCACGAACATTCCGCCATGACACAGCCCGGAGACGATGGAATTGTACGGGTGGCCCGAAGCGCAACGAAAACCAAAATTGCCAGACCTCGGGGCGATTTCGGGCGCCAGCAGCCCCCCCAGGTCGCTCACCCGGGATCCGGAGCGGACGTGTAGGCGACGACGACGATACCGAGCCGGTCGGCCTGGCGAACGGTCTCGTCGCGCTCGAGCACCAGCGTACGGCCGGCGGCGATGGCCAGGACAGCCCCGCCGGCGGCGTGCAACGCCTGTACGGTGGCAGGGCCGATCGTCGGGACGTCGAAGCGCATGTCGTGGTCGTGCTTCGGCAGCTTGATCACCGTGAAACCGCCCTTGCGGCAAAGCTCGCCGGCTCTGCGTATGTTCCTGTCGGTTCCCTCGACTCCCTCCACGGCGATCGTCGAGCGCTCGTAGACCGCGACGCTTTGACCGACATCGAGGTCCGCCATGCGCTGGCAAATGTCCCAGCCGAAACGTATGTCACGGAGCTGTTTCTTCGACGGCGCGGTGCGCGTCAGGAGCCCTTCGGGCGCCAGCAGCTCGGGACAGAACTCCGCGGAGTCGGTCACGTGAAGGCCTTCCGTCTCGAACTCGTCCGCCAGCGTGCCCAGAATCGTCTGGCTCTGGCGGTCTCGCATGCGAAACCACCAGAGCTTCATCATACGAGAGTCCGGCAGCAGAGAGAAGATGCGTGCCGGCCTGTAGATCCGCTCCTTGCGGATGAACCCCGCCCAGGAGACCTCGCGTACGCCGTGGCGCTTGAAGAAGCGCATCACCGCTCCGAGTCGTCCCAGACCGATCCGCCGGAACACGTCGACCTCGGCCGCGATCGCCGGATCCACCTCGTCACGGATGCCGGCGCAGACGACGGATCGACCGGCAGCGCGTACCGCACGGGCAACGAAGAACGGAAAGCTTCCGCCACCGGCAACGAGCCCGATCGGCTCCTTGCCGGACGACGCGAGCGAGGTGCTTGCCATCGGAAGAGGTGCGGCTCCAGTGGAAAACCCGGCGTTCAGGGAGAAGCCAGCGTACCCGACGATTCAGGCCTCGCGGGACTTGATTCTCGAAGGGAGAACGGTAGACTCACCCTCCGCGACGTACCGCCGACGACTTGCATGTTCGGATCTCATGCCCAGGTGGCGGAATTGGCAGACGCGCTAGGTTGAGGGCCTAGTTTCCTTCATCGGAAGTGCTGGTTCGACTCCAGTCCTGGGCACCAGTTAAAAGACAAGGCCGCAAGCATTTACGCTCGCGGCCTTGTTCTTTGACGGGGCTTACCGGCGGAAAACGATGCTGCCGTTAGTCCGAAGGTCAGTCCAAGCCGTTCCCGGTGGTTTTTTTTCACCGGGTGCGTCAGTCCAGCGATCAGTCCACGCCCCCACGGCGCGCTCCGGCACGCTCCGCAGCCACCCCGACCCGGCGCGGGGCTCCGCTCACACCGACGCGCCGCACGTCCCCCTTGCGGGGACGCGCAGGACCGTGGCCGTCGCGGAACTGGATCTCAGCGTGCGGCTCGTCCGCAGCCCGGCGCAGACACACCACCGCGTCCACGCCGTAGGGACGGAACTCCAGCACCAGCCGGTCCGCAACGGTCCGCACACGCTCGAAGGTGTCGGACTCCCGCGGCTTCGGTGGCATGTCGATGCGGCTCTGGTTCAGAAGCGTTCTACGTGCGGACCGTTGAGCTGGCTTGAGCGGCCGCAATCCCCGACAATCGACGCCTCGGAGGCGATTCTGACGAACACAAAGCCAGCAACGCGACCCGGAGGACCTTGAAGAATGAACCGAGCGACCTTGCTTGCCGTTCTCGCCATCCTCGCCGCTGCCGTCGGCGGTTTCTTCGTCGGCGGTCAAGAACCCCAGAAGCTCGAACCGGTCGGCACCTGGCAGATCGAGGTGGTGCGGATCACAACTGCCGACGCCGCGTTCTGCTACAAGATCAACACGCGCACGGGAAACATGTACCACAGCTCGATGGTATGGGGCCGGATGCCCACAGACTTCGTTGAGTACGGTCGGTGATCTCGACTGGCCGCGCACCCGACTGACCACTCCACGAGGCTTCGGTTTTTCTCGGTCGGCCGCGCTTGCGCTTCGGCTTCACGCCGTCGCGTAGCGAATTCCACAGCTCGCGGTACTCCTCGACACCTGGCGGCAGTCCCGGCTCACCCCCGGCCTTGAAGAGCGCGGTGGCCTTCTCGGCCCACGCCTGGTCGGTCAGGATCGGCCCGCCGTGCTTGGCAGGAATCCGCGTCAGCGGCAAGCCGTGCTCGCTGAGCAGGTCCGCAACGGTGGGGATATCACCGTAGATCTCGGCTTCGGTCGCGCCGTCCCACACATTGTCGCGCAGCCGTCCTAGCTGTTCCTCACTGAGCCGCGACGGCGGCACCAGGTAGACGAACTTCGCCAGCGGCTCGACCTCGTGGGAACGCCAGCGAGCCGACGACGTGTCGTGGACTTCGTAAAGCGGCGCGTAGCGTACGTCGCTCGTCCACGGCCGCGCCGGATCGCCCCGGATCCTCAGCCGCCACGACACCACGCGCCGCTCGATCGAGTCCAGCGCGGCGGCGACGGAGAGAACATCGACGTCCTGAAACGCGCCGTACTTCTCGTCGCCCAGGCGCTGCCAGAGCTCTTCGCCCAGGCGCTGCCAGAGCTCTTCGCCCAGGCGCTGCCAGAGCTCTTCGCCACGGCAGCCGTGCTCGCCCGCCTGTCACCGCCACGCGCCGACTGGCGAGCAGTTCGACGCTGGAAATCGACCAGCGACTCAACCGAGAAGTGGCACCGCTCCCGGGGGAAGGTCGGGTCCCGGTGGCGGGTCCCGGCGGCGGGGCTCCGACGAGCAAATCAGTCGCAGCAGGCTATCGCGGCAACCCCGCTGCCGCCGCTCCCCCCGCCCCGCCCCGGCCCCCCCCCCGGGGGGGGGGGGGGGGGGCCCCCCCCCCCCCCCGCAACCCGGCAGGCACGACCCCCCGAAAACCGAGAACGGAGAACCGAGGAACTACGGGAACACGGAACTCAGGACCCGCAGCCACACACCCCGCCGACCTTGCCGCAGTGATCGCACTTGCAGCCGGTCTCACACTTGCAGGCGGCGCCAGCAGAGGTCGTCTCCGCCGTTCCGCCGCACCCGACGCTAACGAGTCCGACGACGAGACACACGGCCACGGCACGCAAGACAGTCATGGCGACTCCTCTCCAAATGAGTTCAAGGTCCGGAACTCTCGAAACCACGGGTGTTACTCTAACGTCGGGAACCCCGCGCACGCCAGCATCTATCGACACCGATAATCCCACCGCAACGGCCGACGGCTCACGACCCACCGGTAATCACCCGCGGCACGAAACCCGGAATCTCCTCGTCCCTGGGAAAGTACGGCCGCTCGACGTTCTCGAATTCGACATGTCGCAAGGTCGGTGGCGTGCTCCCGGGCGTGTCGAGAACGAAGCACTCCGCGTAGATGCCCGCGTACCCGACACGGAAGTTCATCGGGTTCTTGACGACGACGAGCTTGGCCGCCGCCGGTTCTAGTCCCATGCAACGAAACTGCTCGTCCGCCCAGTCGTAAGTCGCGTGAGTCGTCACGAGGATCTCGACGGCCCCGCAGCGCAGCACGGCCGACGCGCCCATGCGCCCCACCTGCCCCTCGTAGATTCCGCCGGTGTAGATGAAATCTCCGTCGCCCAGCGCGCGCACCTCGCCCCGAACATCAACCGGCTCCCCCCAGCGCGGGTCCAGGGAGTGGCCGAGCGGGACCTCGATCACGCTGCCGATCCCCGCCTCGTGGCACACCGCCGCCGCCGACGGATCGACGACGGGCGCCAGGCCAGGCACGTCCCGGGCATGCCGCAGGAGCGCCTTCAGCGCCGCGACGTTGTCCCCCGCCGCACCGCCGCCGCAGGTGTCCGACGACTCGGCCAGCAGCACCGGGCCGCCGTCGATCTCCAGCGCCCGCCGGATCGCATCCTCGGGCGCGAAGATCTCCGGCTCGAGGTCAAAGCGCCTCTGCCAGTAATACTGCGCGATCTCGCGCGCGAGTGTCGAGGCGGTGCCGATGTCATCGTCGGTGATCACGAGCCCACCGCCGCCCATCCCGGGGAGGTCGAGGTAGGGATGGACGAGGAATGCGCTGGTCGACAGCACTCCCGGACGAGACTCGAAGGACTTCGCCAGCCTCATGACCTCCGCGAAGGGGGCGTCACCTTCCGTTCCGCTCTGCACGCCGCCAACGAGCACCGGCGCCTTCGAAAGAGCCATCGTCGGACGGTGAATCCCGTCCAGGATCCCGAGCAGCATACGCGCGCCTCGATCACCGGTCTCGAAGGCATCCCGATGCGGATAGGTCTCCCACGCAAGGAGAGCGTCCGCAGCACGCACCATCTGCTCGGTGACGTGCGCGTGGAGATCGAGAGTCGCGACGATCGGCACTGTCTCGCCGACGAGCTCGCGCACCGCCTGGAGAAGATCGCCCTCGACGTCGCCGACATCCTCGGCAGACGCGGCACCGTGAAGAGCGAGCAACACGCCGTCGACGGGAACCTGACGAGCGAGGGGCCGGAGCATCTCCGTTCGCAGCCGCTGATAGCACTCTCGAGTCAAGGGACCGCTGGGACAGGAGACCGCCGCGATCAGCGGCGCGATATCGACCGAGCGCGAGCGCAGCAGCCCGACCATACCGCCGAGCGTGCCGTCCGCCATCTCCAGCAGCATCTCGCCGCTTCGGAACTCGCCACGCTCGAAGAACCCGATGTCCGTCGGCACCCCACCGAGATGATTGCACTCGATGAACAGCGAGCCCAGCGCAATTCGACGACTCATGTGGCCTCTTCGTCCCTGCCTCTTGCGAACGTCGACGACGCGCGGCCCTTCCCGACTGACGCGATGAGCTCTCTCGTCACATCGATGGGCAGCCGGACGGCTCCCTCCACATCTCCCTCGAGAGGCGCCGCACGACGACTTCCGGATCGCACGGCGGATTTCCCGACGACCAGCGAACCGAGAGGACGATCGTCGTCGTCCGCGGCGTGCGTTTTCCGGCGTTCGAGCCGAGCGGCCGCATGCTTCAGAGCCAGCGGAAGCCGGTATCTTCCAGGTGATCCCGGCCGAAAGCCCCGTACCAGATACGGACGCCCGACATCGCGGTATCCGCGCCGACAGAGCTCCACCCGACCCCGGGTCATGGCGATGCGATGCGTGGTCGGCAGGAGGTGGCACCGGAACCGTCCGCCTCGACGGTGGCTCGGCGCAAGGGTACTCTCGGAACCGACGCGCGGGTTGCGCGGCAGCTCCTCCGCGGACCGCACACGCTCCACCGACCAGGTCGCGCGGATCAGGAGCAGGGTCGCGCCGCGAGGGCTCCCGCTCACCGAAGGGCCCTCAGAAGCTCGACGTCGCCCTTGTCCAGCCCCAGCCGGAGCGTCGTTCCGCCTCCCCGCTCGTCCAGGCCGAGGTCGATCCACTTGCGAGTCGCCTTGTCGAGCTGGCGCACCTTCTTGACGCTCCCGTCAAAGCTCAGAACCGCATCTCGCACCCTGCCGATGTCACGGTTGCCGACAACGATGAGCCCGTCTTCCTTGTCGTTCTCGAAGACTCCGATGGCGATGTGCTCGCCGCCGGGGCGTACCCAGTAGTCCGGCGGCGCCTCGCGAGTACTCGCCGGCAAGGGTCGGGTGTGAAAGACGTCGACCGAGCGCGCCCGAGCGAGGTGTGGGCTGAACGCATGGAGCATCTTGTTGATCCGCATCACCTCCTTGCCGATGCCCGACAGCGGCGGCGGCTCGTTCTCCTTGACCTCATGAATATCGAACATCGTCCAACCGACCCACCACTTGAAGCCCTTGAGACCGTAGAGGACGCTCATCGACACCGTCTTGCGCATCTTCTCCGGCGGGTCATCGTGGACATGGACAAAGCGAAAGACGGGGATGCCGCCGGCGGCGATCGACATCCTCCGGTAGTACTCGAGGTAGTGGAAGTGGAGGTGCTTCTTTCGCTTCCAGTGGTAGTCGTAGTACTCGAGCATCCTCGGGCGCACGACGTCGAGGAAGTACTCGATTCCCCCCCAGTGCGCGTAGGTGTTGAACTCCGTCGGGTGATTCGGGTCGATGGCCTCGTACTCCGTCCGCCGCCTTCCGAAGCGTGCGAAGGACGAAGGCTTCTTGCGGTCCGACATGAAGTAGCTGATGACCTGCGGATGGTCCTTCAGCTCGTGCGCGACCCAGGGGTCCACACCGTGCACGATGAGGTAGAAGCCGTGCTTCTTGCAGAACTCGGCGTCGAGGATGTTCCCCTCGTAGCCGTTGAAGTGGGCCTTCTTCATCGTCACCGCGAGGCCATCCATGCCGGCCTTCGACGCCACCCAGCTCGGGCTGAGAAACGACACCAGCGCCGGCATTCGAAAGGAACCAGCGAGCGCGCCCTGAACCGGCTTCTCGAAGGGTCCCACGCCCACGACGTCCCCGGTGCGCTGCTTCGGGTATACCTCGACACGACGGAGCCCTCCGTCCTCGCACGTCGCCTCCACCCAGACGCTTGCCGGGGCTCCCTCCGGTGAGATGCGAAACCACACGTCTCGATCCTCCGGCCAGCCCGGCATCAGGTGTATGGTCTTCCCGTCCGCGCCGGAGGACGTGACGAGCATGTCACGCAGGAGATCGAGCGTCTCGTCGATCGGCTCGGTCGATGCCGGCAGTCGCTCGAACCCGGCGCCCCAGAAGCCGGGAAAGCGTCCCGCCTTCGCCGTCGCTTCCAGGTATTCGCGCGCCTCGCCGACGATGCGCTCCATCGACGAGCGAATCCGCTCCTCGGGCCAGCGGCTCACGGATCGGGTCGCAGGCTCGTCGCTGTGTCCCTCCTTCGACAGGGACAGCAGGTGCGGCCCACGGCCACTGCACGCGCTCACGAATCGACGCTCCACGAGAGCTCGGTGGAGGGCGTCCCCTCCGTCACCATCGACGAACACCGTTCCTTGCCCCCAGAAATCGAGCCAGCGCTGCTTGTGACCGCGGATCGCGCCGTTGACGTCCGCCTTCGACACGGACGCGATCGCCTGCTCGAGCGTCACCGCGGCCTGGTCGCCTTCCGCGGCCTTCTCACCGACGACGTGCGCCTGCAGGTCGAACGAGATCCCCGGGGCGGTCGAGATCAGAACGCCACCGGGCTCGGCTTTCATGCCGTCGCCCAGCAGGACGCAAGCGTGCTTGCCGGAGCGGCCCACGACGCGTGCCCTGTCCGCGATCTCCTTCGAATCGAGCACCTGCGTCGAGTCGAGCGTCCAGCGAATCCCCAGTGGAGTCCGACAGCGCAGCTGGAGATGAAGAACATCCTGGCTGGCATCGACGGCGACGGAGAAGGTCGGACGCGCCGGTGCGGTCTCTCCCTCGATGTGGATCGCCCCGTTCGTGTACATCAGGGTCTGGCTCGACCTCCCGCCCTCGTCGATCAGAGGCGGGTCGAGACGCGCTCGCAGCGTCCCGAGTCGCTCGACCCGGTCCCCGAACCCGTCTCGGCGCGCCAGGTCGATACAGACGTCGCCTCCCGGCTCGGTGCGGACGTTCGCGAGAACGCGACCATTTCCGGTCGGCATCGCCTCCTGCGGCTTGTCACTCGGAGTCGTCCACCGAAGCCGCATCGCCTCGAGCGGGTCCGGCCGGACCTCCCGGGGCGGAGATCGCGGCGCGAAGACCGCCAGCTGCGCATCGCTGACCTCCTCACCGAGGACGAGAATCTCCGTGGCTCCGGGGTTCGGTCCGCCCCAGGAGCTCAGAAAACGAAAGACGAGCTTCTTCGCCTTCGTGGGTTCAAGACGGATGCGCTGCCCGCGATCGGTCTTCTCGAGCTCACCCTGAACGACCGGCGCCGCGGCGTCGTCGATGAAGATCTCGTACTTCTTGAAGCACTCCTCGACGAGAAACGCGACGCGCGCGAAGTAGACGATCTCCCGCACCTCGACCGGCTCGTCCCACTCCATCGACAGCTCGCCGCGATCCTCCGCGACCGCGCCGTCGACGGCCCACGAGCGCGCGTCTCGACCGGGCGGGTAGAACTCGAACACGCCGGACTTCAGCGGCGCGACCCGGCCGTCGGCGACGCCACCGGCAAGGAGCTTCTGCGCCGAGAGCTCCGACGATGCCGAAATCCTTGCGCGTGCCGCGAGGTTCTCGAAACCGGGTCCTTCCGCAAGCGCGGAGACGTTGCTCCAGGGGCAAACTGCCAGGAGCAGGAGTGAGGCCGTGACTTTCGACATGAAGATTCTCGACGATCTCGGGTGCGTGTTGCAGAGATGTCCACGGGCGCCCGCGGTAACAACGAGTATCGATCCCGGTCACCGCCGAACGCAAGCCCGCTCGACCGGACGAAAGCGAGGCTCTCGGCCCCGATCCCCCGGATCCTCGTGGGCGGGATCGACGGCGCCATCGTCGTCCAGAGCCTCGGGAGAAGCCGGGATACGCGCGCGATCGCGGACTGCCTCCTCGCCGGCCCCAGCCTGCCCCGGAGGGCCACGGCCTGTGGCTCCACGCGACGGCGATCGACACGAGCGACCTCGCGGCCGACTCCGGCGTCACCTGCTGGCTGGCCATGAGCTACCGGGCGGTCGGCCGAGTGGAACGCCGTCGCCGCTGGATCGACGGAGCCGACTTCGTGATCCTGCCGGTGTGCCGGGCCGGCCCGCACACGAGCGACGAGTATCTCGGGGCGCGCTTCGGTCTCGCGGCACGGGCCACCAGCGAATTCGTACAGGTGCAGTGCCGGCCCCTGGTGACAGGAATGATCCTGACGCCGACGTACCTGGTGCTCTCCTGCTGACGTGGTACGGAGAGCCACGCCCGGTGCGCCGTCACCGGCGTCGAGATGCTCGCGACGAGCTACACCGCTCTCGATGGCCTTCGCTCCGTTGGCGCTCGCCGTCGGCCTCCTGCTGTCGTTCGCCTTCTTCGGGTGAGCCGCGTTCACCCGGTGCTCTCCCCCGCACCCGGATCCACGAGCACCCCGGACAGCACTCGAGCGTCCTCGACTCCCGTCAGGCGCACGTCGAGACCCTTGAGCTTGTAGCTCAGCTTGCGGTGGTCGATTCCGAGGAGGTGCAGCATCGTAGCGTGAAGATCTCGCACGTGAACCACGTCCTCGACCGCCTCGTAGCCGAGCTCGTCGGTCGCGCCGTGGCGCACCCCGCCGCGAACGCCACCGCCGGCGAGGAAACAGGAGTACCCCGCGATGTGGTGGTCGCGACCACTGCCGCCCTGGCTCATCGGCGTGCGCCCGAACTCGCCGCCCCACAGCACGAGCGTCTGGTCGAGCAAGCCGCGCTGCTTCAGGTCGCTGATCAGCGCCCAGGTGGCGCGGTCGACCTCGCTCGCGGTGACCTCGATCGAACGCTTGACGCGCCCGTGATGATCCCACGCACGGTGGTATACCTGGATGAAGCGCACCCCACGTTCGGCGAGGCGCCGGGCCATGAGACAGTTCGCAGCGAACGAGCCGTCGTTTCCCTTCGTGCCGTACATGTCGAGGACGCGCTGCGGCTCCTGCGAGGTGTCGGTCAACAAAGGCACTGACTCCTGCATGCGAAACGCCATCTCGTACTGGGCGATACGCGCTGCCACCTCCGGATCGCCGACGCTCTCGTCGTGGATGCGATCAAGCGCCTGGATCGCATCGATCGATCGACGCTGTTTCTCAGGCCCGGGGCGGGGGGGGCTATGCCGGTCGCGCCCCGGACCCCCCCGCGCGGGCCGCGCGACGCCCTGGAACCGCGACGGCAGAAACCCGGAGTGCCACTGCCGTGCGGCGATGGGCTGTGACTGTCCGCCCTTGCCGATCGACGAGAGAACGATGAAGCCCGGAAGATCCTCCGTCTCGCTGCCAAGCCCGTAGGACACCCACGATCCCATCGACGGACGTCCAGGCAGCGTCGAGCCGGTGTTGAAAACCGTGTGCGCGGGATCGTGATTGATCTGCT
>CAYMLL010000106.1:2514-9196 GCA_964390645.1 uncultured Planctomycetia bacterium | reverse complement strand
GGCGCGCCCCGCTGCGAGTTGATGACCCAAACGGCGTCGGCGAGCGCGCCGATCTTCGCGAACTGCGAACAAATCGAGAGGCCGGAGTCTCCGTAACGCATGAACGGGTGCTGCGGCGCGAAGGCCTTCAGCGGTTTGCCCTGCAGCTGAGCGATCTGCTTGCCCTTCGTGAACGACTCGGGCATCGGCCGACCGTGGATCTTCGCGAGCTCGGGCTTGTCGTCGAGCGTCTCCAGGTGACTGGGACCACCGGCCATGCAGAGGTGAATCACGCACTTCGCTCGCGGTGGCACGTCACGAGGGTCCACGATCCCCCGCCGGATTGCGCCGATCGACTCCTCGCGCTCCGCTGCGAACAGAGCCCTCAGGGCGATCGAGCCGACACCGGAGCCCGCGCCGACAAGGAAAGCCCGCCGTGACGACAGGCTCCGGGCTGCTTCGCGAACGCGCATGGATCAGTACCTCGCGATCGTCTCGTGAAGGTTGAAGATGACACGTCCGATCGTCGCCCAGGTCGCGTGCTCCGCGGGGCTGGCGGTCGTCGGAGCCGGCAAGCTTCCCACCGAGAGCAGCTTCCGGGCGGCTTCCCGGTCGCTCTCGAAGCGCGCGGAGCTCGCCGCGTGCAGGTCGCGCAACACGGCGAGCTCGCGATCCCGTGGAGCGCGGCTCAAGGCGCGACGAAACGCGAAACGAAGGCGCTCGTCGGTCGTCGTCCCGCCACGGTCCACGATCATCGCGCCGAAGGCCCGCGCCGCCTCCACGTAGATCGGGTCGTTGAGCAGCACGAGGGCTCCGAGAGGAGTGTTCGAGCGCATCCTCTCCACGGTGCAGCGCTCCCGTGTGGGAGCGTCGAAGGCCAGCAGGCTCGGGTGGACGAACTGCCGCTGCCAGTGCGTGTAGACACTTCGCCGGTGGAGACTCTCGCCTGCGTCGTGCCGGTACTTCCGACGCGGAAAGTTGAGGTGCGCGTAGTACCCCTCCGGCTGATAGGGCCGGACACTCGGTCCCCCGAGTCGACGGCTCAGGAGCCCCGCGATCTGCAGCGCCGTGTCACGGATGAACTCAGCGTCGACACGAAAGCGCGCCTGTCGCGCCACGAGCCGGTTGAAGGGGTCGCGGCGGCGCATCTCGTCACCGAGGAACGAGGACTGGCGATAGGCGGCCGAGAGGACGATCGTGCGGACGGTTCGACGCAGGCTCCAGCCTCCGTCGCGGAGCTCGAGGGCGAGGTGGTCGAGAAGCCGCGGGTGCGTCGGCAGCGATCCCTGGCGACCGAAGTCGTCGAGCGTGGTGACGATGCCGCGGCCGAATAGCAGCCTCCAGAGGCGGTTGACGAGAACGCGTGCGACAACGGGGTTGCGGTCGTCCACGAGCCAGTTCGAGAGATCGAGCCTCGTCGCACGCCCGTCGACGTCGAGCGACCCGAACGCAGCCGGCACGCCGGGCTCGACGATTTCGCCGGAGTCGTCCATCCAGTTGCCTCGCGGCAGCACGCGCACGGTCATCGGCTTCACCGATCGAGTCGCCAGGACGACCGCGGTCTCGTTATCGATCTTCTTGCGTCTCTCCTCGAGCTTCTCGAGCTCCTTGGCCGCGGGGCCGTCCGAACTCTCGGCAAGGGTCTTGCGAAGCTCCCCGATGAGTCCCTCGATCCCGGCTCGCTGGGCGACCTGCCGCTCCGTCGGCACCGGGAGGTACGGCGGAAAGAAGCGGCTCTTATTCGCTCCCTGCAGGTAGACTCCTACCTGCTCGATGTCAGCGAAGAAGGCGCCTAAGCGGTAGAAGTCCCTCGAGGTCAGCGGATCGAACTTGTGGTCGTGGCACTCACTGCAGCCGACAGTCGCGGCAAGCCAGACGGTCGACGCGTTGCGTACCCGGTCGGCCGTATAACGGATGAGGAACTCCTTCGCCTGCGAGCCGCCCTCGCGGGAGATCATGTTGAGGCGGTTGTAGGACGACGCGACGCGCTGGCGCAGGGACGCGTCGGGCATCAGGTCGCCCGCAAGCTGCTCTCGCGTGAACTGGTCGAACGGAATGTCGGCGCCCAGCGACTCGATGACATAGTCGCGATAGGGATAGATGTCCCAGGTGTTGTCCGCGTGGATACCGGCCGTATCGGCAAAACGCACCAGGTCCATCCAGTAGACCGCGACGCGCTCCGCGAAACCCGGCGATGCGAGCAGCCGATCGACGAGCCGCTCGTAAGCATCGGGATGCTCGTCGGCGACAAAGCTCTCGACCTCCCGCGGCTGCGGCGCCATGCCGACGAGGTCGAAGCTCAGACGACGCGCCAGGACACGACGGTCCGCCTCCCTCGACGGTGCCACGCCCTCCCTCTCGAGGCGCGCCAGGATGAAGTGGTCGATCTCCCCTCGCGGCCAGCTCCTGTCCCGGACCGCGGGCGGACGACTTCGGGTCGGCGCGACGTACGCCCAGTGCCGCTCGTACTTCGCCCCCTCGGCGACCCACCGGCGCAGCCGTGCGACCTCGTCGGCCTCCAGCCTCTTGCCGGAGTCCGGCGGCGGCATACGCTCGTCGGGATCGTCCGAGTCGATGCGCCGCACGAGCTCGCTACGGTCGGGCCGGCCGGGAACGATGGCGGCCCCGCCGCGCCGGGCCCTGGTCGCCTCGGCACGTAGATCGAGCCGCAGCCGCGCCTTTCGCGCCTTGCTGTCCGGCCCATGACAAGGCAGACAGCTCTCGGCGAGGAGCGGGTACACGTCCTTCGCGAAGCTCACGGGCTCGTCGGCCGCATGGCCCACGGCGCTCAGCGCGCAGAGTAGAGCCGAGGACGCGACGGCGTGTCGAGTGGAGGTGAGTGTCGTCATGAACCTGTTCATGAACTTCATCGGGCCGCGAAACGGCTCTTCCAGTTTCCCCGCGAGAGGTCCACGATACGAGGACCGAATCCCGACGCGCAAGCCTCCAGGCGCGACCGCACGAACCCCGCACGAAGACGCACGACGATGGTCAACGATCATTTTCTCCCCGAAATCGAGCCCTACGAGACCGGCACGCTGAAGGTGAGCGAAGTCCACACACTCTGCTGGGAGCAGTGCGGGTGCCCCGACGGGATCCCCGTTCTCTTCGTCCACGGCGGCCCCGGCGCCGGCTGCTCCGCGAACGATCGACGCTTCTTCGACGCTTCGAGATTCCGGGTAGTGCTCTTCGACCAGCGCGGAGCGGGACGTTCCACACCGCTCGGCTCGCTCGAGGAGAACACCACTGATCTCCTCGTTCGCGACATCGAGCAACTGCGCGAGACCCTCGACATCGACACCTGGCACGTCTTCGGCGGCTCCTGGGGAAGCACGCTCGGACTCTACTACGCCCAGGAGCATCCGGATAGAGTGCGCAGCCTCATCCTTCGTGGCATCTGGCTCTTCCGCGAGCAGGACATCCGCTGGTGGCTCTACGAGATGGGGTCCATCCAGCCGGAGATCTGGCGAAAGTTCGCAGGACACGTGCCCGCGAGCGAGCGTGACGATCTCCTGGAGGCCTACTGGCGACGATTCCACAGCAGCGACGAGAAGGTCGCGCTCGAGGCTGCACGGACCTGGAGCGTCTACGAGGGCTCGTGCTGCACGCTGCGGCCCAACCCGGAGTTCGCCGACGCCTTCGCGGAAGACCGGATGGCCTGGGGCGTGGCGCGGCTGGAGGCGCACTACATCCGCAATCAGCGCTTCGAGCCGGAGAGCCTGCTCCTCGACCGCGTCGACCGGATCCGTCACATCCCGGCCTTCGCGGTCCACGGGCGCTACGACATCGTCTGCCCGATGCGGGGCTTCGACGACCTGCGGAGAGCGTGGCCGGAGCTCGACTGCGAGGTCGTCCCCGACGCCGGACACTCCTCGCACGAGCCCGGCATCACGCGGGAGCTCGTCGCCGCGACGAACCGCGTCGCCGACGCTGGAAGTCCCGTGCGCCGCACGCGCGAAAGCTCGCGGTGAATAACCGCGGCCCCGGACCGTCTCTCTTCCCGGGGACGGGAAGGATCCGGGTGATTCACCCAGCGCCCGACCGGACGCGCTGCAGGAGCATAAGACCGTGCGACGATCGTGCCATCTTGTTCAACTCGCTCCCCTCTGTCTGATCCTCACGGTCCTCTTTGGCCGCGAGCTCGTGGCCCGAGACCGTACGATCGTCGTAGGACCGGACTCCACGTGGACGCCTCGAATCCGCAAGAAGATACGCACCGGACTGCCCTCGTCGACGCGAACAGGCTCGACGAGGCAGGAGTCGTCGATCTCGAGCGCCGTCGTTCTCGCCGTCTCCAAGGAAGCCGACGACCGGGACGTCCGGGTGCTCCGCCACGGCGAGACGTTCAAGCTCGTCGTCGATCCGCAGGCGGCGGCAGGACGCTACTCGCTCACGGTGAACATCAACACCCGACGGTGGGAGCTCGTGCACCGACACTGGATCGGCGCAGACGGAACACAGCTCGCGACGCGAGACTGGCGGGAGCTGCCGCCGCGGCACACGGCGCAGAGCTACAACGTCGTCGTGGCGCTGCCGAAGCTGCCGAAGGTGCGCGTCGCCGTGGGTGAGACGAAGTCGATCCCGCTATCGTCCGGCATCCGTCGACTGAAGGTCTTCTGGTCCAGGCGTGCCCGGGCGAGCGTCGAGAGTCGCGGCACCAACGAGCTCGTCGTGCGCGGCAAGAAACCCGGGATCGAACGTTTCGCGGTTCACTACTGGATCGGAAAGACGAAGCTGAGGACCAGCGTCGAAGTACGCGTCGTCGGAACGCCGCCGCCGGCGGAGAAGGCCGACGACGAGAAGCCGCGGCGACGAGGCATCGAGCGCGGGGTCCCGGAGCGCGCGGGAGAGCCGCCCGCCGAGGAGGGCCACTCGCCACGCGAGCGGGCGCCCGAAGTCGACAGTCCGTCCTCAACAGGTCGCTGACCGGGGATTCGCCCCCTTCGCGGCGATCCTCGCGGTCCCCGAAGGGTCGGGCAGGACTCTCACGTCGAGGGCGAGCGCCGTCGAAGGCGGCGCGACTCGAAGCCGAACCCTACCTCTTCTTGCCGACGCAGTAGAGGTACTTGCTCGAGCGAATGAAGAGCTCCCCGTCGCTGACGGCGGGCGTGGCGCTGAACTCGCCGCCATCCGAGAAGCGGTTGTGAGCCAGCTGCTCGAACTCGCCGCCGATCCGGAAAACGTAGGCGTCACCGCTGCGGCTGACGTAGTAGCCCTTGCCGCCCGCGACGACTAGCGAGCTGTAGTCCTGCCCGCCACCGAAGCCTCGTCCGCCGCGTCCGCCGCGTCCGCCGCCCTCGTCGCCGCCGGGAAGCGAGCGACCGCTGCCCTCGAGCCGGGACCGGTAGATGCTCTCGCCGGTCTTCGCGTCCAGGCAGGTGACGATCTTGCCGCTGACCCAGTACACGCGTCCGTCGACGACGACGGGACTGCCGATACGTCCGCGGTCGCGACCCGTCCAACGGACGTGAGTCTTGTTGACGTCCTTGCGTCCGCCGCCCTTTACCGCAATCGTGCCGCCGCCGCGCCCGCCGACCGCGTAGACGACGCCGGCGGCGACGCCCGGCCTGGCGCACATCGAGTCCGACGGGCTTCCGTCACAGTACCAGCGCAGCTTGCCGGTCTTCGGATTGAGGCCCCAGATCTCGTAGGGGACCGCGATGACCAGCTCCTCCTCGCCACCTCCGGAGTCCGCGACGATCGGAGTTCCCCAGGTGCCGCCGAAGTCTCCCTCCTGCCTCCAGACCTGTTCGCCAGTCTTCTTGTCGAAAGCGATCATCGCCTCGCTCTCGGCGGACGCGGTGACGATGAGAAGATCGCCGTGAAGGATCGGGCTCGACGCCGAGCCCCAGCCACGTATGCCGGAGCCGGTGCCGACGCTCCTCGACCAGAGCTTCTTGCCGTCGAGGTCGTAGGCGATGATGCCGGTCTTGCCGAAGAAGACCCAGACGCGCTCGCCGTCGGAGACGGGAGTATGTGACGCGTAGCCGTTCTGCGCGAACATGCCTCGGTAGCGGTCCTCCGGGAGATAGGGTTCGACGGTCCTCGACCACAGCTTCTTCCCGGTCCGGCGATCGACACACACGAGGTGACGCTCGAGGTTCTCCTGATCACCGGGATCCCTGCGGTCGACGCCGTAGCCGGACCACGCGGTCACGAAGACACGGCCCGCGACGACGATCGGGCTCGAGAGCCCCGGCCCCGGAAGCTCGAGCTTCCAGCGCAGATTCTGCGAGTCGCTCCACTTCTGCGGTGGCGCCTTGTCGGGACTGATGCCCGAGCCGTTCGGGCCGCGAAAGCGGCTCCAGTCGCCGGCGTGGATCGTGCCGATGCCCAGCGCGCCCGTCAGCGCGACGACGAGGATGCAAGACCTGTTCATGACAGACTTCCGATCAATTCGCTGCAGACCCGGAAAAAACGACGCTGCGAGAAGCACCCGCAAGGGGGACGCGGGAGAGAAGACGGACTACTCGAACGCGATTCGGACGTCGTCGACCACTCTCGCCTTCTCTGAGACCTCGACCTTCACCTTGACGCTTACACGATTCTCTGCCTCGCCTCCGCTTCTCGAACCGCCCCGGCGGCCACGGGAGCGTTCCGGCGTCGAGGACATCGCCTCGAGATCATAGCTTCCCGGAGCGATCCCGCGGAGCAGAAAAGCCCCGCGGGAGTCGCCCCTGGCGGACATGCGCACGATTCCGCC
>CAYMLL010000106.1:0-2504 GCA_964390645.1 uncultured Planctomycetia bacterium | reverse complement strand
TGGTCACCGTCGTACGGGTCCCCTCCCCGGCGGCGAGCCCGGTGACGCGTCCCCGCACCGTCGCACCGTCCTTCAGCGTGATGCGGACGTCGGTCAACGTCGAGGTGCCGTCCTCGGTCGTGACGACGCGGTGCGGTCCATCCTCGGCCGGGATCAGCTCGCTGTGTGTCACCCGCACGCGAAAAACCCCGTCGGGGAGGCCGCGCAGAAGGAAGCTGCCATCGTCGAGACTCGCCGTCTCGCCGCTGCGAGAGCGCCGGGTCCGGCTCTGGCCGCCGGCCTCGCCGTCGGTGCGACCTCGTCCGCGCCCCCGCTCGCTGCCGCGACCGCTGTCGCCGCCCCCAGCCGCGTCTTCGCCGCGACCGAGCAGGCCCCGACGACCGCTCGTACGACGCTCCTGTCGAGAGGATCCGAGCGACGAGCTGTACCGCCCGAAGGACGCCTCGCCCGAGGCCTCGTCGACGCTCTCGATCCAGGCCTCGACGCGAGCACCGACAATCGGCTGGCCCCGCGTGTTGACGACGACGCCGGCGATCGCCCCTCCCTCGGGCACCGCGACACGCAGACCCGTTACCGGCGTCTGCGAAAGCAGGCGGATCTTCAGGTCGGTAACCGGCAGATAGCCGGGGGCGTCGATCTGGAGCGTGTAATCCCCGGGAGGCAGCTTGTCGACGAAGAACGCGCCGTCCGGATCCTCGAAGCCGCGCCACCGAGCGCTCCCGCTGTCCCCGCGTCGCGACGAGGTGGTGTCTTCCGCAGTCGCGAAACGCAGGCGGAAGGCGGGCACGGCCAGTGCGGTGGTAGCGCCGATCGCGTTGCCACTGACGCTCAGGAGAGGCTCGAGCGCGAAGTCCACCTTCTGCGACGGCGCCCGGATGTCGACCGCGAACGCCGACGCGAAGCCACGCGCGGAGACCTGTACCTCGTAGCTGCCGTGGTCGAGCTTGCCGATACGGTACGCGCCCCGGACGTCCGTGGTGCCGCGCCGGCCGCGACCGCCGCGACCAAAGAGCTCCGCGAAGCCACGGCCACCCCTTCGCCGGGCCCCCTGCGACGTCGCCTCGTCGGCGTTCATCTCGCTCACCGAGATCATCGCCCCCTCGACAGGGGTGCCATCAGCCGCGGTGACGGTGCCGACGATCGTCAGCTCCGGCTCGAGCCGCACGTCGCGCTCGACCTCATCCCCGAGAGCCAGGGGGAACGGCTCCCCGGTGTAGTCGATGTGAGCCGCGACCCGCACACGGATCCGGTAGCGCCCCGCCGTCAGGCCGCGTGCCCGGTAGCGGCCGACCGCGTCCGTGCGTGCCGAGACGCCACCGCGCGTCTGTTCCATGCGGCGCCGGACGCGTTCGCGGAGTTCCTCGCGACTCCTCCTTTCCGTGCCTTCAGCAGCTTCCGACCCCGCCGGCTGAGCCTCGTCCTCCACGAAGGGGCGCACCTCGACCGTCGCCCGCGCGACGGGCCCGTCGGCCCCCGTGACAACGCCGGCGACGGTGGCCGCGCGCTCGAGGACGACCTCGACGTCCTCGATGCTCTCACGGGCATCGTCGATCGAGACCGTCTCCGATTCGGCCGGCAGGTAGGCCCCGCCGCGAACGACGACCTTCACCAGCACGGGTCGATTCGCCGCCAGGGAATACTCACCGTCGGCGTCGGTCATCACCGCGCTGCCGAGAAATCCGCTGCGACCTTCACGGCCACCGCCTCCACGGCCACCGTCTCCACGACCTCGACCGCCGCGACCTCGTCCCCCGCGACCACGACCGTCGCCGTCCGCTTCGCCATCGTCCGCTCCCCCACCCCCTGAGCCGCCGTCCTCCACGATCGCCAGAACGCAGCGCACGCCCGGCACACCGTCACCCGCGACGTCGACGACGCGGCCACTGACGACACCAGATCGCTCGATTCCGATCTCGACATCCTGATCGCCGCCGGCCTCGGCAGACTGCTTCTCGGAACCCAGATACCCGGTCGCGTGAACGCGCACGCTGTAGAGACCGTCTCGCAAATCATCAACGACGAAGCGCCCCTCCTCGTCGGTACGCGCGAACTGCAAGCGCTCGCCGCCCCTGCCTCGGTCCCGTTCGTCGCGGCGCCCTCGGCGGCCACGTTCGCCTTCCTTGTCGTCGGACGTCGGCTCCGTCCCGTCCCCGCGCGGATCGACCACAGCCTGAACGAGCACGACCGCACGCGACACGCCCTTCGACGACGCGCGGTCGACGACGCGACCGCGGATCGACTTGCCCCCCGCCACCCCCATCTCGACCGGGTCACTGTCAGTCCGCACACGCCGCACGGAGCTGGACAGGTGACCTTCGGCACGCGCCTCGACACGGTAGAGGCCCTCCGGCAGCGTGTCGACCGCGAACCGCCCGGTGCGGTCCGTGGTCGTCTGGAAGCTCTCCCTCTCCCTGGCGCGAGCCACGCGCTCGACCAACGACCGCACGTCGAATCCGCCCCGCTCATCACGCCCCCGCTCATCACGCCCCCGCTCACCACGCCCC
>CAYMLL010000105.1:0-22045 GCA_964390645.1 uncultured Planctomycetia bacterium | reverse complement strand
GATCGGTACCATGTGGCCTCTCACGGGTTCCCGGGATTCATTCGATGTCGAACGCCGAGAAACCATCGGTCGACGTTCGCGATCCGCGCGTCGCCGCAGCGGTTGATCGCTACTGGCGGAAGAACGTCCGCATCATGACGGTGCTGCTCGCCGTCTGGGCGTTCGTCGGCCTCGGCTGCGGCGTGCTCCTCGCCGACTGGCTCAACCAGCTCGACTTTCTCGGCATCCCGCTCGGCTTCTGGTTCGCGCAGCAAGGCAGCATCGCGGTCTTCGTCGTGCTGATCCTCATTTACGCCCTCCTGCTCAATCGTCTCGACGCCGAGCACCATGTCGAGCTCGAGCGGATTCGAGCGGAGTCCCGAGGGCCGGCAAGACCATGAGCCCGGTGACCGTCTGGACCATCATCTTCGTCGGAGCATCCTTCGCCCTCTACCTGGTGATCGCCTGGATCAGCCGGGTGCGCGACACCAAGGGGTTCTACGTCGCCGGCCAGGGCGTTCCGGCTGCCGCCAACGGCATGGCGACCGCGGCGGACTGGATGAGCGCGGCCTCCTTCATCTCGATGGCCGGGTTGATCTCGACCATGGGCTATGCCGGCGGCCAGTACCTGATGGGCTGGACCGGGGGCTATGTGTTGCTGGCTCTCCTGCTGGCGCCCTACCTGAGAAAGTTCGGTCACTTCACCGTGCCGGACTTCGTCGGCGACCGCTACGCATCGAACGTCGCCCGCTCGGTCGCCGTCCTCTGCGCCATCTTCGTGAGCTTCACCTACGTGGCCGGGCAGATGCGCGGCGTTGGCGTCGTCTTTTCGCGCTTCCTGGAGGTGGATATTTCGCACGGGGTCATGATCGGCATGGCGATCGTCTTCATCTACGCCACCCTCGGCGGCATGAAAGGCATCACCTGGACCCAGGTGGCCCAGTACTGGGTCCTGATCACCGCGTTCCTGATTCCGGCCATCGCCATCAGCTTCAAGCTCACCGGCAATCCGATCCCCCAGCTCGGGCTGGGAAGCGAGCTGATCACCGGGGATGGCGAGGGAACCGGGCTCCTCGAGAAGCTCAACCAGATCAACACCGATCTCGGCTTCTCGCGCTACACGGACGCCTTCGGCGGCAACGCCATGCTCAACGTGTTCTGCGTGACCCTGGCGCTGATGGCCGGGACCGCCGGCCTGCCGCACGTCATCGTGCGCTTCTACACGGTCAAGAACGTCAAGGCGGCGCGCTGGAGCGCTTTCTGGGCGCTTCTCTTCATCGCGATGCTCTACCTGACCGCGCCGGCCACCGCCGCCTTCGCCCGCTACTACATGATCAACAGCATCGACGGCAAGACCCAGCAAGAGCTGCCCGACTGGTTCGAGAGCTGGGAGAAGACGGGGCTCATCCTCTGGCTCGATGATGGCGACGGCAAGCTGAAGTACTCCAACAGGGAAGACAACGAGGTCTTCAACAAGGGCAGGCTCACAGGCGAAGCGGCTGCGCTCGGCTGGAACAAGATAATCGCCAGCCGGGGGGCCGAGAGAGACGAGGCCCGCAAGATCCTCAACGGCCATGCAAAGATCCGTGGGCCGGACAAGGATATCATCGTCCTGGCGACACCGGAGATGGCGAATCTGTACGCGTGGATCATCGCGCTGGTCGCGGCCGGCGGTCTGGCCGCCGCCCTCTCCACCGCCAGCGGCCTCCTGCTGGTGGTCTCATCGAGCGTCGCCCACGACGTCTACTACCGCATGATCAACCCCGAGGCCTCGGAGGCCAAGAGGCTGCTGGTCGGCCGCGGCGTGATCGGCATCGCGGTTGTCATCGCCGGGCTCTTCGGCATCTACCCGCCGGGCTTCGTCAGCCAGGTGGTCGCCTTCGCCTTCGGGCTGGCCGCGGCGAGCTTCTTCCCCGCCATCGTGCTGGGCATCTTCAACAAACGTGTCGGCACGATCCCCGCCATCTTCGGCATGCTGGTCGGCATCGGCTTCACGGCTACCTACATCATCGGGCAGGTCTACTTCGAGATGCCCGCCTGGTGCTTCGGCATCAAGGCGCAGGGTATCGGCACGGTCGGCATGGCGCTCAACTTCGCGGTGACGCTCGCCCTGTCGCCGCTCTTCCCTTCGCCGTCGCAGAAGGTGCGCGACATGATCGAGAGCATCCGCGAGCCGGAGGACGCCGGCGCCGCCGTCGACATCGACTCCACACCGGAGCTCTGACCCCGTGCTCGAGCTGAAGTTCGAGACTCCGGATGACTGGGCCTCGATGGCGCTCGAAAATCCTGGCGAGCTCCTCCTCGACCATCTCTTCTGCGAGCGCAAGGCGGCCGCGATGGCACTTTCGCTTCTCGGGTCGCACGGTGCCGAGCACCCGCGGTTAGACAAGCTCATGCACGACCTCGCCGAGGAAGAGAATGACCACGCCGCGCAGGTCGAGCGCTTCCTGAAGGCGTACCCGGACGTCCGCCGGGAGAAGGGCGGCAACGAGTACGCTCGGGCGCTGCGCCGTCACATCGGGGTGGATGGCAACAACGACTACCTCGACCTGCTGCTCGTCTGCGGCCTCATCGAGGCGCGCAGCGCGGAGCGCTTCCGGCTCCTCGCGAAGGAGGCGCGCGGCAGCCCGCTCGGCGGCTTCTACGAGGACCTCTACGCCAGCGAGGTGAACCACTACCTCCTCTTTCTGGCGCTGGGAGTAGACACGGCCGGAGAGCCGAGGACCGCCGAGCGCCTCGAGGAGCTGCGCACCTTCGAGGCCGGCTTGATCCGCTCGTTGCCGTGCGGGTCGCGGATTCACTCCGGTCCGCCGGTCCGGTAATCGCCCCGGCGGCTGTTCCGCGACGGGGCTGGTAGAATAGTCCGAGGAACATGTCTCAGACACTCGAACTCCGCAGCCGGGCGAACGACACCGAAGAGGCTCTCGCCCAGCGCATCAGTGCGGCGATCACCCGCATGAACGAGATCTACGAGGACGGCCACTATCCCCGGCTCACCGTCTTGCGCTCGTGGTCGACACACAACCCGACGATCAACGGCGAGGTCGCACGGCCGGCCACCTGCGGCTGGTACCTCTCGCGGGAGATCCGGAGCCTGCTCGAGAAGGGAGCAGTCGTGCGAATCGAGCCGTCGCGGCCGATCGTGACGCTCGACGACGTCTCGCTGCTCGCTCGCCTCGACGAGCGCGACTGGGACCTGACGCAGAAGAAGCTCTTCCTCTTCACTCCCGAGCGCGTCGAGCTGTCGATCGAGCGACTCGAGCACTACACCGGCACGAAGGCGAGTAACTTCCAGCGCTTCGTGCTGCTGACGAACTACGGCATGCACATGAGCGCCTTCGAGGAGGAGTTCCCGGACTGCCTGCGCCCCGGAAGTGACGTGCAGATGCCGGCGTACCACAAGGTGATGGACGACAACCTCGGTGTCAGCATCGTCAACATCGGCGTCGGTCCGTCGAACGCGAAGAACTTTACCGACCATCTCGCCGTGCTCCGCCCCGACGCGATGGTGATGGTCGGACACTGCGGCGGTATCCGCAACCACCAGGAGATCGGCGACTACGTGCTCGCGTCCGGCTACATGCGCGCCGACCGTATCCTCGACGACCTGCTGCCGCTCGGCGTGCCGATCACCCCCAGCTTCCCCCTCAACGTCTGCCTTCACAAGGTGCTCGACGAGGAAGGGCTCTCGTACCGGCTGGGGACGGTCTACACGACCGCCGATCGCAACTGGGAGCTCGCCCTGAAGAAGACGCGCGGCGACCTTCGCCTCAGCCGCAGCGTGGCCATCGACATGGAGTCGGCGACCGTCGCCGCAAACGGCTTTCGATACCGCATCCCGAACGCGACGCTCCTGTGCGTCTCGGACAAGCCGCTTCACGGACGCCCGAAGCTCGGCAAGAAGGCGGCACAGTTCTACCGCGAGACAAAGCGCAAGCACCTGTCGCTCGCCATCCGCGCGATGAGACTCGCGAAGAAAAACTGGCCCGATGGGCTGCCGAACGCGAGCATCCGCGCGCTCGACGAGCCGCTGCTGGGCGGCGGCGTCGAGTAGCGACGGGTCACTCGCAGCCGAGCTCGTCCACGGTCGGATCCTCGCCGGCAACCGGAAAAGGCGACGGCGGCGCGCCACCGCCACGGAAGAGGTAGTCGAGGATAAAGACGGCGTCCGTCAGGTTGACCTCGCCCGAGTCGTCCGCGTCGACGGCGTCGGCACACGTGATCTCGCGGCCACGAAAGAGGTAGTCGAGGGTGACGACGGCGTCCGTCAGGTTCACGTGGCCGTCGCGGGTCGAGTCACCGCGCACGAACGGCACGAAGGAAGGCTCGTAAGTGATGCCGATCGACAGGGCGTCGACGAGATCTCCACGCCGGTCGGAGCCGATGATGGAGACCGACTGCGGGCCGACGCGCAACACCACGTCCACGCTCCATGTCTCCCGGTCGGTCCACTGCACCGACGGAGGCTCCTCGTCGGCGGAGCCGCTTATCAGCAGCGTGTCGATGTCGAAGGGCGCCTTGCCCGAGAGCGTAACCGGCGAGGTGTCCGTCGTGAACGCGTCTCCGCCGTTCGTCTCGATCGTCAGCGCCTCGGGGTCGTCGATCCGGGAGAGCATGAACGCTCGGCGCGCGTTCACGAAGCTCTTGATGCCGTTGGGCGGCCGTGCCCCGGAGCTCGCCGAGAGCAAGGAGTACGTCGCGTCGAGCACCGGATCGATGACGCCACGGTCGTAGTCCTCGTCGAGAAGGCGCACCAGCTCGCCGTTGAACTTCCGATCGAGCGCGGGTCGCCGGAGCAGCCGGCGGATCTCGGGGAAGTGAGGCGTGTAGAGATACGCGCGCGCGTTGTGCTCTCCGAGCAGCGCGGCCGCGCCGAATGCCACGTCGTGATCCCACGGGATGAAGCGCCAGCGGCCGTCGGGATGATGGTAGAGGTAGACGTTCTTTCCGGTCCACCCGCCGATCGTGTCCCAGTCCTCGCAAGCGCGGTAGACCGCCATCCCGCGGACCCACTGGTCGATATCGATGAGATCGGCCACCCGCGCGTCGAACTCCTCCCCGGACGTCCGCCGCTGATCCATCAGGTCCAGCAGCTCGATCAGGTCGGTGAAGTCGTCCTGCTTCTCGTGGCTGCGCTTCTTGTAGATGAAGCGAAACGTCTCCTCCTCCTCGGAGTAGCGCCACGACGTGAAGCGAGGATTGCCGAAGCCGCCGGAGTCGGAGATCTCGTAGTGCGCATCGATCTTGTAGAGCCCGCCGTCGGCGCCGTCCGGTCCATAGGCACGCTCGAGATAGGCCGGATCCACCGTCAGGACCTCCTCGTAGGTGCCGTGGCTCACACCACGGTAGATGAGGTGCACGTGACGACGCTCGCCGTACTGCACCCCGCCGGCCTTCTGAAGCAGGGACCGCACGAGCCGGTCGACCTGTAGGGTCACATCCGCAGCCTGTTCGTCGAGCGTGACTCTCGTCGACGTCCTCAACGACTGCTCCTCGGGTAGATTGACGCGGAGGCCCTTCTGCGATCCGGTGATCGAGTCGCGCCGCAGGTAGGGACTGCCCCGGTAGCGCAGGCCGCCGAGATGCCGGATGGCTCGCCCCTCCACGACGAGGCTCGCCGGCAGGACATGGTTCGACAGTGGCGAGCGCGTTCGCAGCTCGCGATGGTCGCGCTCACGCAGGATGACTCGATACGCCGGCACGTCCGTGGGAGCGACGCGGTCATCGTACTGGTAGATGAGGGTCGTCCCCGGAGCGCCCGCGGGGAACACGCGATCCAGCCCGCCGCCGTCACGCGCGGAGACGAAGAGCTCCGCGACGCTGCGCACCGAGCCCGCTCCCGCGATCGTCGCCGAGTAGATGCCGTCACTCTCGAGCTCGTCCGGACCGACCCCGTCGTCGCTCATCGTGATGTCGGTGAAGTCGTCGTCTCCGTCCAGACGCCAGTGAAGAGTGACGCCCGCGACGCCGTCGGGATCGCCGACACGACAGGTCACCGTGACGGGATCGTCCGGCGCGGGAAGCGCCGGCGCCTGCGTGACCCCCGAGATCGTCGGGCCGCCGTCGGGGAGGCTGCGGCTGTTCTGCGCGCCGGGCGTGCCGCCGCCACGAGGAACGGCGACGCGGGTGACGCGCGCGATGCCGTGGTTGAAGGAGCGCGTCATGATGCCGTCGGCACCCCGAAGCCAGCGGGCCTTGAAGCGCACCGTGTACTCCCGGTTTCGCACCATGTTGCCCGTCGTCTGGCGCTCGATGCGATTGACACGGGAGTCGCCGCGCTTGGACGCGACGATGCGCAGCGCAGCCGTTCCGTCGACCCCACCGCCCGGCTCGAGGCGGCTGTCGATGTGCGTTCCCTCGATCCGCCAGCTGCGCAGCGGGTCGTCGCCGTCGAAGCTCCCTCCCGGAATCAGGTTCACGTCGTCGCCGACCTGGACGATCTCGATGTCGTCGATCAGCATGTCACCGGCGCCCATGAGATGGATGTGGAGCTCCGAGTCGCCGCCGTTCTGGCGCGCCGTGTACTCGTACTGGCCCCACTCCGACGCCGCACCATGGTCACTCTCGAGCCAGGCGCTGCCGGCAGAGTTGTCGCTTCGCGCATCGACCAGCTCGAGCGAGGGCCCGTCGCCATCGGGCCAGCGCGACCAGCTGCCATCGTCGCGGTACCGGACCTCGTCCACCGGCTGCGACGTGCGATCGATGAGCCTCAGCATCTCCCCGCCATCCGCCAGCGTACCGACGAAGGGACCGAGCACGCCCTCGATTCCGTGAAGCGCCTCGACGACACCGGGATCGCTCGCGACAACGACGAAGCCTCCGGGGGCGATGACGGTCCCCGGAGGAAAGACGAAGCGGACCCCCGAGGAGAACTCGAAGCCCTCGAGGTCGACCGGCTCGGCACCGATATTCGTGAGCTCGACGAACTCCTCGCGCCGGTCCTCGGAGTGCGGGTGGTAGTGAATCTCGTTGATGACGAGAGGCACGGTGGGCGCGAGTCGGTTCGCCTCGCCGCGCGTCGGAGGATCAAGCCGCAACCAGCGCAGTGCGCCGTCCGGAAACCTCCCCTCGCTGCCTCGCTCGGGTGCCGTGCGAAGATAACGGGCATCCACGACGACCCCGGCTCCCGGGGCGAAGAGGTAGAGACGCTGATCGAGCGGGTCGAGCTCGAAGCCGAGGTCGGCGGTGGCGACGGCGATGCGGTCTCGCCACCGCAGACGCGAGCCCTCGGGGAAGACGTGCCCCGCGGCGCCGGCGGGATCGTACGTGAGCCGGTGCCCATCGAGGTCGACCCCGCGACGGTCGACGCAGACAAGCTCGACGAACGCGCCGTCCGCCGCCCGGCTGACCTCGTTGATCACCACCCCGGACGTCACCGTCTCGAAGGACACGACTCCGGGCGTGCCCCCCTCCGAAACGCTCCAGCCCCAGCTCTCGCTCTCGGCGACCGCGAGCAGCTCGTCTCGAAGCACCAGCGAGGGGCCGGCCCCGTCGGCGGCTGCCGGCCAGCGGCCGCGATCGTTGTATCGCAGCCGCGACACCGTCGAGCCACCGGTGTCCAGAAGCGTCAGCTCGTCGCCGCCGTTGTCGAGTCGCCCGAAGAACGGGCCGAGCACGCCCTCGATCCCGTACACTTCCTGCAGCCGCTCCGGGTCGCGGGCGACCACCACGACGGAGCGCGCAGGGACGATCGTGCCGCGCGGAAAGCGGAAGGCGATGCCACCGGCGAGCTGATAGTCGGAGATGTCGAAGTCGAGCGGCTCGTCATTGAAGATCTCGACGAACTCGAGCGTCTCTTGTGGATCGACGCTCGCTCGCGGGTGGTAGTGGACCTCCACGAAGAGGATGCGCGCGTGCGCATCGACGTGCGCCCCGATCCACGCCACGAGCAGGCAGAAGAGCGACCAGCACGAGCGACGTGGCCGTGCAGCCCATCCAGACATCGCCTCGAACCTCCGTGTTCAACGACCTGAAACCCACCCTCAACCCTACCAGCACGAGCGGCCCACTACGAGGGACTCTCCGCCATCGTCGCCGATTAGTGCCCACGGTTCACGCCTCCGGCAGCGGATCCGGCGTTCCGAAAGGGCGCCTCCGGATGATAAGATCCGTCGTTCCCTCTTCCTCCAACCCCGAACACAGCAACCATGTCCATCCTCGGGCTCGACATCGGCACGACCGGTGTCAAGGCCGCCGTCTTTCGCGAGGACGGTGAGCTCGTCACGGCTCCCTACCGCGAGTACGACCTCCGGAGCCCGCGTCCGGGGCATCTGGAGCTCGACCCGGACGAGGTCTGGGGCGCGATCCGCACGGTGCTGGGCGAGGCCGGCGCCGCGACCGCGGACGACCCCATCCGCTCTCTCGCGACGAGCACGCTGGGGGAGGCGGCTGTCCCGGTCGACGCGAGCGACCGTCCGATCGCGGGCGCGATCGTCGGATTCGACGCACGCGGCGAAGAGGGCGCGGCCGCACTGAGCGAGGTCATGACGAGCCCGGAGGTCTTCGAGATCGCCGGACACGGGATCAACAGCTTTCACACCCTGTTCAAGATCCTCTGGCGACGCGAGCACGAGCCCGAGATCTTTGCTCGCACGAAGCGCTTCCTGAGCTTCGGCGACTTCACGCAAGCGTGCCTCGGCGTCGAACCGCACATCGACTACTCGATGGCGTCCCGTACGCTCGCCTTCGACGTTCGACGGCTCGACTGGTCGCCGCAGATCCTCGACGCGGTCGGACTGACACGGGACCTGCTGCCGCCGATCGCCGCCCCCGGCACGCCGCTGGGCACGGTCGGCAGGAACGACCTCGGCCTCCCGCAGGACTGCGTCGTCGCCGCGGGTCTGCACGACCAGCCGGCGGGGATCCTCGGCGCCGGCGTCCGGCCGGGCGAGTCGATGCTCGCGACCGGCACGGTCATCTGCCTCGGAGTGCGGCTCGAGGGTGTCCCGCGGACCGATGCCATGGTCGAGAACAACCTCTGCTACTATCCGACCGCCGGAGACGAGCAGTACATCTCGATCGCCTACAACTTCACCGGCGGCTCGCTGCTGAAGTGGTACCGCGACACGCTCGCCGGCGACGAGCTGACGACCGCGAGCGAGAAGGGCGTCGACCCGTACGAGGTCATCTGCTCCGGACTCCCGCAAGATCCGACGGATCTCCTGGTGCTGCCGCACTTCGCGACGACCGGCACGCCCTGGCTCGACGCACGCGCTCTCGGCGCGGTGCTCGGCTTGCGACTGACGACGTCCCGCAAGGAGGTGGTCAAGGCGATCCTCGAAGGCATCCTCCACGAGGTGAAGCTCAATGCGGAGATCTACGCCAAGGCCGGCGTCGACATCGCTCTGTACAAGGCGATCGGCGGCGCATCACGCTCGCGAGCCTGGATGCAGATCGCGGCGGACATCCTCGCGCGCCCGGTCGCCATCCTCTCGGTCAACGAGGTCGCCGGCCTCGGTGCCGCGGTCGTCGGCGCGCGCGGGGCTGGAATTCTCCACAACGACGACGAGGCCGACGCACTGATCGACCGCTGCGCGAAGGTCGTCGAGGTGATCGAGCCGCGCCCGGACCACGTCGATCGATACGCCGAGCGCTTCGCGATCTACCGGGATCTCTACCCGAGGACCTGCGAAATCTCCCATCGGCTGTTCGCGCTCGGAGACTGAGCCGACAGGCGGCCCGGAATCGAGCTCGAGACCGGGACCGATCTGGAGCCCGGGAGAGGGGTCAGTTCCCGAAGAGGAAGTCGGCCTGGAACGCCAGGCGGTGCCCCTCCTCGGTGGTGCTCGAGGAGGAGAGAAGCAGGATCGAGTATCCCCCGTCAACCCGCAGCTCGGAGATCGTGTTGTCGCCGAGCACGTCCGACTCGCGCAGCTCGACGCGCAGCTCGTCGTCGACGGCCCACTCGAGCTGAAAGGTCGGCACTGTCTGCGTCGCCGACGGCTTCCAGACGTGCGACCAGGCCTCGACGACCGTGGAGGAGGAGTCGAACAGCAGGCGCTCCTCGCCGTCAAACCGCTGATAGACGCGCACGTAGACGTCCGGCTTCCCGGGCTCCAGCCTGGAGTGGAGCTTCTCGGCGTACGCGGCGCGGTCGATCTCGAACCCCTTCCAGCGCACCTCGTACTGCCGACGTTCGGAGCTCTCCTGCAGCGCACGCCGCCACGTGAACGCCTTGTCTCGCAAGCCCGCGTCGTCGGTCCCGACGATGTACGCGTTGAGCATCGTGATCGCGCCGTTGACGTCCACCGGGTGCGCCTCGATCGCGCGGCGGATCTCCCCGAGGCGCAACGCCTCGTCGCTCGACAGCCGGTCGAGCGGCGGCGGAGCTCCGGCGGTCCCCCCGACCTCGACACGGGCGGACTCCGGCTCGCGTTCCTTCATCCAGACGAGGTAGAGGCCCGACACGATCGCGAGCATCGGGATCAGCACGAAGACGCGAGACCAGAAGGACACCGACGGCGAGTAGAGCGGCCGACGCGATGCTTGTCGTGATGGTGGTGACGGGCGCAGGTCACCGCTCGTGGCCTCCGAGGCCGCAGCATGCTGCCCGGACGGCGCCACATCGCCGCCGACCGCGGCCACACCGATCTGCAGCTCCCTCTCGCTCAGGCGGTCGAGGTCATCAAGGAGCTCGCGAGCGTCCGCGTAGCGACTCTCGAGCGTGTTCCAGCACCGGACGAAGATCGCGTCGAGCGACGGCGACACATGAGCGAGACCGACGCGCCCCGCGGGACGCCGTCCCTCGAGCAGCTCGTACAGGATGATGCCGAGCGCCCAGATGTCCTGGCGTGGGTCCTCGATGGCGGCGCGCGAGGTCGGCTCGTCGGGCCCGCTGGCCGCGGCCTCGCGCTGCTCCGGCGACATGTACTCCCAGGTGCCGCCCTCGAAGCGACGGTCCGCGAAGGAGTCGAGGCTGCGGATGCTGTGACGCAGCGCCGACGTCGTCAGCGCGGCGAGCCCCCGACCGAGGCCGAAGTCGGCGACGCGTACCCGGCCATCGCCGTCGAGGAGGACGTTGCCGGGCTTCAAGTCTCGGTGCACGACGCCGCGAGCGTGCGCCGTGGCGACCACCGCGACGATCTCGCGAAAAACCGACAGCGCGTGATCCACCGGCAGCTTCTGGCGACGCGCCAGGTAGGACGCGAGATCGCCGCCGGACGCGTACTCCTGGACTATGTACGGCGAGGCCACGTCGAGGTCGACGCCGAGCACCTTGAGCACGCCGGGATGATCGAGACCGTGCTGGAGGATGCTCTCGCGGCGCAACAGCTCGACGAGCTCGGGGTCGCGGGGCAGCTTGACCGCCACCGTCTTGCCGGGGAGCACCGCGTGACGCGCTCGCCAGACGGTGCCGAATCCGCCCTCACCGATCGGCTCCTCGAGGACGTACTCGCCGACGCGGTCACCGGCCGCGGGCGAGCCCGCGGAGCTTCCGGGTCTCCGACCGCGATCGTCGGGGGGCTCGCCGTCGGGTGGACGGCCGTCACCGGGTGCGGTCGGGCGGGGCATGGGCAGAAGTATAGTCGAGAGCGGGCGAGTGGACACGGCGTCAGCCTTCCTTCACGTCGCTGGTGGACACTTGCCGGGGCGACCGGCCGTCACTCCGGACGGCGCCGACGTCGGGCGCCCGTCCTTCACGTCGGAGCCAGACCGGTGGAATTCCGCCCTGGCGCGAGACGCTCCACCGTCGGTCAAGCCCCTGGATGAATCCCCGATTTGCCGCTACCATGGGGAGTTACGAACGATTCGCGGGGAGCGGAGGCGCGGCTCGAGCGCCGGTCGCTCGCTCCCGCCCCCCGACCGGTACAGCAGCTGGAATCCGTCATGAGCCCCGCATCCACGCCGAAGAGCGACGGGTCCGAGATCTCCGCCGAGACCCTCGAGGAGATCGACGTCTTCGAAACCGAGCTCGGCCGCTTTCTCGACGGCTCGATGCCCGAGAAGGTCTTCCTCGAGTTCCGCCTGCGCCACGGTGTCTACGGGCAGCGGCAGGCGGGCGTGCAGATGCTGCGCATCAAGATCCCGCTCGGACGGCTGAGCGCGCCGCAGTGCGAGGCCCTCGCGGACCTCTGCGAGGAGTACGCGGACGGCATCAGCCATATCACGACGCGCCAGGACGTGCAGTTCCACTTCGTGGACATCCACGACACGCCGGACCTCATGCGTCGGCTCGCGGCGGTCGGCATCACGACCAGGGAGGCGTGCGGCAACGTCGTCCGCAACGTGACCTGCTGCCCGGACTCCGGAGTCTGCCCGGACGAGCCCTTCGACGTCACCCCGCACGCGCACGCGATGGCCTTCTTCCTGCTGCGTCACCCGGACGCGCAGAACTTCGGCCGCAAGTTCAAGATCGCGTACTCGGGCTGCGCGCAGCATCACTGCGGACTCGCGCGCATGCACGACATCGGCGCAATCGCCAGACACCGGCAGGTCGACGGCGAGAAGGTCGAGGGCTTCGAGGTCTGGGTCGGCGGCGGGCTCGGAGCCGTGCCGCACCAGGCACAGCTCTACAGCGACTGGGTGCCGGGAACACGGATGCTGCCGCTGGCGCAGGCGATGTCGCGCGTCTTCGCGCGCCTGGGAGAGAAGACGAACCGCGCCCGGGCGCGCATGAAGTTCCTCGTCGCCAACCTCGGCGTCGACGAGTTCCGCAGGCTCGTCGAGGATGAGCTCGTCAAGCTGCCTGCCGATCCCCGACAGGAGGAGATCCTCCAGGAGGCCTTCGGCCGCGTCGAGGAACCCCTGCGGCCCGGCTCGGAGCTCGACCTCGACGCTGCCGATCCCGGCGAGGCGTTCCGCGTCTGGCATCGCAGCAACGTCGCCGCGCAGCGACAGGAGGGCTACTCCACCGCGACGATCTTCCTGCCGCTCGGCGACCTGACCGCCGACCAGCTACGCGGCGTCGGCCAGGTATATCGCAGGTACGTCAACGACTCGATCCGCACGACGGTCGGACAGAACCTGATCCTGCGCTGGGTGCCGAGCGGCGACCTTCCCGCGCTCCACGCCGAGCTGGAGCGCCTGCAACTGGCGCTGCCGGTCGGCAACAGCGTCGCCGACATCACCGCGTGCCCCGGAACGGACTCGTGCAAGCTCGGCATCGCGTCGTCGCGCGGCCTCGCGGGAGTCCTTCACCGTCAGCTGCTCGAGGATGCCCGGAGCGGCAGCGGCATGAGCGACGGAGACGGCGGACTCCGCGACGACATCTCGATCAAGATCAGCGGCTGCTTCAACTCCTGTGGCCAGCACCACATCGCCAACATCGGCTTCTTCGGCACTTCGAAACGCAAGTCCGGCCGCGTCGCGCCGCTCTTCCAGGTCCTGCTCGGCGGCACCACCGCGAACAACGCCGACTCCTACGGGCTCCCCGTCGCCAAGGTTGTCGCGCATCGCGCGCCCGAGGTCGTACGCAGGCTCACCGATCTCTACGACACCGAGAAGCGCGACGGCGAGACCTTCCAGGCCTGCATGGACCGCCTCGGCAAGGCGCGGGTGAAGGGGGAGCTCGAGGCGATGGACGAGTTCGGCGACGACGAGGCCGCGTACCATGACAACCGTCAGCCCTGGCAGTACATCAAGGAGGTCGGCGCGGGCGAGTGCGCCGGGGAGGTCGTCGACCAGGCGGAGTTCATGCTCGACGACGCGGAGCGCCTGATCTTCGAGGCCTCGCTGCACCTCGAGGCGGATCGCATCCGGGAAGCGGCCGAGGTGTCCTTCAAGGGCATGAAGGCGTCGGCCGACGCGCTCCTCTCGACACAGGGGCTGCTGCTGTCGGACGGCTACGACACGGGCTCCGAGTTCCGCATGCGCTTTCTCGACACCGGCAATTTCATCCCCGGTGTCGCCGAGTACCTCGAGAAGGCGGCGGGCGAGTGCGAAGGGACCGGCGAGGTGAGCGCTGAACGCGCACGACAGCGAGTCGAGGAGGCAAACCTCTTCATAGAGGAGGCGCATGTCGTCTACAGCCGCATGGCCGGCTCGCAGGTGAAGTAGCTGGAGCAAACCCGTATCGACCATGACAGCGTCCGGGACCCAGGTGGATCTGCAGAAAATCAACGTCAAGATCGGCATCAGCTGCCCGGACGACACCAGCTGGGACATGCTGCTCGCCGTCTTCGGCCGCTGGCGACTCGAGGAAGGCGAGGAGATCATCGACCTCGCCGACTACGCTCACGTCCCCCAGGGGCCGAGCGTCGTCCTGGTCAGCAAGCGGTGGCACTTCGGCGTCGACTTCGCGCGCGGCAGCGGGCTCGGGCGAGAAGGTGGCTGGGGCGGACTCTTTCTCTCGACGCGCAAGGGGCTGTCAGCAGGTACCGCGAGCCGTGTTCGCCAGGCCGCACGGCTCTGTCTGGAGAAGTCGAAGCGACTCCTCGGTGAGAGCGAGGTTCCCGACAGCATCCGGCTGCTCCCACAGGAGATGGACGTCGTCTTCAACGACCGCCTGCTCGTCCCCAACACCGACGAGTCAGCCGCGGCGATGCTGCCGGCGCTGCAGAGCGTCGCCGCCGGCCTTCACGGCGAGGATGGCTACGAGATCGAGCGGGACGCGGACCCCGGTCGCCGCCTCGGATACGCGATTCGCGGATCGTCGCCCGTCGACGTCGACACAGCGCTCGCGAAGCTCGCGGGCTGCTGAGCGCGCCCAGGTCGACGGGCACTCTCGTCGACCCCGCGGCTCAGGCGTCGACGCTCTTCTCCTCGACACCCGCCGCTATGGCGAAGCGCATCGCGGTCTCCAGCGGCATGTCGATCTTCTCGACCGAGTCACGCGGCACCATCGTCGTGAAGCCTCCGAGCTGATAGCTCATCGGCAGGTAGACCGCGACGGTGCTCTCGTCGCCGATGCCCTCGGGGAGGTCGCTGAAGTCGTCGCGTGTCAGAAACCCGATCAGGCGCACGTCCTTCGCGAGCGTCACCATGACGACCTGCGTCAACCCGCGATCGTCGGAGCCGGAAAAGAGGCTGACGAGATCGGTGACCGACCCGTAGAGCGTCTTCACGAGCGGGATCCTCTTCAACATGCGGTCGAGGATCCCGAAGATGCGTCGGAAGACCCACGAGTGCAGCAGGATGCCGACGACGAAGACGACGAGCGCGAAGACGACGATCCCGATGCCCGGGAAGTAGCCCATCCCGTTCGGGGCGACCTTCTCGAGGAGCCCTTTCAACGCCGTCTCGGCACTCGTCCCGAGCCAGTAGAGGATGTAGACCGTGACGCTGATCGGCAGGATCGCGAGCAGTCCGGTCAGGAAGATTTTGCTGATTCTGCGCATCGTCGAACGCCCTCCGCGACAACAGACGAGTCCTTCTCTCCTTTTCGGCCGTTCCGGGTGCTCGGCTTGGGCCGATATGGACGAAATCCTGCGGCGATTTCGGCCCGCCCCCCTACCTCCCCCCTGCCGTATCTGATAAGATCTCCACTCTGATGAATGAAGGAGGCACCTGGAGACTGGTCAGCGACTACACGGGCGCGGGTGACTTCCTGCTCAGCGCCAACAGGGCCTTCGTCGGCACGCCGTACGGCGTCCAGTGCCTTCCCTACAGCCACGAGTCGCTGCGAGACTGGAAGACCGACCTCGGCGCGCGTGCCATCAGCGTCCGGGCCCACGGCGACCGCCATATCCTGGTGACGACACTCGGCGGCGCGTTCCTTCTGACACGCGAAGGCGACGTCGTCGAGGAGCTGCTCTCGGCCGAGCAGTACATCCACCCGGCTTTGCCGGTCGCCAACGGCGACCTCGACCCCGCGGGCTGCGACGGCGCCCCCGAAAGCTGGGACGGCGACCTTCTCGTCGCGACCAAGACGACTCTGCAGCGCCGCAGCAAGTGGCGCTCGCTCGACTGGGAGTTCGACTTCAGATCGGTCCTCGGTCAGAGCGTCTCGAGCGTACGGCTGGTGAACCTCTTGCAGATGGGCTCCCACTTCGTCGCCGGTGTCGTCGACTACGACAGCGGCATCGGCAGCGTCGTGACGCTCGAGGAGAACGGCTCGATCACGTGGACGTCGGATCCCGGCCCGATCTCGGAGCTCTTCGTCGCAGGCAAGGCCGTCTTCGTCTGGTGTCAGACCTCGTACGGAAAGTTCGAGACCCGGATGACCCGCGTCGACGGCCACGACATCTGGCACAACGAGGACATGGCCGGGGTAGGTCGCGTCCTCTCGGACGGATCCCTGGCGATGATCGTCGGGTCCAACGAGTCTCCCGAGTGGGACAACTGGGAGCTCCGTCGCGTCGCATCCAACGGCAAGACCGAGCAGACACTCGAGGCACGTGGGCGCAGTCCGGTACGTCCTCTGGAGCGGGCGGACGGCACGCTGATCTTCGTCGGCGCTGCATTCCATCTCGATCCGTCGAGCTCGCGTGTCGACTACACGAACTTCCTGCAGCTGCCGCAGCTGAGTCTCTTTCAGCATCTCGTCGGCATTCGCGAGCAGCTACCGGAGTACGAGGTCTACGTCCACAAGCTGCCGCCGGAAAGCGCGACCCT
This sequence comes from uncultured Planctomycetia bacterium, assembly GCA_964390645.1. Lineage (GTDB taxonomy): Bacteria > Planctomycetota > UBA8108 > UBA8108 > UBA8108 > CAYMLL01. The sequence continues at coordinate 5,575 of CAYMLL010000105.1, read as the reverse complement.
CGACCTCGTCTACCACGGCTCGGGGTCCTATTCTCTCGCCGAGCCGTTCAGCCTCGGAAACCACGTCGTCTTCTCGGACGGCAAGGATATCATCGGCATCGAGACCTGATCGTTCCGCGTTCGCGTCAGCGCTACGCGTTCATCGGCGCTGGCCGCCGGGCGGAAGAGACCCTGGGGATCCGGCATGCTGCTTCGTCTCACGACGTTTCTCACGCTTCTGGTGTGCTGCTTCTCCGTCGAGAGTGCTGACTGGCCGACCTACCGGGCCGGACCGAGGCGCGACGGAGCCGGAGCCGGCCCCCTGCCCACCGACCTCGCCGCGCGCTGGGTCCACCGCTCGCACGTGCCCGTGCCGGCGTGGCCGAGCTCGGAGCGACAGGGCTTCGATCGCGTCAGCCACGTCGTGGTCGCGGACGGCCTGCTGAGCTTCGCAGGCTCCGCGGACGGCCGTGTCCAGACGCTCGATGCGGCGACGGGAGCCGAGCGCTGGAGCTTCTTCACGGATGCGCCGGTGCGCGTCACTCCCGTTCTCTGGAAGGGCCGCGTCTTTGCCGCGAGCGACGATGGCTTTCTCTATTGCCTCGACGCAAAGACCGGCGAGCTCTACTGGAAGCAGCGCGGCGGGCCGTCCTCGGAGATGATCCTCGGCAACGACCGGCTCTGCTCGGCGTGGCCTGCACGCGGCGGACCGGTGATCGAGGACGGGAACCTGTACTGGGCAGCCGGCATCTGGCCGAGCGACGGGATCTTTATCCACGCGCTCGACGCCGAGAGCGGCGAGAAGCTCTGGACGAACGACACCGACGGCGCGCGTCACATGCCTCAGCCCCACGGCGGCGCGAACGCCAGGAGCGGTCTCTCCGCGCAGGGGCACCTCGTGGTCGACGGGGACACCGTCTACCTGCCGACCGGTCGTGCGGTGCCGGCGGCGCTCGGACTCGAGGACGGAAAGTTCAGGTACTTCCACCTGCAGAAGTACGGGCACTCCGGGGGCACGTCGGTCGTCGCGCTCGGCGACCGATTCCACAACGGCGGCAGGCTCTACGATCGCGAAAGCGGCCTGGAGACCGGCAGGCTCGCGGGAATCGTCGCGCGTCTGGGCGACAGCGTCGCCCAGGCGACGAGCGCGGGCGTCGGCGTGTATCGCCGGGTCGAGAAGAAGAAGGTCGACCGCAAGGGCAAGGAGCGGATCGTCGTCGAGCTCGAGCAGGACTGGAAGCTCCAGCTTCCCGGCAAGAAGCACGAGATCATCACTGCGGGCGCCGCGATCATCGTCGGCGAGGAAGGCCGGGTCTCCATCATCGACACGTTGACCCGCACGGTCACGTGGAGCGCCGACGTCGAGGGAAACGCCGGCGGACTCGCGGTCGCGGACGGCCGTCTCCTCGTCAGCACCGACGAGGGACTGCTCTACTGCTTCGCGAAGAAGGAGGGCGACAGCGCGGCCGTTCCCACCGCACCCGCACGCGCACTACCGTCGCACGCGGAGCGCTGGGCGGACGCCGCGGACGCGATTCTCGAGGCGACGGGGCTGCGCGATGGCTACTGCGTCGACCTCGGCTGCGGCGACGGCACCCTGGCGCTCGAGCTCGCGCGTCAGAGCCGCCTGCAAATCTACTGTGTCGACAGCGACCCGGGTAACGTCGCGGCGGCGCGCGAGAAGCTCGACCGCGCCGGCCTCTACGGCGTGCGCGTGTCCGTCCATCTTCGAGACCTCGCGACGACGACCTACCCGAAGTTTTTCGCGAACCTCGTCGTCTCGCAGCGCTCGATCGAGAGCGAGGACTTCGAGCTCGACCACGAGGAGGTCCGGCGGCTGACGCGCCCGTGGGGAGGCACGAGCTGCCTGGGCCCCGCTGACGCGCTGCGCGTTGCGCGTCGAGGAGCGCTCGAGGGCGCCGGCAGCTGGACCCACCAGTACTCCGATCCCGCCAACACCTGCTGCTCCGACGACGCACGGGTCAAGGGACCGCTGCGCATGCTCTGGTTTCGCGATGCCGACCTGCCGATGCCACAGCGTCACGGTCGCGCGCCGGCGCCGCTCTTTCACCAGGGCTACCTCGCCGTCGAAGGGCTCGACGCCGTCCGCGTCAGCGACGCCTACAACGGCCGCACGCTGTGGGAGCATGCGCTGCCGGGCATCCTCGCGGCCCTCGATCAGGACCACCTGATGGGCACCGCCGGCACCGGTAGCAATCTCTGCATCGGCGGCGACAGCATCTACGTGCATCGCAAGACGCACTGCCTGCGGCTCGATCTCGCCAGCGGACGCGAGCTCGGCGAGTTTCCGCCGCCGAAGCGCCCCGACGGCAAGCCGGGAGTCTGGGGCTACCTCGCCCACCAGGACGGCGTGCTCTACGGCACCGTCGCGAATACCGATCACATCGTCAAGTGGCGCTACCTGAAGGGCGACATGAGCGACATGCTCAGCGAGTCGTTCTCCCTCTTCGCGCTCGACGCGAAAACCGGCAAGCTGCTCTGGCAGCGTCCGGCGAAGAGGTCAATCCGTCACAACGCCATCGCGATGGGCGGGGGCCGGGTCTACCTCATCGATCGCGAGATCGCGAAAATCGACAGCATCGCGTACCGCCGCGGCAAGGACGAAGAGAACGCGCCGCACGCGACCGGAGAGCTGATCGCGCTCGATGCGAAGACCGGCGAGGTCGCATGGCGGATGGCGGACGACGTCTACGGCACGACGCTGGCCCTCAGCGTCGACGAGAGCGCGCTCCTGATGAGCTACCAGCCGACGAGCTTCCGGCTGCCGTCGGAAGTCGGCGGCCGGATGGCCGTTTTCCACACGAAGAACGGCTACCGTCTCTGGGACAAGAAGGTGAATTACGGGTCGCGACCGCTGCTCGTCGGCAAGACGGTCTACGCCCAGGGCGGCGCGTGGGACGTGAAGTCGGGCGTCGAGCGGTCGTTCCCGTTCGAGCGCTCGTACGGCTGCGGCATCCTGGCGGGGGGCAAGAACCTCTTCGTCTTCCGCTCGGCGACGATGGGGTACTGGGACCTGACCGAGAACCGCAAGATCCGCAATTACGGAGGCCTGCGCCTGGGCTGCTGGATCAACGCGATTCCGGCAGGCGGCCTCGTCCTCGTACCCGACGGCTCCGCAGGCTGCAAGTGCAGCTACCTCAACCGCGCGTCGATGGCGCTCCAGTCGGCGGATTGAGGACGCTCGTCGCCCACCGCGGGGACGGGGCGACGCGGACCCGATTCGGCTGACCTGGTACCGACCACCCGGAAGGATCGACCGGTTTGAAGCAGGACGCCGTCACGACAGCCCTCGTCACCCGGCCGGGGCCAGTGGAAACCCGGCCCGCCATGGCTGTCCGCCCCGGATTCGCGCATACTCGGATCGAGGATGCGCATCGCATCGTTCCCGCTTCCGAGTTCTCCCCCACCCCACCGTGAAGTCGCTCCGAAACGTCCTCCTGGTGCTGTTCTTCGCCGCTCTCGCGGCGATCGAGATCGCGCACGGGCTGTACCGGCTGAACACCCTGCACGAGCGCCACCGCGAGCGCATCCTCGAGAGCATCGAGCGCCAGCACGGCGAGCTGGCGCGCGCATTGCGCCGGCGTCTCGAGGGTCAGCGCGAGCACGCGGCCTACCTGGCGAAGATGCCTCTTGTGCGCAGCGTCGCCCGCACCAAGGGCGATGATGACGACGCGCGCCGAGAGCTCGAGTCCCACCTGCTGCCGTTTCTCCTCGCGTTCCGTGGCATCGACCGCATCCGCGTCCTGGCCGCGGACGGCGTCGAGCTCGTTCGTTGCGAGCGCATCGGCAAGGGAGGACGCTGGGCGAGCGCGCTACCACCGCCTCGACTGTCGACGACGCCGGACCACACCGTCGTCGAGCTGGCGCGAGGGCTCGAACCGGGGGAGGTCGCCAGGACGACCCTGCTCGTCGACGAGGAGCGGGTCGAGGTGCCCGAGAGCGAGCGTCAGGTCATCCACTACGCGACCCACATCCGCGATCGCCAGGAGACGACGGGGACTCTCGTGCTCACCGTTTACGCGTCGCCGATCCTCCGCCGGGTCCGTCTCTTCGCTCCACTCGCCGGGACGCAGTCCTGTCTCGTCGACGCGGACGGCAGCTACCTCGCACACGTTTCTCGCAAGCTCGAGCGTGGCTCGGCGAGCGCCGGCAGCGCCCTGCGAGACTTCGCCGCGGCCGCTCCCCTGCTGGCGTCGCCGGCAACAACCCCCCCCGTTGCCCGCGGCAACCACAAAGCCCTCCCCAAAAGCGACACGCCCCACTGGAGCCAACAGACGCATCTTCCCGACGACGTCGTCGAGTCGGCGTCCGGTCAACTTCGCGGCGAATACGCCTGGGTCGTGGGCTCCGTCTCCCTCGTGACGCTCGCGCTGCTGATCGCGGCGATCTTCTTCGTTCGCCTGAGCATCCGCGAGCTCAGATTGCAGGAAGCGCGACGCCAGAAGGAGCTGGAACGCCAGCTCGAGATCTCCGAGCGCCTCGGCTCTCTCGGTCTCGTGACCGCGGGGGTCGCGCACGAGATCAACAACCCGCTCGAGGGCATCGGCAACTACCTCGCGCTTCTGGAGCAGGCCTCGCTGCCTGCGGAGAAGCGCATGCGCTACCTGCGCCTCCTCCGCGAGGGATTCCATCGCATCCGCGACATCGTACGCGACCTCCAGGACACGGCGCGTCCCACGGTCAGCGACGGCACCGCGAACCTCCACGACGTCATCGAGCAGGCGCTGAAGCTCGCGATGTACGACAACAAGTTCAAGAACGTCGGCGTCCAGCAGGACGGACTCGGCCGGGGGCTCGTCGTCGAGGGTGACGCCGGCCGGCTCCAGCAGGTCATCCTCAACCTGCTGCTGAACTGCGGACGCGCCGTCGCCGGGGAGGGGACCGTGTGGATTCGGGCCCGGCACGCCGAGGCCGAACCCGGCGGATCACGTCAGGTGGAGGTTAGCGTCGAGGACGATGGCCCTGGAATTCCACCCTCGAATCTCAGTAAGATCTTTGATCCCTTCTTCACGACGACGGAAGGAACAGGACTCGGGCTCGCGATCTCCTTCAGCATTATCAGCGCCCACGGCGGCACCTTGACGGCCACGAACCGTCCCGAAGGCGGAGCATGCTTCACGCTGCGCCTCGAAGCGGCGCGGGCCTGTCGTCCCGCTGAACGGAATACCGCCGGGTCACGCTCCGATCGACAATCCTCCGGGTCAGAGAAAGGCTGATGCCGCGCTACAGGGTTCTAGTAGTTGACGACGAGGAGTTCGTGCGAGAGTCGCTCGTCGACCTCCTCGACAGCGATGACTACCGCGCACGAGCTGCGCCGAACGGCAAGGCCGCTCTCGAGCTCGTCGAGAAGGAGAGCTTTCACCTGATCGTCACGGACCTGCAGATGCCCGAAGGAGATGGGTTGTCCCTGCTCGGCGGGGTGCGCGATCGAGGTCTCGACACCCCGGTCGTCCTCCTGACCGGCGTCGGCACCGTGAAGGATGCGGTCGCGGCGATGAAGGCCGGCGCCTTCCATTTAATCCACAAGCCGGTCGATACCCAGCAGTTCATGCTCGTCGTCAAGAGAGCGCTCGAC
>CAYMLL010000104.1:6062-22310 GCA_964390645.1 uncultured Planctomycetia bacterium | reverse complement strand
GCTGACGCGCGATGACCTCGCGGTCATCGCCGAGGAGGCGAAGCGACGCGACCTTCTCGTCCTCAGCGACGAGATCTACCTCCACTTCTGCTACGATGCGCCCTTCGAGACGATCGTCAAGATCGACGGCATGCTCGAGAGGACGGTGCTCCTCGACGGCTTCTCGAAGAGCTACTCGATGACCGGCTGGCGACTCGGATACGTCGTTCTGCCACCCGCCCTCGTCCCGACCTTCGACCTCTACAACGTCAACATCGCTTCCTGCGCCTGTACCTTCCACCAGAAGGCGGCTGTCGAGGCGCTACGGGGTCCGCAAGATCGCGTCGAGGAAATGGTGTCGGAGTTTCGACGTCGGCGAGACTGGCTCGTGACGGCCCTCGACGAGCTTCCGGGAATGCGCTGCGTGACGCCCGGCGGCGCCTTCTACGCGTTCCCGAACATCAGCGATACCGGACTGTCCTCGGAGGCTCTGGCTCGCCGTTTGCTCGACGAGGCCGGCGTCGCGACGCTCGCCGGCGACTCCTTCGGCCGGTCCGGAAACGGATTCGTTCGGCTGTCGTACGCCAACTCTCTCGAGAATCTCCGGCGTGCCGTCGACCGGATCCGAGACTTCCTGAAGCAGCAGTGAGCTCGCAGACGAAATCATGAGGAGCGAGACGAGGACGAGAACCCGGAGTCCCATCGATGCTGTCTGACGATTCCGTCCGCAACTTCGGCCTGCGCGCCGGCCGGGTGTACGGCATCGACGTACACATCCACTGGTTCCTGCTCATCGTTATCGCTCTGCGGCTCCTCCACATGTCCATCTCGGAAGTTCCCGAGGGCTACGTGAAGGACTGGGGCAAGGTCTTCACGATCTTCTCGACGTTCACGATAGCGCTCGTCGGCTCCGTGTTCCTCCACGAGCTCGGACATGCCTTCGCCGCCTTCCGTGAGGGCGGCAGCTGCGAACGGATTGTCCTCTGGCCGCTCGGAGGCCTGGCGTACTGCAGCGCTCCGCAGACGCCCTGGGCGCAGTTCTTCGTCGCGGCTGGCGGACCGCTCGTGACGCTCGCGCTCGCCGTCGTCGGCGGCCTCGTCTGCTGGGCCGCCGGCTGGGGGCTCCTGCCGCTACAGGATCCCGAGTACGGATTTGCGGAGACCCTCTTCCAGTTCCTGTTCGTGTGGAACAGTCTGCTCCTCTTCGTCAACCTCCTGCCATGCTACCCGCTCGACGGCGGTAAGATGCTCCACACGTGGCTCTGGAGGCGCATGGGCACCAGCCAGGGATCGCTGCTGCACACGCTGGCCATCTCGCGCGTCGTCGCGATCGTCGCGATCGTCTTCGGGGTCGTGCTTCTTCTCATGGGTTTCACCGACAAGGCCTGGAGCTACCATCACCCCGTCCTCGACCAGCTCGACCTCCTCCTCCTGCTCTGTGGAGTCCTGCACTTCTCGAGCGCACGACGGATCCGTGAGCAGCTGATGTACGGCGACATCGAGGAAGGTGGCGCCTTCGGCTACGACTTCTCCCAGGGCTACACGAGCCTCGAAGGCGGCCCCTCCACGGCGGAGCGCCGACCGTCCTGGAGGGAGCGCCGCCGGTCCAGGAAGGCACGTCACGCCGAGGATCGCGAGCGTCGCAAGGACCGCGACGTCCGCGCACGTCTCGACGAGCTGCTCGAGAAGATCAGTCGCGAAGGGATCGAGAGCCTCTCTCGCGACGAGAGGAGGTTTCTCGAGAACGCCTCGAAGCACATGCGAGAATCCGAGACGAGGCGCGATTAGCCGTACATTCTTTTCGGGGGAATGCCCGAACTCCCGCACCCCCTTCGAGTCCATATCCACCGTGTGGATCGATCACACCTCCGCATTCCGGATTCCTCAGGAGCCAGGATCATGCTCTGCGCCAAGGTCGCTGTCTCGGCTGCGCTTCTCGCGTGCCTTCCGAGCGTATCCCCCCTCCACGCGGATGCGCTCGACGAGTTCCTTCTCGCCCGCGACGCTCTCGCCGGGCGCAGCTACGCCGAAGCCGTCGTTCTCCTCGCCCGGTTCCGGGAGGAGCATCCGCAATCGGCGCTGAGCTCCGAAGCGGCGATCCTGCGCGCCCGCGCCTACCGCCTCTGGGGCAAGCGCGACGACGCGGTCAAGTCGCTCGTCGACTTCATCGACAACGACCCCGAGGATCCCTGGGCGACCCGAGCACGGCTGCTACTCGCCGAGGTCTTCCTGGAAGCCGCACGCTTCGAGGACGCCAGCGAGATCTACCGCCTGCGCCTCGAAGCTCTCCGTGGCGACGCCTATCTCCTGGGGCTGTCATCCTACTACCTCGAGATTGCCGATCCGGCATTCGTCGGACGCCGGGTGCAGGATCCGAGCTCCGCGTTGCCGAAGGAGATCGTCCAGCACGACTTCGCCACGGCGCTGGAGTTCTACCGCAAGGCACGCGCGATCCATATCCCCGCCGGTCGCCGAGGCGAGGTGAGCTTCCGCATCGCACGCTGCCTGCTGGAGCTGAGGCAGGACGCAGAGTCCGTCGCGGAGTTTCGCTATCTGCTCGCTCGATCGAAGTCGCAGACGCCGCCGCCGAAACTCGCCGGGACGCTGGAGGGCGACGCGATCTTCAGCCTCGCGACCGGTCTGTACCGTACCGGCGATCCGAAGGGCGCGATCGCCGAGTTTCTGCGGCTCGAGAAGGAGCACGCGGACCATCGCTGGGTACCGGAGGCACTCGAGCGCGTCGGCAAGATCCGCCTGGAGATCGTCGATGCGACGTCGGCCGAGACGGAGCGCCGCGTACGCTTCAGAGAGGCACTCCTGACCTGGAATCGCTTCCTGACCCGCTATCCCCAGCACGACCTCGCACCGCGCGTCGAGTTCCAGCGCGCCGCAGCACTCGCGCGATTCGGTGACGTCGACGCGGCGGTGAAGGCGTACTCGGAGTTTCCCGTTCGCTACGAGAAGGACTCGCAGGCTCCGCTCGCGATTCTGCGTGTCGCCGAGCTGGAGCGGGCGCGAAACGCGTTCGACGCGGCGATCGAGGCATGGAAGCGCTTCCTGGGCACCTACCCGAACGACAGCCGCTGGTCGACTGCACAGACCCGGATCAAGCAAGCTCGCTACGACAAGGGCGCGCACCTTCTCAGCGTCGAGAAGAAGCCGGCCGACGCCCGCGTCGTCTGGGGCCGCTTCCTCGACGAGTACCCCCTCGACAGCCTCGCTCCGGAAGTCTACCGGCGCTTCTACGAGATGGCGCTGCCGGCGAACGCGATGCCGCCCGACCGGGGGCCGGCCGTCACGGACGAGACGCTTCGCCGCCAGTACCTGCAGGCGATCAGCCATCTCCGCACCCTGTTCGGCAAGTACCCGCGCTCGCCGCAGGCCCCGTCGTCGCGCCTGATCACGGCGCAGCTGATCCATCACCGGCTCGACGATCTCGAGGGCTCGATCATCGAGTACGAGGCGGTCGTCGAGAGCTTCCCGGGCACCCTCGAGGCGCGTCAGGCTGCCGAGACGCTGACGAGTCTGCGTCGACGGCATCTGAAGATCACCACGCCGCGGGCGTTCACGACCGACGGGCCGTGGCGTCTCGAGATCGAGACGCGCAACGTCGCCCGACTGCGATTCAAGGCCTACCGGCTCAACCTCGAGGAGTACTTTCGCCACAAGCACGCCGTCGCATCGATCGAGGACGTCGTCGTCGGAGTGGTGGAGCCGACGAAGACCTGGGAGTCGGACCTCGCGGGGTATCGGCCCTTCCGCCTGCTCGGGGGTCTGCGCGAGCTGCCGCTCGACGACAAGGAGCTCGGCGCGTTCATCGTCACGATCGAGGACATCCCCCCGGTGACGAAGATCGACGCCGGGCCCGCGGAGCCGACCCGCATCTCGGGGCCGCCGCTGATCGCGACCACGCTTCTGCTGCGCTCTAACATCGCGTTCGTGACCAAGCACTCGACGTCGGGCACGCTCACGTGGGTCTTCGATGAGCGCAGCGGCGCTCCGGTACGGGACGCGCGCGTCCTGCTCTCTACCTCCGGCGGTGTCGTCGCCGAGGGCAAGACCGACGACGAGGGCATCTGGCGCCACGACCGGACCGAGGCCTCGAGCGTCGGCGACGCGCGTATCATGGCGATCGTCGAGGCGCACGGAGACGAGAGAGGCTCGCACTACGCCGTCGACCGGGTCGTCGCCCGGGGAGCCTCGGCGTACGGCTACTCGACGAAGGTCCACGTCAGCACGGACCGACCGCTCTACCGTCCGAGTCAGACCGTCCACTTCCGCGCCGTCCTCCGCAAGGCAGTCGAGGGCAGATACGAGTCCAGCGAGGGCGAGAAGGCCACGATCCTGGTGCGCAACCCTCTCGGCGTCGTGCTCTTCGAGGAGACGCTGACCGCGAACGAGTTCGGCTCCATCGCCGGCAAGCTCGAGCTCACCGAGGAGCCACCGCTCGGCGACTACCGGGTCAACGTACGCTACCGGAAGCTCGACTTCGCGGGCTCCTTCGCGGTCGAGGAGTACCGCAAGCCCGAGTTCGCCGTGCGCCTCGCGACGGACCGCGCGTCGTACCTGCCGGGCGAGGCGATCGAGGGCTCGATCGTCACCGAGTACCTCTTCGGCGCTCCGGTCGTCGGCGCCCAGGTGAGCTACAGCGTCTTCGAGGGACCCTTCGAGTTCGACCGCTCACGCTTCGAGGAGTTCCGCTGGTTCTTCCAGAAGCGCGAGGTCGAGGATCGAAGTATCGAAGACTTCACGTTCATCGCTCGGGGCTCCGGAAAGACCGACGCCCGGGGCAGGACTCCCTTCCGGATCGAGGCACGTGACGCCGGTGCCGGTCGCACCTATCGCGTCGTCGTCGAAGCGACCGACCTGTCAAAGATCACGGTCGGCGGCGGCGGCAGCGTCATCGTCAGTCCGCAGGGCGTGCTGGTCGTGGCACGAGCAGACCGCAAGGTCTACCGCCCGGGGGACAAGGCGACCGTCAGCTTCCGCACCGTCGACGCGACGGCAGCGCCCATCGATGCTTCCGGCGATCTCGTGCTCCTGCGCCGACGTCGGGGCACGAAGGGAGCGTCGCTCGACGAAGAGGTACGCTCGCAGCCCTTCGAGACCAGGAACGGTCTCGGGGAGACGTCCCTGACGATCGACAAGCCCGGAGAATACCGCGTCCTGTTCCGCACCGAGGACCGTGCCGGCACAGTGTGCGAAGGCGGCGCGATCCTGCTCGTCGCCGGCGACGAGCCCGACCTGCGCAAGGAGGCGCGCCTTCTGGCCGGCAAGGCCGTCTATCGCCAGGGCGAAGAGGCGACGCTATACCTCAACACCCCGGTAGGCGGACGCCACGCGCTGTTGACCTTCGAGGGCGCCGGCGTCATCGACTACCGCGTCATCAAGGTCGAGGGAAAGAGCCACGAGATCGTCGCGCCGATGAAGAGCGAGTACTCGCCGAACATCCACGTCGCCATCGCCCTTCCCGCGGACAACAAGCTCTACGAGGCGAGAGACGAGATCATCGTCCTGCAGTTCCTCAACGTCTCCGTCACGCCCTCCAGCAGCGTCCTCGCGCCGGGCGAGGAGGTCGAGCTCGAGGTGACGGCGACCGACCAGGGTGGCTTGCCCGTGGAGGCCGAGCTGTCTCTCGCGGTCGTCGACCGCTCGATTTTCGAGCTCTCGCCGGACGTCACCGAGGCGATCAAGCCGTACTTCTACGACCAGCGACGCCGCCGCGGCGTGTCGACCGGATCGTCCTACTCGTTCGGCTATGCGGGGGTCACGCGGGTGGTCGAGGCGGAGGTCCTCGAGGAGTACTACGCCCGTCAGAAGGTCAAGGAAAGCGAGACCGACCGGAGTCGCGGCAGGGACCGCATCCGTCTCGCGAAGCCGGGCAGCGTCGCGCCTCCCACGGAGAAGAGCGCGATCGCTCTGGGTGGCGGAGCCGCGGGCGCCTTCCGCGCTCGACGAGGAGAGGCTCTCGGCAAGAAGTCCACGTCGAGACTCGGCTCGAGCTCCGCGGCAGGAAAGACCGCGAACGAAGCACTCGGTCTGAACCTCGACCAGAACCGTTTCGCAATGGATGCCGCGAAGAGCGATCAGGCCCTCGGCGAGCTCTCCAACAGTCCCTCCGCCGCGCTCGACGGGACCTACTTCAGCACTCCTGACGCGCTGCGTGCCCAGGACGAGCGTTCGACGGGAGGACGGGGCGCCCTGGGTCGCAAGGCGCTCGCCGTGCCGAAGATCCGTCGGCGCTTCGCCGACACCGCTTACTGGAATCCGAACGTGCGCACCGACGCTGACGGCAGGGCCCGCGTCAAGTTGAAGCTTCCCGACAACCTCACGAGCTGGCAGGTCGCCACGCGCGGCTCGACCAGAGGCACTCTTTTCGGGGAAGCCGAGACCTCGTTCCGCACATCGAAGAAGCTCCTCGTCCGGCTCCAGACACCGCGCTTTCTCACTCGCGAGGACCGGACGACGGTGACCAGCCCGGTTCACAACTACCTCGACTCCGCCCAGAAGGTCCGTGTCCGGATGACGTCGAAAGGCGTCGACGTGAAGAGCTTCCGGGAGTCCACCGTCACCGTCGGCGCAGGTGAAGCGCGCGGGGTCGACTGGGAACTCGCTCCCCCGCCTGCGGCGGACGGCACGCCGAGCAGCGGGATCTTGACGCTCGAGGCTCTGACCGCGGAGGAGTCCGACGCGATCGAGCACGTGATCCCGGTCCTTCCCTTCGGCAAGCGACACGCGGGCGGCGACGGCGGGCTCCTCGTCGATCGCATCCTCTACGACTACGAGCTTCCGGGAAACGTCGTTCCGGGGGCGGTCAGCGTCGACGTCGATGTCTATCCGCATCAGGCGGACGCGCTCCTCGACACCGTCTACCACCTGCGCTACTTCCCCTATGGATGTGTCGAGCAGACGGTAAGTGGCTTCCTGCCGGCGATCGCAGTGCGCGAAGCGCTCGACCGACTCGGCACACCGCGCGAGGACCTGCGCCGGATGCTCGACGAGCTGATCCCGAAGCGCATCGTACGGCTGCTCAACCTGCAACGTCCGTCGGGTGGCTGGGGCTGGTGGGGACGACAGAGCGCGAGCTCGAGCGCCGAGATGACCGCGATCGCGCTGATCGCGCTGGAGAGATGTCGCGTCACGGGCTACCGCGTGCAGGCCGATCGCCTCGAGCTCGGCCGCAAACGCGCCACGCAGCTGCTCGGTCAAGAGGGCGACACCGATCTCCAGGCCCTGCTCGCCTACGCGCTCAGCTTCTCGAAGCGCGCCTCCGTCGACGCGCTCAACCGCCTGAACCGCTACCGGGATCGACTCTCCGGATACGCGCTGGCCCTCACTGTCCTCGCCGAGAAGGGTCGCGGGAATCATGGAGCCGCCGCGGAGCTCGCCGGGATTCTGAGCTCACGCACGCGTGAATTGACCGAGATCGACCTGGCGCGCAAGGGCCTGCAGCACCCTCCACGCGTCATCGCGACTCGCGCCCCGACGCATCCTTCGAGCATCGAGTCGACCGCGTACGCTCTGCTCGCTCTCGAGGCCGTCGAGCCCGGCGGCGCGACGAACCGGCTTCTCGCGGACGCGCTCCTGTCCTTGCGTCGTGGCGTTCACTGGGGAACCACCAAGGCCTCCGCCGCCGCGGTCACCGCTCTCGCCACGCACTTCGGTGCACGCGGCGCGAACATCGACGCGAAGGTCGACATCCTCGTCGACGGAAAGCTCGTCGAGACCGTCCAGCTCTCGCCGAAGGGAGATGCTCGACCGAACACCGCCCGTGTGGTCATTCCGATCACCGCGCTCCACGAGGGACGCAACCGTATCGAGCTCCGACGTCGTGGCTCGGGAGACCTCGCCTACGCGATCCGCCACGAACACTACACGTCGGCGGAGCGCATCGAGGAAGAGGGGAATCTCCTGCGCATCTCCCGTCGCTACGAGTCGTTCCGGCCGCCGAAACCGGCACAGGCGGATCCGATCGCCAGGCCCCGTCCCGACCCGCGCCGCGATACGCGTGACCTGCTGACCGGCTACACCGATCCGACGAAGATCGCCGGCGACAACGCGCAGTGGCTCGTCGTCGATACGGCACCACAGCCGGGTCACCGGGCGATCGTCTCGCGACACAGACCGAAGACGGAGTCACGAGCCGTTCGTCGTGCCGAACGCGGCGGCAAGATCCGCGTGCGATTGCACATCTCCGCGCGCGAAGATCTCGACTACGTGCAGATCGAGGACCCGATCCCCGCAGGCTGCGAGGTCGTCAACGACCGTGACGACCGTTTCACCGGCGCGTTCGAGCGCAAGGAAGTGCGCGACCGCAGGGTCGTGTTCTTCCTCACCAGACTGAGCAAGGGGACGCACACGATCACCTATCTTCTGCGTCCGACCTTTCCTGGCAGCTACCGTGCACTGCCCGCCCTGGCGCAGTGCATGTACGAGCCCACGATCGCGGGCACCTCGGCGGATCACCCGCTCGAGATTCTCGAGAAGCTCGCGGATCCGGAGCCCGACCCGACGGGGCTGACGATTGACGAACGGCTCTACGAAGCCGAGCGAGCCGTGCGCCGGCTCGGCGGTGCGCGAGGCAAGCCCGAGGAGATCGCCGCGCTTCGCGAGCTCTACACGGGCCTCGCGCGCGTCGAACACCTCGAAGGTCGCTACCGCGACCTCGTCATCGCCCGGCTCGTCGCCATCGATCTCGCGGTCGGACGCCACCGCGAGGCGATCGAAGGCCTCGAGGAGCTGCGTCGACGCAACCCCCGACTCATCGCCGGCAACGGCGACCTGCTGTCAATTACCTCGGCTTATCGCTCCGCCGGTGAGTTCGAGCAGGTGGTCACGTATCAGAAACGCATATTCGACGCGTTCTATCTACGCGATCGCCGGGTCGGCGAGACGCTCTTCAAGCTCGACGAGCAGCTGCGTGCGCAGACCTACGGGCTGAATCTCGCCGCGAGCTATCCCGACTCGAGCCGTGTGATCACGGACACATTCGAGCTGTCCCGTCGCTACGCGAGCCTGCGGATGGAGCGCTCCGTCACACGAGGACGACTCCAGCGCACGCATCACGAGGTGCTCTACAAGGACGCGGCCGAGAGCCTCGCGCGTTTCGTCTCTCACTTCCCGACGAGCAAGCTCGCGCCACAAGCGCAGTATCTCGTGATCGACTCGCTCGAGCGTCTCAACGCTCCCGAGCTCGTCGTCGAGGAGGCTTCGAAGCTCCGGGAACGGTATCCCGACAGCCAGTACCTCGACGACGCTCTCTACGCCGCCTTGCGAGCCGAGTACTCGCGCAAGCGCTACGACGCGGTAATCGAGAAGTCGAAGGCTCTGGCGTCGAAGTCCTTCCGCCAACCGAACCGACGCCAGGGGCCGAGCGAGCACTATCCGAGCGCGCGCTACCTGGCGGCAAAGGCGCACCACATACTCGGCAATCTTCCGGCCGCGGTGAAGGCGTACACCGAGGTTCGCTCGAGCTTCCCGGACGCCGCCGATGCGCTCGGGCACCTGACCGCGAAGGAGCTTCGCACCCCGGATGTCGTCAGCATCGCGCTGGAGAAGACGCCGAAGCTCGAGATCAACTGGAAGAACCTCGACAGGATCGACGTCAAGATCTACCGCGTCGACCTGCCGCTCCTCTTCGCCGTACGCAAGGACCTGAAGGCGATCAGCGCGATCGACCTCACCGGAATCGATCCGGTGAAGAAGCTCGAGGTGAAGCTCGACGGCGCGCCACACGCCGAGCACAGAACGCTCGTCGATCTGCCCGCGAAGGAGAAGGGCGTCTACCTCGTGTCCTCACGCGCCGGCGGTCGCGAGACGTCGACCATCGTCATCCGCTCTGACCTCCGGCTCGACGTGCAGCGCGTCAACGCCAAGGTGCGCGTCCACGTCGAGCCACGTGGTCCGGCACGGATCAAGATCTCCGACGGCGCCCGCATCGTCGGCAAGGGAGACTCGGACGCGCGCGGGATCTTCGAGGCCACCGTCAGCGGCGGGCGCGCCTCGATCCTCGCGGAGCGCGACGGACACTTCGCGCTCTACACCGAGTAGGACCGAAAGAAGGAGCCCCACGAGAGCCCGGTCTCTGCGACGAACGAAGCCCGTCCTCCCGAGCCTCACCGCGAGGCGAAGCTCCCCCGAACCCCGGGGGGCGATCGTCGAGCCGGCCTGTCGTCTACCGGCCGAAGCAGCCGAGCTCGTCACCCGTCGGATCGTCGCCCGCCTCCGGAAATGGCGGCGGCGGCGACTCGCCTCCCTGGAACAGGTGGGCGAGCGAGTAGATCGCGTCGGTCACCTGCAGCTGGCCGTCGTCATCGACGTCCGCCGCGTCGTGACAGTCGCTCGGTCGATCGCCGAGAAAGAGGTACCCCAGCACCGCGACCGCGTCGCTGATGTCGAAGCGACCATCGATGTTGAAGTCGCCACGCACGAACGTCAATCGACGCAGCGGCTCGAAGGCGACGCTGCGCGCCGTGCGGATCTCGACGCTCTCGAACTCGCCGACCAGAGCGCCCCGGCGAGAGAATCGACCGACAATTCCGGTGTAGTACGACGAGGTGACGAACTCGGCGTGCTGGTTGAAGGCGATTCCCTGCGGCCCCGAGATCGGCTCCGTCGAGAGCCGTTCGATGTGCTCACCCGCGAGATCGAAGACCGCGACCGCGTCGCTCCCGCCGCCGGTGACGAAGACACGGCCGTCCCAGATCGCAACGCCCATAGGGCTCGACACCCCGTCACCGGTGAAGGTACCGATGAGCTCGCCTCCGGCGGTGAATCGGTGGATCTCGTTGCGCATCTGCGCCGCCACGTAGATCTCTCCCGTCGGCCCGAAGGCGATGCAGTTCGGTCCACGGAGGTTGTCCGACGTGAAGCTGCGCTGGAGAACTTCGTCGTCGAAAACGAGTATCTCGTTCGATCCGAAGGACGACACATAGAGCTTGCCGTCCGGGCCGAAGGTCAAGCTGGTCGGCCCATCGAGCCTCGCGTCGGTGAACTGTCGAAGATAGTCGCCGTCGGCATCGAAGACGAGGATGCGGTCGGCTCCCTGCGCTCCGCAGTAGAGCTCTCCGCCCGCCGAGAAGGCGAGTCCACGCGGCGCGCGGAGGTCCGGGTGGGAGAAGTCGAGGAGAAAGCGCCCATCCCGATCGAAGCAGAAGACCTTGTTGGAGCCGGACCCGGAGACGTAGACGCGTCCCGTGGCCCGAGGCGGAAGCGGATAGTCCGCGACGAGCGGTGTCGAGGCGACCAGAACGCTCACGAGAAGCGCCGGCACGATGGCGGCCCGTATCATGGGATCAGCGGTCCTTCAGGTTTCGTGCGAGCGACAGCATGTTGGCGTAGATGCGAAAGGCCCCCGGAACACCGTTCGGCAGCTGACGATACCACGCGTAAGCGGAGTAGATGTACACACCCCGGCCATACCTAGCGTACAGCATACCACCCTTCTGCGGCGCCTGGCCCGTGTCGTGGCACTCCAGCAACGGCTGGTAGCGCTCGTCCCAGGTGCGCCAGAACTTCGAGCCACGCTGCTCCGTCCAGCCGGCGAAGTCGACGTCCGTGATCCGGTTCGGCGTCGTGAAGATCGGATTCCCCGGCGCGAGGATGGTCACCTCGGCGTCCTCCTCGCTGACCTCCTCTGGCCGGCGTCCCATCGTGTACGGAAAGGGTCCGAAGCTTCTGTCAAACTCCGGGGTCTGGTACTGAACGATCATGACCCCCCCGCTCTCCACGTAACGGAGCAGTCGTGCGTTGTGGGTACGGACGTCCTCTCGCACCGCGTAGGCGCGAACGCCGACGACGATCGCGTCGTACACGCCGAGGTTCCCGGAGGCGATCTCCGACTCGCCGAGCATCGTCGGAGAGACGCCCAGAAAGCGCAAGGACGCCGGGATGTCATCGCCGCTTCCCATCACGTAGCCGATCCGGAGGTCCTTCGCGATCTCCATGTCGACCGCACGCACGGCGTGCTCCGCAGGCTCGTACCAGTCCGTCACGCCGACGTCCCGCGCGCCGATTTCGATGACAGCCTCGGAGTAGCTTCGACCGCCGTGCTCGACGACTGCTTTCACCGTGAAGGAATCACCCGCAGCCACTGCGCGAGGCCGCGCGACAAACGCGAACGTCGCCTCCTCCCCGTCCCGCACGAAGGAGAACCCGAACTCCGCCGGATCGACGCTCCAGCCCTCCGGAACAGCCAGCGACACCGTGCCCTCGCACGCACCATCGACGCAGCTCTCGACGACCGCGGACAGCGGATACTCCTCACGATCGACAGGCAGCACACCGTGGGACGACTCGAAGCGCACGCTCAGTGGCGGAGCGACGACGACGGGTGGATGCCAGGTCCCGAACTCGAGACTGCGCCGCGTCAAAAGCGCGGGGGCACTCATCTCGACCTCGGCGTCGGCGACACTGACGATGACCCGCCCCCACACCGGCGGTGGCCCGAAGGGCAGACCGAGGTGACGCGGATCGCGAAGCTCGTAGATGGAATCACCCGGTGCGGAACGCCTCCAGTAGGGCCGTGTGGGCTCCGCGTTCTTCGCGACCTCGACGCGAAAGCGCTTCGTGAACGCTTCGTTGCTGCCGAGCGGCTGGCCGAGCGCGACATCGTCGCTCGAGGTCCTCCATCCTTCCGGGGTCTCGAGCGTCACCGATCTCGGCGTCACCGGAATCGAGCTCCGCGACACCAGCCGCAGCTGCACGTCGAAGCTCTGTCCCGGCGTGGCGCGGCGAAAGGTCGTCGACCGCGAGAAGGGCGAGGACGAGCGCGGGCCCGATCGCCCGACGGAGACCTCCAGCTCGAGCCCGAGCGCCGTGGCGATGGCTCGCTGAAAGTCGCGCTTCTTGCGCTCGAGAACGAACCGCACCTCGGCTCCGGACTTCATGACCGAGGGAAGAGCGAGACGAAGCAGAGCACCCTCGCAAAGGAGCTGTGCTTCGAGCAAGCGCTTCACGCTTGCGGACGGATCGAGCGCTTCGAACTGATCGCGAGTGACCCGCAAGTGACGGTCGATACGGCTCATCCACCTGTCGATCCAGGCCGGCGGCGGCCCGATCCAGAGCTGACGAAGGCCGCCGAAGCCCGTGCCGAGCCCGTCGAGCATCGAGTCTTCCCTGACCGGCTCGTACCCGGGGATCGACGTCGCAACAAGCCGGTAGTAGGCCTCCCGGGGACCCGACGCGGCCTCGTGGCTCATGACTCCCTGGGAACGATGGAAGCCGTATCCGTGACGGGCGATCTGATGGTACGAGCGGCCGAGAAGCGGATCGTACTCGCCGGAGTCGACGACCACGGTCCACGCACTCCTGTCCTCCTCACGCCGACCCGGGCGGATGTTGCCGCCGTAGAGCTTCTTTGCGCGCCACGGACGAAGCCCTTCCTCGATCTGCTCCGGAAAGCGTGCCGGGTCGGCGGCCGCCTCGTAAGCCTGGCGCGCGATCACGCCCGCAAGCTGGTGATGACCGTGGCCGTCGTGTCGATCTCCACGAAATCGCGCGATGATGATCGTGGGCCGCTCGCGCCGGATCAGTCGCACCGTGTCCCGAAGCAGCATCTCGGCGCCGTTCCACGTCTTCAGAGCCTCCGCGATCGTCTTGGAGTATCCGTAGTCCGCCGCCCGCGTGAAGTAGAGCTCGGTGCCGTAGTAGCGCGACGCCTCGAGGAACTCCAGCGTTCGCAAGACGCCGAGTTCCTCGAAGAAAAACGGCGCGATCAGGTCCGCTCCGCCCTCCCCCCGCGTCAACGAGAGCTGCATCACGCGCGCGCCCAGACCCCGGGAGAGGTAGGTGAGGGTGCCGCCGTCCTCATCGTCCGGGTGGGCGACGATATCGAGCACGCTGACGGTCCGGCGGAGGCGCTCCATCGCCTGGCGAGCGCCGGCTGCTCCACGATCCTCCGCGCGCCCATCGGCAGCGAGCACGGATGAGCCGCAGCACACGCAGGCAAGAAGCACGCCAGCAAACGGTATTCGATACACCACGACCGTCGGTGACCCGGAAGCGACCTCGACCTCGACCTCGACCTCAAGACGGTTGGCTGCTATGATCTCGCCCCCGAGCCCCCGTGTCGACCGATTTCCGGTTCCGACCGATCCCTCTCCTGCCGGCAGAGAGAATGACGATGAGAGCTCTTCCCGGGTCCCTCAAGGCAGCCGAGATCCTCTCCGGCATCCGGGAAGACCTCCCGGAATACGACCTCGTTCCGGGTACCTCGCACGTCACGATCTGGGCCGCCGAGATCGCGAAGCTCGGCGACGGCGAACTCCTCGGAGCGCCGATCGTCAACGACGACATGGCCTCGTGCGTACGCTCCGGACTGCTGCTACGCGCCGACCTGCTCGATGAATCGCACGCCCTGAGCCAGGGCATCCACTCGTGCGAGGGCAGCTACTGGCACGGAATCATGCACCGACGCGAGCCGGACTACTCCAACTCGGGCTACTGGTTCCGCAAGGTCGGTCGTCATACCGTCTTTGACGAGCTGACGGCCGACGCGACGACCGTCGCGTCGAAGTCGACCGCCGGCGAGGTCACCCGGGGAGGCGCTTGGGACCCCTTCGCGTTCATCGACCTCTGCGAATCCTGCCACCGTCATGGACGCGCCGCGCTGCGGGAGGACCTGCTCGCACTGCAGGAGCTCGAGATCGATCTCCTGCTCGCGTACTGCTACGAGCGAGCGGTCGGCGCCTGACCGCCCGGCAACGAATCGTGCCGGGGTTTCTTGCAGGTGCCGACGCGGCTTCAGGAGCGTGTCACCTCGAGTGTGCTGCCACCCTTCCCCGCCGCTCCGTCCTGCTGCGTAGATCTCACCGCCTGCTGGCGGAGCTCGATCGCCCGCCGGGCAGCCAACGCGAGAGGGCCGCCCCTTCTGGTCGCGAACTTCAGGAGGAGCGCGAGCGCATCGTCGGTGTCGACGATCCTCAGCGCGCTGATCGCCGCGATCTTCTTCACCCGCGAGTTCCGGTCGAGACAGAACACCCGACGCAGGACCTTCGCCTGCAGATACTCGACACCCTGTACCGGCGCCGCGCAGAGGAGCGCCTCGAAGGCCAGCTGCTGGCGCCTGCTGTCGAGGAGGTGGAAGCGTCTTTGCGCCGTCAGGCTCACCAGATGTTCGAAGGCTTCGGGGGTCACGTGTCGCGCGAAGAACTGCAGAGAGATATCGAGCAGCCGACGCGATGACTCGCCGAGCAAGGGAATGAAGAGCCGGGCTGCGTCGGCATCTCCGTGCTCGAGCATCCTGTTCGCGGCGAGGAGTCGAACGCTCTCGTCGGGGTGCTTCAGCGCCGGCGCAATCCTCTCGACAGCCCTCTTCGCGTCGATCTCGACCAGTATTCCGATCACCACTCGAACGATGAGCGGGTTCGGATCGTCAAGTCTGCACGTGAAGACGTCGGTGTCTTCTGGACCCACGCGGCCCGGCACCTTCGAAACCGGCGTCGGGCGCCGTCCGCTTCGCAGGAGCTGAAGAAGCCGCTCCAGCTCCGACTCCGGAAGGTCCTTCACGAGCTTGAGAACCCCCGCATCTGCCGACAGCCCGGGGCTCTGCTCGAGAAACTTCCCGAGGTCGTCCAGCGTCTTCTGGCCTTCGAGGGTCGGTCTCATCGGATCGAGAGGGGCAGTCCGGAGTCCGGATCGGGCCGGAAATCTTCACACCGACGGAGAGCCGAGCTCCCGCCGGACGGCGCGCAGCTCCTACGAACGTGCTCGAGCGTCCCAAGAATAGGACACGAAACGGATCCGGGCAAACCCGCCCGATAAGGACGGCGCCTCGGCGAGCGGCTATCGCGGCCTGTACTCGTCGTGACAGCCGGTGCAGGCCTGTGTGATCGACCCGCGAAGGGCGAGGAGGTCGTCCAGCCCGACGCCGGGCGACCGCTCGCGGAACTCGCCGACGCCGGCGAGCGCGTTCGAGAGGAGCTCCGCGAAGCGGTCGTCGCTCGCGTGCAGCGGACTCTTCGCGATTCGTGGGTCGAGCAGCGCACCCTCGAGCCGGTCGACCGCGGCAGGAATCTCGGCCGTCATCCTCGCACGGATGCGGTCGTCGAGAGCCACTTGCGCGCGCTGCACGTGTCCCATCGCGAGGCGGAGGTCGGCGCGCGCGCAGCCGAACAGCGGCGCGAGGAGCGCCGCGCAGAGAACCGCGACAGCGGAGGGGTGGTGAGCCATCACGCCTGGTATTTCGGCAGGACCGCGCAGCCCTCTTCAGGAGAACCGCGCAGCCCTCTTCAGGAGAACCGCGCAGCCCTCTTCAGGAGAACCGCGCAG
>CAYMLL010000104.1:0-5962 GCA_964390645.1 uncultured Planctomycetia bacterium | reverse complement strand
CCCTCTTCAGGAGACGGGTCAGGACGGGTCAGGCCTCCGGCCCGGCGCCCTTGATCTCGTCCGACGCGAGGTCGTTGTACTGCTCGAAGTTCGCCCGGAAGAGCCCGGCGAGCTTCTTCGCGGTCGCGTCGTAGGCGTCCTTGTCGGCCCAGCTGCTCTTCGGAACTAGGATCTCCGATGGTACGCCCGGACACTCGGTCGGTACCTCGAAGCCGAAGACCGGGTCGGTCTGCATCGGGGACCGGTCCAACGCATCGGAGTGGATACCGTCGATGACCGCCCGCGTGTACTTCAGCTGCATGCGAGCCCCGACACCGTAGGCGCCGCCCGACCAGCCCGTGTTGACCAGCCAGACCTTCGAGCCGAACTGGCGGATTTTCTCGGCGAGCATCTCGGCGTACTTCGTCGGCGGCCAGACCAGGAACGCGGCTCCGAAGCACGCGGAGAAGGTCGCCTCCGGCTCGGTGACTCCCACCTCGGTGCCCGCCACCTTCGCCGTGTAGCCGCTGATAAAATGATACATCGCCTGTGCGGGAGTGAGCTTGCTGACCGGCGGCAGGACGCCGAACGCATCGCAGGTCAGCAGCACGATGTTCTTCGGGTGACCGCCGACACAGGGGACCTTGGCGTTGGGGATGAACTCGATCGGGTAGGAGCAACGGGTGTTCTCGGTGATCGACGAGTCCTCGTAGTCGACCTCCCGGACGCGATCGTCAAAGACGACGTTCTCGAGGATCGAGCCGAAACGGATCGCGCGATAGATCTCCGGTTCCTTCTCCTCGGTCAGGTCGATGCACTTCGCGTAGCAGCCGCCCTCGATGTTGAAGGTCCCGTTCTCCGACCAGCAGTGTTCGTCGTCACCGATCAGTCGGCGCCGCGGATCGGCCGAGAGCGTCGTTTTGCCGGTTCCGGAGAGCCCGAAGAAAAGCGATAGATCGCCATCATCGCCCTCGTTGGCGCTGCAGTGCATCGAGAGAACGCCGGCCCGGGGCATCAGATAGTTCATGACCGTGAAGATGCCCTTCTTCATCTCGCCTGCGTACTGCGTCCCGAGAATGACCATCTCGCAGCGCTCGAAGTTCACGGCGACACTGGTCTCGTTTTCGACACCCTCGACGGAAGGGTCGGCGCCCCTGTCTCCGGCGTTGTAGACGATGAAGTCGGGCTCACCGAAGCTCGCCAGCTCCTCGTCCGTCGGGCGGATGAGCATGTTGTACATGAACAGGGCGTGGTAGGCCTGGCTACAGATGATCCGCACCTTCAGACGGTGCTCCGGATCCCAGCCGGCGTAGCCGTCGACGCCGTAGACCCGCGGCCGTTGACGGATGTGCTCCAGAGCGATCTCACGGTTCGCGAGGAAGCTCTCCTCCTCGAATGCGACGTTGACACTTCCCCACCAGATGTCGCCCGCGCTGGCAGGATTGCGAACAACCCGCTTCTCCTTCGGAGAGCGACCGGTCTTCTCGCCCGAGAAGGCCGCAAGAGCGCCGCTGGAGACGATCTTCGCGCCCTCCTCGGCGACGCCGATCTCGTAGAGCCGCGAGGGGCTCAGGTTCAGAAACTGCTGGTCGACAACGATCACGTTTTCGGGCCCGGACATGCTGGAAAACCCCTCGAATCGGGACGGGACACAGGAGAAAGCCCACATGAACTCCCCCGTAAACTCCCCGAGGAAGTGATACGGGACAGACGACCATAAGTACGAGAGCCCCCGCCGTCAACCGCTTAGCCTCTATCGTCGAGTCCGAGGACCTTTGGTCTTGACGAACGTCACTGAACGGGTACGAATTAGCGTCCTCGAACAGCGCCACGCCAGCGGGGTGGATCTCGACGTTTCCGCGCCTCATCCCACGTCTTCCGCAACCTCTCATGACACCTCATCGCATCCGCGCGCCGTGGCGCGTCCCCGGCGTCCTCGGAGTGCTGGCGTTTCTCGCGTCCGCGACCGCAGCCCTGCCCCAGGAGGAGATGCCGTCGGACGAGGGACGGATCTTCGGCCCCCTGCCGATCCGCTCCGTCGACTCACTGTCCCTCCTCTTCCACCAGGCGCCGCTCGACACCGCGACCACCCTGGGGAGCGGGAAGTTCCGTGCCGAGCTCGACCTGCAGTACGGTTCGCACGAGAACGCCGGTGAGGGGCACGGCTTCAGCGCTGCTCACGACGACGAGGTCCTGCGCTGGGAGATCCGGGGACGCTACGGATTGACGGATGATCTCGAGGTTTGCCTGTCGTTTCCGCTCCACTTCGCCAGCAGCGGCTTCCTGGACGGATTCATCTCCTCCTTCCACCAGGCGACCGGCCTCGGACCGACCAACGAACGCGACGGGCTCTTCGTCGACAGTGCCCGGTTCCAGGGCCGCGAGTTCGCCGGCTTCCCCGAGGACCACATGTCCCTCGGAGACCTGCCGCTGACCCTGAAGCTCTCGGTGCTCGAGGACGGCCTCGACCCGATCGGCATCGCCCTGCGCGGTAGCATCGAGCTCCCGACCGGACACACGGGAGATCAATTCGGAAGCGGCCGCGTCGACGGCGGGCTGGGCATCGTCGCGCAGAAGACTCTCGGCAACCTGAGCTTCTTCGGCTGCGCCGACGGCGCGTTCCAGGACAACCCGGCCCTCTTCGAGCACGCAGGCGTGGAGGTCAAACCCGTGACCGCTAACGCGGCCATCGGCGTCGAGTGGCGTCTGATCGACTGGCTGGCGTTGGCCACCCAGCTCCACTACGGAGAGGCCCTCATCAAGAATGGAGGTGGCAGTCTTCTGGCGCGCGAACGCCTGATCTGGGCGCTCGGAGCCCACGCCGCGATCGGCGACGCCACGACCCTGCGGCTCGGTATCATGGAGGACGTCGTCACCGGTCCCGTCGCGGACGTCGCCTTCCTTCTCGGCATGACGATGGAGCTCTGATCGTCCTCAGACGATCACCGAGAACCTCGACAGCCTCTGCTGCTTGAGGTAGGTCCGCGTTATATCCATCGTTCCGGTTTCATCCCCGCCTCGGCCGTGGCGCGAGAGCCACCCCTGGCCACGCTGGAAGAAGGTCTCGAACTCGCCGGCGGTCATCTCCCGGGCGAAGTAGTTGTCACGGCGCACGGTGAAGACACGGCAGAGCGGCTCTCCCTTCTCGATACGAATCGACTCCCGGTCGCGGTCGAGCGCCAGAACACAATGCCAGGGATACGACGCCGGATACCAGTCGGTCTCGACGAGAGCCGACAGGACCCGGAAAGGTCGCTCGAGCCCGGGCAGATCGCCCATCGCGAGCAGCTCGTTCGGGTCGGTCCTCAGGTAGAGGTAGGTCGACACCTTCACCTGATTGTCGATCTGCTCGTAGACCTCCTTCGAGATCTCATGAGGCAGCGCCTGATCCTCCTCCCAGAACCAGGCGTTGTCCTGCATCACCGGGACGCCTTCCTCGTCGGAGTCCTCGGGCTCGCCTTCCGGTGTGAAGAGCCAGTCGCTCTCGAGAGTCACCGGAGTCGTGAGCGTCCACTTTCCGTCCACCTGCCGGAACTCGAGGTCGGTCGGGTTGAGCAGATCCCAGCCAAATGCGCTCGCCGCGCGAATCGCCGGGCACTCCTGCGGCCAGCCCTTGCCCGGCCCCGGCTTCAGATACATCTCGCGTGCCGGCTCCGGAGACGGGACGTCCGGCGAAAGCTTGTAGAAGTGGAGCATCCGTCGAGTCCTTCCCACGATTCGCTTCCCGAAGAAAACGGCCAAGGTAATCGACCCACCGCAAAAAGTCGAATCGTGACATCCTTGCACCGTCATCGGCGTTTGCTACACTGCTCTCCTGGTTTCAGGGCAGTCGTATGAACAAGGGAACCGTATCCAACTCCATCTCCGCGGCGTTGCTCGTCGTCGGCCTCGTACTCGGCTACAGTGACGTCGATGGAGCCGCACAGACGCTGGTCCTGTCCGTCGGCATGTTTGCCTTCTCCGGTGGCGTCACGAACTCGGTGGCCGTGAAGATGCTCTTCGATCGCGTCCCGGGCCTCTACGGCTCGGGGGTGATCCAGTCGCGATTCACCGAGATCCGCGAGGAGATCAAGAAGCTCATCCTCGAGCAGTTCTTCACCGAGGAACACCTGCGCGACTTCATCCGCTCCGGCAAGACGCAGATCGACCTCGCGAAGTACATCCGCTCACCTGACGGGCGCAGCCTGCCCCGCGTCGTTATCGACAAGCAGTGGTCGAAGCTGACCAACGAGGAGACACTACGGCCGCTCCTCTCGGAGCAGGTCGACAAGATCCTCGACTCCTCGCTGGGCGGGTTCCTCGGGCTCATGGGCAAGGACACGATCCAGGGCGTCGTCTCGAACTTCGTCACCTCGTTCATCGATTCGATGAAGTCGCGTGTCGAGCGTACGGCCGACGAGATGTCGCTCGACCCGGACTCTCTCGGCGTCGAGCTCGACGAGGATCTGGTCGTCGCCGACCTTCAGGCTCAGGTGGAGTCGCTCCTCACACGACGGTTAGAGCAGCTGACGCCGACGCAGGTGAAGAGAATCGTCGAAGACGTGATCCGCAACCACCTCGGCTGGCTCATCGTCTGGGGCAACGTCTTCGGCGGTCTGATGGGCCTGGTGGCGCCCTTCCTGTCCGGCCGTATTTGACCGCAGCGCCGGCGGTCTCGACTATCTCGTCCGCCCTGTGCGCGGATCGACGGTGACATCGAGCTTCTCGTCCGGCTCGTAGTAGAAGAGGAAGCCGAAGTTCATCTCGTGGTAGCTCTGCAGCCCGAACCGGACCGTCACCGTCGAGTCCGGGTTGAAGGGATTGAACGACGAGTTGTCGTAGTGAGAACGCGTCGCAATCTCCGTTCCCGCCGGAAAGACCATCGAGCCGTCCTTCCAGCGGTA
Source organism: uncultured Planctomycetia bacterium (assembly GCA_964390645.1). Lineage (GTDB taxonomy): Bacteria > Planctomycetota > UBA8108 > UBA8108 > UBA8108 > CAYMLL01. Next base: position 1,100 of record CAYMLL010000104.1, on the reverse strand, counting down.
CGCGAGCTGCCAGTCGAAGCTGTAGTTCGGGATGCTCAGGAGGACCTCACGCCGACCGTCCGAGCGGGTCGCCGTGAACTCCATGTCGCGCCCACGAAGATGCATGTGCGACAGGAGCCCGATGCCGACGGCTCGTCGCGTGAACTTGCCCCTTGCGGTGACCTCGTAGGCCGGATCACCGGGCGCTATGGCGAACCCCCGGTTGAAGAGGAACATGCAGCGCACCTTGCGGCGAATCGTCTGCTTGGGAAAGACGAAGCCGACACGTGTGCGATCGACCTCCTCGCGGCCAGTCGTCGTGTAGTGGATCTGCAGTTGCAGTCGCGACCCGGCCGGCAGCCGGATTCCCGCCGCCTTCCCGTACCGCGTCACGTCGCCGCCCGGAACGTGACCGGTGATAAACCGCGAGAAGCGGATCGGGCTCCGGGGGTGTCGCGCGTAGAGGTTCGCGTGGTGCACGACGCGCCGGTTGCCGGGGAGGATCTGGATCTGGTTGATCCACATGTCGTGCGCGATCTCGTAGTCGAACACGTGGTACCGGTAATCGACGTAGCCCGTCGCCGGGATCCGGAACTCCCGGGCCTCGAGCACGAGGTCCGGCTCGTCGATCAACCACTCGCGATCCGGCCACTCGATCGGCGCCGGCAGCTTTTCACGATCTCCCTCCGGGACGTCGGCGTCGACCCAGGACAGGACCGTGTCGATCTCCTCCCCCGAAAGCCGGCGCTCCTTCGCAAAGCTGCCGTGGCGTGGATCACTGAAAGACGGCGGCATCTGCCGCTGCTCGACGACCTCGCGGATCCTCTCCGCGTGCCGCCGCGCGTCGCGGTAGTCCAGGAGCGAGAACGGCGCCTGCTGGTGCGGTCGGTGACAGGACTGGCATCGCCTCTGGATGATCGGCGCGACGTGCTCGCAATAGGTCACACCTTCCATGGACGGCGCACGTCGCAAGGTGATCTTGCAGCCGTCGACCGGCGTCCGGACCGTCCTGGGGCCGCCGCCGACCAGCGCCGCGTCGATCGCCTCCATGAGGTATACCCCCCCCATCCTAGGCCCCCCGCCCGGGGTGCGGCACATGTAGTAGAATACTACCCCAAAAC
>CAYMLL010000103.1:0-22394 GCA_964390645.1 uncultured Planctomycetia bacterium | reverse complement strand
TCCGCGAGAGTCACGAGCTCCCCGCCTGCGCCGAAGCCGCCCTCGACGATCGCGGCCAGATCACGCGCCTCGTCGGCCTCGAGCTCGACAAAGCTCGTCTCCAGCTCGTCCTCGAGGACGGTGGTGATGAGGTGCTCGCTGACCGGGGTCTCGAGCGTCGGGAAGACGATGGACCAGTCGATCGCGCGCAGCAGCGTGTTGAGCGCCTCGACGCGCAGCGCCTCGGCCTCCGCGAGCGAGCCCGCCCAGGTGCCGTTCGAGACCAGGATCACCTCGATGTCGGCGTCGCTCCCTTCCTGAGTCCCCAGCGTGATCACGTAGGGGATGGGGAAGCCGTTCTCGTCCTGCTGCGGGCTCCACTCGTTCTCGAGGGTGACGCTCCGGGCCACCAGGTCGATCGAGGTCGTCACCTCGACGTCCCCCGCGAAGGCGGCGAGCTCGAGATCCGTCGACGTCGGAGCGGCGCCCGGGAATCCGCTGTGCGCCGCGCCTCCATGGAGCGTGACATCGCCCGCGGCGTCGGAACCCAGGTCGACCTCGCCGGCGACCAAGTCGACATCGACCCCACCCGACGCGGTGATCACGAGGTGATCGGCCACGACGCCCGCGTCGCTCTCGTCCCGATCCGTCCACACCGATCCCTCGACGGTGAGCTCCACGTCGCCCGAGCCGTCGGCGCCGAGCACTCCCAGCGCGAGCTCGATGGGCTCGGCGAGGAGCGAGCGGACCTCCAGCGTCACGTCGTCGTCGTCCGTGCCCCCGAGCGCCCGGACATCGCGGGCGAAGAGGCTGCCGAAGACCTCGATGGAGATCGAGCCGCTCTGCGTGCTCGCCTCATCGATCGTGACGTCGAACGAGGCAGGCCCCGCGCCGCCTCCCTTGCCACCACCCTCGATTCGGGGAACCTTGCCGATCGTCAGCTCGATGTCGCCCGAGCTGGTCACCGCCGTCTCGACGACGGCCACGTCGAGGCTCGCGATGATGCCACTCAGAGCCGTGGCGCTGAAGGCGTTCGAGACGATGACGCCGCCGGTCTGCCGGATGAAGCCCGCCAGAGCCTCGAGCTGGACGAGCGAGGCCGCGACGACGTGCGACTCGTCCAGCACGAGATCGCCGCCGCTCTCACCGGCCCGGATGACGACATTGGAAGACTCCCCGCGAGCGAGGAAAATCCCGGGGCCGAGATCGACGCCCGCTCCGCCACCCTCGACGAGGAGCACGCTGCCGGTGCCGGCGGACTCGTCGCCCGGGTGTCCCGCCAGGATCTCGATCCCGGCGTCGCCGCGGACGCCTCTGGTGACGACCAGGTCGCCGGCGGACTGCAGCTCGACCCTCGTCGTCGAGCGGATCGGCGCATCCACGACAAGCGTGCCCGTATCGGCGGCGAGACGCACGAGCGACGGTAGCCCGCCTGCACCTCCACCCCCACCGGACTCCCCGATGACGCTCAGCTCGGCGCTGTCGCCGACTACAACGGAGCCGGCGGCGGTGATCTCGATCGACCGGGTCGCGCGCAGGAAGATCAGGTCGGCGAGCGTCGCGTCCGGCTCGATGCCCTCGCCGATGGTCACATCGGACGTCTGCGACTCGATCGAGATCCCGCTCGCCGAGCCGTGTGCGTCAACGCTCGCCTGGACGAAGACCTCGCCGCCGGCCAGAATCGTCACGTCGCCCGACGCCGTCAGGGTCTCGAGGTCGAAGACGGAGAGGTCCGCCGGCTCCTCCTCGAAGACAGCCTCGGTCGTGAAGCCGGCCTCCTGCGAGCCGAGGACCGGCTCGAAGCGCCAGTTGGTCACCTGCTCGAACTTGATCACCGGAACGTTGCTCTGACGCGTCTCGTAACGCGGCCGCTTGCCGACGATCGGAAACGCCTCGGTGAAGGCGAGGTAGGTGATGTCCGAGCGGACGTCCTTGATATCCTGCCACGGCCACTTCGCCTTGAACGTGCGGTCGTACTGGAATTCACCGATCGGCCCAGGATCGCCCCAGTCCGTCACCGGGTGCTCGAAAACGGCCTTCTGGACCTTGCTGGAGATGTTGTCGTTCCACGTGCCATCCGTGTACATCTCGAGGTAGTCTTCGTCGGTGCCGGCGTTGTTCGGCTCGCCCGAGCGGAAGTTCGCGTAGCCGGAGGACTGGGTGCTGTGCGTGCCGTCGACCCAGTCGACGCGGAAGCTGCTTGGTGAAGAGCTGTAGATCTCGTCAGCTCCGAGCCAGACCGTCGAGCCGATCAGACCGCGGATCGTGTTGTTCTCGGACGCACTATCGACCACCGCGAGCTGCCAGTCGCCGTCGCCCCAGCTCTGCGCCAGGCTGTTCGCGGCATCCCAGTTGTACGTCAGATTAGTAACGTAGTACTCCTGCCCCCGGTAGTCATACCAGCGTATACTGCCGACCTCCGGCCGGAAGAACGGGCTCTCGGTGAGCTCCTCGAGCGTCACGCCTTCCTGCGCCACGACCGGAAGCGGCGTCGCGCTCCAGATCTTCGCGAGAAGCTCCGCGGCCGCTATCTCGTCCACGAAGTACTGCCCGACCACCAGACCGGACACGCCGCCGCCGGCCCCGCCGCCCTCAGCCGCCGCCCCGCCGCCGCTGCCGCCGGTGGCGTCGTCACCCGGGTTGTGCTGGCCGTAGACGAGCTGGCCCAGGGAGTCGCGTCCGAGGACCCAGTTGCCGCCTTCGAAGCCACCGACGATCCCACCTGACGTGCCGACGCTGCCGCGATTGCTGCCGTTCGCGTTGTTCGCGTCGTCGCTGATGTCCCACTCGGGAGGCTTGTCCCAGTACTTGATGACGGAGCCGCCCGTGGAGACATCGAGGTCGACAAGCCCGGCGATGATCTCCGGGCTCAGAAGCTCGAGATTGAGGACCGCCGCACCGGCGCCGTCCCCGGCTCCCCCCCCCGGCTCCCCGTCAAACTCGGCGAAGATCGGTCCGGTACGGGTGATCAGAGTCTCGAAGAGCTCGAAGCGGCCGTTGACGCCGTGGTCGTCCGCCTGACGGCCGTCGAAAATGCTGTACTCGTCATAGCCCGTGTCGGCGATGTAGGTGGCGACCCAGCCTTCCTCGCCGTCGGTGATGCCGAGCTCATCTTCGTCGCTGGAGTAGTACGAATCGTACCGAACCGGGTTGGTCGGCTGGTTCTCGCGCTGAAGCGTCGACCACTCCTGCTCGTAGAGCACATCGGCGACCTGACGGAAGCCGCCGACAGTCTCGTAGTACGTGTGGACATCGCCGACGTACTGCAGCTTCCAGGGGGACGAGCCGGGGGGATCGGGTTCATAGATGTGGTCGTTGCCGACCGCCGTGACGTGGTACTCCTCGTAGCCGCACGGGACGCGCAGGAAGATGTCCGTGCCGTCGTCAAGAGTGTAGGGGACGATCTGGCGACGGTTGCCCATCCACTCCGGCTCCCAGAGATGGACCGTCGGAGTGCCCTCGAAGTTGCGGTGGATGACGCCGCGGCCGTCGTCGCGCGAGTAGACCTTCTCCCAACCTCCCTCGGCGAGGATCGTGTCCATGCGCTCGGAGAGGCTCGGGATGTAGTCCGGATCGCCAGGCGTGCCGTAGTCTTCGTCGTAGTCGTTGTCGTTCGCGGCGTCGCCGTCGTCCCGGTTTCCGCGCCTGAACACGTCCTCCGGCACGATGCCCCGTTCTTCCATGAAGTTCTCGCTAATGACTCCGTCGGGGAACCAGAAGTCGAAGTACGTCTTCTCCTCGACGCGGGTCTCCATGACGACGGAGAGCCCCAGCTGGGACGCCAAGTCGGCGACGCCGGAAAGGGTCGGGGCGAAGCGGTCCTCGACGAAGATCCCCGGGACGAAGCCGCCGTCGACGACGACCCCGTCGAAGACCGGATCGCTGTCCCCCGTGAGCTGGAAGACCTGGTTGTCCGCGAGCGCCGCGGAGACGACCGCCTCGCCGGTGCCGCCGCCGACAAGAGCCCCGTCACCGCCGAGAAGCAATCGATTGTCGACGAAGCTGGCGCGCACTTGCGTGTGAACCCGACCGCCCTGCTGCTGCAACTGCGCTCGGGTGAGGCCGTCGACGAGGCTCGCCTTGCTGGCGTCCAGCAGGACCAGCTCGTGGACGGGACCACCCGGTACGGCCACCTCGACTTCCCGGCGGAAGCCGGAGAGGAAGCGCACGTCGAAGAGCTTCTTGTATCCGAGGTGGTCAAGAATCGCGTTGACCTGCTCGGAGTCCGTCAGCTCGGTCCAGGACTTGCCGTCGTCGCTGTCGTCGTAGGCATCCTGAATCAGCTCGAAAGGCGCCTCCCGGGCCAACTCGACCATCTCCGAGACGGAGAACTCCGTGCGGACCGCCGCGACGCCGCCGATGGGCACCGCGGGAAGACCGCGTGAGCCTTGCTGCATCGCGGCCTGCACGCCGGCCAGCTGGTTGGCGAAGCCCGGGACGGAGCCACCCTCGGCGAAGGGCTCCGGGGAGGGGTCGACGTCCGGCTGCGTCTGGCCGACCGTGACGAAGCGCTCGTTGAGCACGGTGCGGATCTCGTCTCCCTCGTCGAGGAAGTCCTCACGACCGAACTCCATCTCGCCGGCCATGATACCGTTGAGACGGCCGATCAGACCGTCAACGAGCCCCTCGTAGACCGCCACGTCGAGTCCGCTGTTCTTGCCCGGCCAGTCGAGATTCTCGACGTGGTAGTCGATGCCCTGGATGAAGTACTCACGGAAGGTGCCGGTCGTCGGGTTCCAGTAGCCGTCCTGGAAGAGCCGTGTCTCGATCGTCGCGAACTCGCTTCCGACCTGCACGGGGTCGAAGCCTGCCTGCTCGGTGGTGATCGTCGGGATCCAGTGGACGACCGGCCGCAGGACGAAGCCGTCCTCCACACGACGGTATCCGGTGACGACGTCGACAAAGACCGGCACCTGGGTCAGGAAGGGTGGTGCGAAGACGAGCCCGTCGTTGCTCGCGTCGTCCGCAGCGATGACGCGCACCTCGCCCGCGGCCTCGAGCGCGATGTCGCCCTCGACCCCGTCCTGTTCGTTACCGGCGACGATGCGACCTTCGAGCTCGATCAGGATGCTGCCGGAGGCGTCGACGAGGCCGGCGTCGAGCGTCACGTCGGAGCCCGAGAGGATCTCGCCGCTGACGTAGATCCCGATGTCGGAGTCGAGATCGACCAGCGCCGGGGCACCGTCGCCGTTGAGCGCCGGGCCGACGACCGAGATCGTTCCGTGGACGCCGATCTCCTGGCCGCTGATCTCGACGAGCCCGCCGGCCGCGACGAGCGCGCGGAAGAGGTAGACCTGGCTGCGTGCGATGAAGACGCCGCCCGAGCCCTCTGTCGTGCCGGTCGCCGTGAGTCGCGACACCGAGTGCTCGTCCCGCGCCTTTGTGACGCTTTCGTCCATCAGCCAGATGTCCTCGGCCGTGATCTCGACGAGGTCCTTGGCGTTGATCAGCGCGTCGCCCCAGGCGCCGACGTCGACCTCCGAAGTGATCGCGACCTCGTGGGTCGTCACGCTCGTCACCTCGAGAAGAGCATCGAGCTCGACCCGACCGATCATGCCGTGGACGTCGACGAAGGCGTCGCCGTGCACGTCGATGCGGCTGCCGGTACCCGTCGCGTTGAGCGTCCCGCCGCTCTGGCTGTCGGGCAGTCCGAAGGAGACCTTGCCGCTCGTCGGCGCCGGCGTACGCGACCCGAGCAGGAGCGCCGCCTCGGTCGAGATCACCATCCCGCCCTCGTCGACGTGCTCCCCGTCCGTGTTGATCAGGTAGCCCTGCACGTCGATCCGTCGCCCCGTGTCGTCGAGGCGGAAGCCCTCGGAGTCGACGACCTCGCCCGCATTGTTGACGAGCTGCGGAACGCCGCCGGAGAAGGCGCCGTCATCGATCAGGCTGCCGTTCTCGTCGAGCAGGTAGCCGTCCCGGTTGACGAAGTTCTCGATCCCGTCGACGGTCGAGATGTAGATCGCTCCGCCGCCGCGCACGTAGGCCGACGGACCGCCCGGGATCGGATCGCCGAACATGTCCTCGGCCGGAACCGGATTCTCGAACTCGTCGACGACCGGATCGCCGTTCCCGTCGAGCGCCACGAGGTTGCCGTTCTCGTCGATGATACTGCCGAAGACGTCGAGGAGGAATCCGCCCTCGTCGCTCATCGGCACGAGGACCGGATCGTCTGCGTCGAGGACCGGAACACCGAACTCGTCGACCTCGATGAGGAACCCGTCGTCGTCGATCATGTCACCCTCGTCGTCGAGGGTGAAGCCGTGGACGGCGTGGCGCTTCGTACGGAAGAGGAGCTTCGTGATGATCACGCCGCCTTCGACCTCGAGGGAGTCGGTCGTGCCGCCCGAGACGAGGAGCGAGTCACCCGCCTCGACGAGGCCGTCGACAGTCACCAGCGAGTCTTGCGAGACGACGCTGACGTCGTTACCACCGTCCACTCCCTGGACCACGCCCTCCACCGTGATCGTGCCGTCGACATCGATATCGATGGAGCTGTCGGTCACGGCGGCGTCGAAGACGAGCTCGGAGCTGGCGCGCAGGAAGGCGCCCTCGGGCACGGCGACGACAACCGCGTCGGACGGGTCGATCTGCTCGACGACGATCGCACCTGTCCCCTGCACGGTACCCGGTCGGTCGATCGGGTCGCCCTCGGTCGCCGCGTCGCCGCGGGCGACGTCGAGATCGGTGGCGAGGGCCGTACCGCCGAAGACCACCGTGTCGCCGACGCGCATGGTGACGCCTGCCGCCTCCCCGATCCAGTGCGGCCGGCTGAGCGCCGACTCGGTCGCCTCGTCGGTCGGCAAACCGAGGAAACCGGCGTTCGTCGAGGCGCCGACGTCGATCGAGAAGGGCCGCGAGCTCACGAGCTGCAGCGAGCCGCCCGAGATCTCGGCGAGGACCGGCGGCAAGCCGGAAACTTCGCGGGTCGCGTCGACGAAGCCCGAAGGATGCGCGGAGAGCTGCGTCACGAACCCCGTCGAGAAGGCGGAGTCGAACGAAGCATCGAGCGCCCCCTGCAGCACCGCGACGACGTCCGTCACGAGGGTGCCGGTCGGCACCATCGCGTCGATCGTGAAGCTGCGAGAGTTCGACAGCTCGAGCGTCAACCGCAGGGTCGCGTCCGCAGCGAGCACGGGCACCCCCGCGCCGCCGCCCGGGAAGCCGTCCGTACCCGCGAACGACGGGTCGCCGAGCTCGAGGACGTAGGCACGCTCGGCACCGGCGTAGATGTCGCCGACGATGTCGAGCGTCGGAGCCTCGAGGAGTCCCGTGCCGCCGTCGCCGCGGATCATCACCTCGCCGGAGTCCTCGACGCGCAGTCCGTCTACGCTCGCGGTCCCGATGATCTCGAGCCTGCCGGAGGACGCGACATGACCGAGTAGCGGAATCGTCTCACCGGCGACGAGCCCGTCGGGCAGCACGCCCTCCGCGCCGGTCAGTGTGTGCGTTCCGCCCCCGACGGTCACCGTGTCCGCCGCGATGCGCAGACGCTCATCGGCGTCGTCGTCGTCGATGAGGCCGCGCATGTCGGTGACGAAATAGAAGGTCTCGGCGCGACCGGCGTCGACCGAGCCCGTGATCGTCACCGCGCCGCTCGCCTCGATCCACACGGAGCCGCGCGCGTCGACATCGCCGACGACGCTGATCGATCCCGAGGGCGCGAGGAGCACCAGCTCCGCGTGATCCGCGGTCGGCGTTCCGCCACCCTCGTCGGGAGCGGTCGCACCGGTGTTCTTGACCACGCCGAGAATCTCGAGGTCGGTGCTCGGCGCGGTCTCGATGACGATACGGCCGTTCGACTCCACCCACCCGTGGTCCTCGGTGATAATCACCGTACCCGTGCTCGGCGTCAGCGAGATGTCCGCATCGGTGCGATCGACGTCATCGCGCAGCGAGCCAATCGAGCCGTCGACGACGACGTCGTTGAGTCCCTCGACGCGGACGATCTGGCTGACGCCGTCGTTGCCAGTCGTACGCACCCAGCCGGTCGGCGTGATCGTGACGCTGGCCTCACCGGCGATCTCGGTGCCGGTCGGCGTCCCGTTCGCCTCGACGCCACCGGTCAGGATCACTTGACGCTCCGCGACGGCGAAGCCACTGACCGTCAGCGTTTCGTCTGCGTGGAGGATGACGTCGCCGTGGAACTCGTTCAATAGATCGGCGTCACCCGCGAAGAGGTCACCCTTGAGAAGACCGTGCTCGCCGAGGTCGAGATCGATCGGACCGTCCAGGGTCTCGAGGCGTCCGGACCAGTCGAGCTCGAGAGTGTCGGCGCCGCCGCTCATGGTGATCTGCCGCTCGGACAGCACCGAGCCTGCGACGTAGACGAGGCTGCTCGGCGCGTCCGACGAGAAGGTCACGGTGGAGCCGTCGGCCTCGGCGATGACGTTGAACGGGCGCTCGGACGCGCGTGTCTCGTCGCCGTAACCGACGCGCGTGAGCCCCACGAGCTCGGCGTAGGTCTCGTCCTGGTGCGGAATTCCCGGGCGAATCTCGAAGTCGTAGGCGCTCGTGAAGAGGATCTTCGAATGCTTCAGCTTCACCTTGATCAGCGGATCCGCTACCCCGCCCGTGGTGACCGGGTCGTCGGCGAAGTCGGCGAACGCGTAAGGCGTGTAACTCTGGTCGCGATAGCCGGGCTGCGCGACGTCGAGCTCGTCGAGGTAGGTGACGGACCCGTGAACGCCGTCGAGCGAGTCCTGGATGTCGCTCACCAGCTCGCTGATGTCGATGTTGTCCTCGGTCTCGGCCTTCGGGACGACGACCGTGCCCTCGATCTTCTTCGTGCCGATGTTGACCCAGACGTTGAGCGTCACGTCGTCGGGCAGGACACCCTTGTCCGACGCGCGGTTCGCGATGACGAGGTCGTTCGGCATCGGCGAGAGTCCGAGGAGATCCTCGTTCTCGGACGTGTGCTTGATCTGCCAGAAGAGCGTGTCGGCGGTGAAGGTAAGGCGATCATCTTCCGCGTTCAGCTCGACGACGATCGTGTCGGGCCCGAGCGCGACGTCGAGCGCGGCCTGCAGCTGCGTGCGGAGCTCGCCGAGAGTCGTGTTGCCGGACGTCACAGCGTCGCTCAGCGTCACCGTCGCCTCGGTGAGAGTCGCGTTGTAGAGGCTAAGGTCGGAGTCGAGCCGATCGACGTCCTCGTAGATCCGCAGGTCAAGGACGACGTTCGAGCCCGGCGCCGCAGCGGGAACCGGATCGGCCGGCGTGATGCGTTGCAGGGGCGGCTCGCGCTCGGCGATAACCGTGGCGGAGTCGACCGCAGTGATGCCGACGAGGTGGGCGTTCTCGGTGCTGAGGACCTCGATCTCGAGCTCGCTGATCGTCTCCGGTGTCGTGTCGGAGAAGAACAGTCGACCCGAGACGACGCTGACCGCGATCTCGTCGAAGCCGTCGCTGCCGCCGTCGAGTACGTCTTCCAGCGCCGAGTCGATGTCGGCGGCGAGATCGGCGAGGTTCGTGTTGACCGGGCTGCCGTCCGTGCCGTCCGTCGCGCTGACTGCCACCGTTACGAGCGACTGATAGCCCTGAACACCAGTGGTGACGTCGACGCCGAGCAGCAGATCGGTGACGAGCACACCGTTGACGATCAGAGCGCCGTCGACGTCGAGCAGCTCCTCGTCGTCGGCGCCGTCGGCGACGTTGTTCACTGCCACGCCCGGTGCACGTCGGATCTCGTAGTCGTGAGCGCTCGTCAGCACCAGCGCACCGTCGCGGATCTCGGCGGTGATCGGGCGGAAGCCGCCAGCCTCGAAGGCCGTGCTGACATCGTCAGCAAGATCAACGAGCGACGCATTTTCGAGCGTGTCGGCCCGGAAGATGGTCACTAGCCCTATCTCGGCTCCCTCGCACGCGACGTCCTCCGTGCCGGCGTTGCCGGACGCCAACACCTGCGAGGAGCTCTGCGCCAGGATCGCGTTCGGGTCACAGTCGGCCATCGAGACGAGCAGGCGGATGTCGTCACCGAGCACGCCGACCGTCGGCAGCGTCTCCGGCGCGACGAGATCGTAATTCGACGGATCGCGCTCGGACTGGCCGAGCTCCGTCTCGAGCCCCGTGGACTCGAGCCCGATCTGATAGCCGCCGTGTGACGAAAGCTCGACGGTGAAGTCGATCGAGGAGCTCGTCAGCACGGTCTGTCCGCCGTCGTTCCTGGCGACGATGTCGAGCTCGGCCGACGCGAAGGCCTCCGTCAGATCGCCAGCGAGGCCGTCAAGGTCGACGTTGCGGGTACCACTCGTTCCGTCGGTCGCGTTGCGGCCGAGGACCACCGAGACCGAAGCGACGGTATCCTCACCGTCGATTGTCGTCAGATCGAGCACCAGGTCCTCGCCGAGCACGCCCTCGGTCGGCGCTGAGCGCTCGGGAACGAGCTCCCACGTCGTCGGATCACGCTCGCCGGAAAGGTCCGCGGAAAGCACCTGGTCGCCCGCGTCGAGCACCGTCGTGAAGCCGAGCGCGTCGAGGCCCCTCGAAGGCGCCGTGACGTTGAAGTCTAAAGCGCTGACGAGCTCGAGAATGTTCCCGGCGAGCCGCGCCGTGACGTCGTCGAACCCGTCGAGGACGAATGCGGCGTTGATGTCGTCGACGAGGTCTGTGAGCGACAGGTTCTCGCTGGTCGCTGCCTCGGTGACATTCACCCAGCCCCTGACGCGTTCGCCACCGCGATGGATCGCGAGGTCGAAGCGCAGGTCTTCGACGAGCACGGCACCCGGAAGCGTGCCCGCGGCTGACAGCACCGCATCGGGCACGATCTTGGCAGCGACGATGTCGCCTTCCTCTCGCGGATCGGGGTCCCAGCCCAGGAGCTCGATCGCCTGGGACGCGCGCTTGATCTTGAAGGCGTGCGCCACGTCACCGGGTTGCAGGTCACTGACGAGGACGATCCTCCCGTCACGCAGCTCGGCACTCAGATAGTCGCCGAAGTCAATGGCGGGGTAGCGCGGCACGACGGCACCGTCGAGTGCCGTGTTGATATCCGCGACGAGGTCGGAGACGGACGTGTTGTCGAGAGTCGAGCTGCGGCTGACGAAGACCGCATCGAGGAGAGTGTCCTCGAGCGTCGTCTCCTCGATGCGTACAATCAGCACGACGTCGCGTGCGAGAATTCCGGTGGTCGGCGTGGCGAAGTCGGGAGTCAGGATCGCCGGGTAGCGCGTCTCGACGGTCTCCCAGTCCCCCCGCATCCCGAGCTGGTTGATGTTGATCGAGGAGTCGAGCAGCTCGAACTCGAGGCCTACCGTACCGAGGACGAGCACACCCTCGGGGCTGACCGTCGCGTCGATCGGGACGAAGTCGACGCTCGCTTCGAGCGCCCCGTCGATGTCCGCCGCAAGCTGCGTGAGCGACGAGTTGCCGCCGGTGTCCGCCGCGAGGATCACGACGCTCCCGACCGTCGAGCCGCCCATACCATCCTCGATCTCGAGATCGAGGGTCACGTCGGCGATCAGCTCGCCCGTCCCGGGCAGCACCAGGTCGGCAAAGATCTCGGCCGGCAGGTAGAACTTCCGCGAGCTCAGCACGCTGGCGAGGCCGAGGAGATCGATATTGGTGGACTCGAGGCCGTCCTCGTTCGCGAAGGTCACGCTTTCGACGACCTCGAAGTCGGTGTCGAAGGTGAGGATGAGCTGACGTCCCTCGTTCGTCACGTCGAGACCGCTGAAGCGCGCGTCGACGCCCGGCTCCAGGAGTGCAGCCTCGATGTCGTTGATCAGAGCGCTGATCGCGAATACCGGATCGGCCGCACGGCCCGCGACGACCAGGGGGTCGGTGCGCGGAATCATCACCGTCGTCTCGACCCACTCGCCATCGAAGCGGCCCCGGAGCTTCAGCGTCACGTCGGTCGTCAGCGTTCCGTCAAGCGGCAGGAGGCCCTCGCCCACCAGCCGCGCGATCTCGCTCATCGGCCAGGTCTCCGGCTCGACCTCCCGGAAGTGGGTCGGCGACAGGAGTCGGATATCGCCACTGCCGTGGATCTGGATCTCGCTCCCGGGCGCCCAGGTCTCGATCTTCACGGAGCCGAACAGGAGAACGCTCGTACCCGTGAAGTCGAAGGGGTCCGTGGGGTCGGGCACGCCCGGGTCGATGCCGCCGTCGAGCCGAATCAGCCCGCCGGCGCGCAGGTCGGTGCCAACGCGCAGCTGCTCCTCTGCCTCGATGCGGATCTCGGCCGTCGGCGCGTGCGCGAAGTCGTGGAGCTCCGAGCCGACGAACGCGCCCGTCTGCGCATCGCGGATGACCTCGATCTCGCCGCCGGCGATCAGGTGGCCGAGGATCTCGGCGTCGCCCTTCGAGATGATCTCGATGACGCTGCCGTCGGCGTAGGTCGTGACCTCGCTCGCCCCCTCCATCTTGACGCCGGTGTCGAAGGCGTTCGAGTACGGGGACTCGACGGTGTCGACATTGAAGATATCGACCCGGTTCTTCGCCGCGACGAATCCGCCCGTGTCGATCGAGTCACCAAAGAGCGAGGTCACGGCATGGAGCTCGAACACGCCGAGGGGGCGCGAGGAGGCGATATCGCCGCCGGAGAGGTCGAAGCCGATCTCGACCGTGTTGTCCGAGCTCGCCGAGAGCCGGAAGTCGAAGGGGCTATGGACCGAGACCGCGTCCCCATCCACTTCCGCGTGAAGCTCGATCGAGACGTCCTGAAGCCCCGCGTACTCGAGCGTGGCGTTCAGGTCGGCGACGAGGTCTACGAGCGTCGTGTTGTCCTCGGTCGCGGCGGCCTCGAGGACTCCTGCCTCGCCGAGGACCTCGCCGTCGCCATCGACGAAGCGCAGCGTCACGTCGGAGCTGACGGTGAAGGGCATGAGAAGCGACGAGCCCGTGATCCCGGCCTCGGGAAGGACCTCGTTGGCCTCGAGGCGACCACCGGCGAGGCCGAGGTGCGCCGTGTTCGTCGACGCGGCGCCGAACGCGAAGGATGCATCGCTCGAGAAGACGAGACGGTTCTGGCGGATCTCGATGGCGATCCGGTCCGAGAGCTTGTCGCCCGAGGCGCCGGGCACGTCGACGCTGTCGAAGACGCTCTCGATGTCGGCCAGGAGGTCGTCGAGGCCCAGGTTGTCCTGCGTCGCCGAGCCGAGGATCGTCGCCGTTGCGGTGCCCTCGACGTCGAACTCGACGGCGAGCGAGACGTCGATCGGCGCCTCGAGCGTCCCCACGACGACCTCGTTGTCGAAGCTCTGTGTCCAGCCGCCGATGAAGACCTGCCCGCTCGACTCGATCGACACCTCGCCGCCGACCGACCGGCTCCAGTCGATCGACTCGTCGATGAGGTTTCCGTCCGAGTCAAAGAGCAGACGACGATCAGCGCCGGACCAGATGTGGCCCATGATCTCGACGTCGCTCTCGCCAAAGACGCGCACGAGCCCCGGCGTCATGTCGGACGTGCGTCCGGCGGCCGTCAGTCCTCCGGCGGTGTCCAGAACGACGCTCAGGTAGTGAGTCTGCGAGGGATCGCGGCTCTCGTCATCCGCCGCGTTCGTTGCGCCGCCGCGGATCGTCACCGTGTCGCTCGCGAGGATCCCGCTGTTGATGTAGACCTGCTCGCCCGCGGTGACGGTGGCTTCCGAGTCGGGCCCCGTCCAGGTGACGCCGGTCGGGCCGATGCTGCCACCCGCAAGGACGGTTCCGTAGACGTCGACGTCGTACGCGCCGTCGATCAGCACGTCGCTGCCCGCGGCGAAGGACGTGATGACAGCCGTGGGCTCGATCAGGACGCTGCTCGTCACCAGCTCCCCCTCGGCGTCGGTGAAGTCCGCATCCGTCGTGTGATCGCGTCCGTAGATCTCGATACCGTCGGCGACCTCGACCAGCGACGTCGCGAACTTGACGCGCTGCGGCGACTCGACGAAGAGCCCCGAGTCGTCGCCACGGACGAAGATGCTTCCCTCGATCAGGATATCGCGCTTGCCGTCCGAGGGAGCGCCACCGGCGCCGCCGCCCTCGTCCTCCGTCACCTCGAGCCGCAGCGTCTTGCTCTCGCCGAGCGTGAAGAGCTGGCCGGTGAGATGGATGCTCGCGTCGGCGGAGTCGCCCTCGTTGTAGTCCTGGTCCGGACCCGCGGTCAGGTCGAGGATGTTGCTCGAGGAGATCGCGCCGTAGATACGCAGCTCGTGTGGTGTCGTGACGACGACGCGTGCGGTGCCGAGCGGGTCGGTCGGGCTCTGCTGCTTGACGCCACCCTCCCAGACGACGCCCGCGAGAATCTCGCCGTTGACGTAGATCGCCTCGGGCGCCTCGATCTGGATCAGCGTGTTCGCGTCGGGCGCCGACATGACGCCGGCGATCTGCACGAGCTCGAAGAAGGTGCCCGCGTTCACCAGGATCTGCGAGCCGGAACCCGAGACGTAGCTCTGGCCCTCGAGCACCACGGACTCGGCGGTCGTGAGCGAGATCTCCCCGCCGTCCTTCGTCGTCTCGAAGAGCCCGGCGATGCCCTGGTAGACGTTGTTGAGGCCGGAGGTCAGGCTCGTCGTGTAGGTCTCGCCGCTGCCTACGATGTCGACGACGATGTCATTGTCGGTCTTCAGCCAGCCATCGACGATCAGACGGTTGCGGATACCGTCGACAACGCCGTCCAGGTTGCCCCCACTGTCACGGCTCGGTGCGAGGCTGAGGAGGTCGCCCGAGATGCCGGAATCGAGTCCGCCGAGCGGGTTGTTGATGTCCTTCGACTTGATGTGCAGGCGATCGGTGTTGACCGTCAGTGGCACCGGGAACTCGCTCGGATGCGGCGCGCGCACCTCGACCTGGCCCGCCACGAAGATCTTCTCCGCGTTCCAGATCACCTCGTCGCGGAACGAGCTGTCGCGGCCGCGCCCCGTGTCGTTGAACGCGTCGCCGAAGAACATCTTCTCGGTCGCGTTCACTCCGTCCCTCTCGCCGATCGTCACCAGCGTGAAGCCGTTCGCGAGCGCCGCGAGGTCGCGTGTCGAAATGTGCGCGTGGTCGGCAAAGAGCGAACCGTCGTCGTCGTAGGTGGCCTCGATTCCCTCACCCGTGAAGTTGCCGCCCACGTGCTCCGGCAGGAAGTCGGTGTTGTAGTTCGGGAACTCCTCGATCATGTCCGTCCAGTCCTTGCCCAGCGGATGCTCCGCCGCGCTGCCGAGGACGAAGCTGGCCGCCTGCTCCGTGTGGATCGTCAGCTCACCGCTGCCGATCACCTGTCCGACACCGCTCTTGAAGTCGAAGTCATCGGCCCGCAGAGTGATGTCACGGTCCGCGGTCTGCGTGACGAGCGACCCCGACTCCAGCGACAGGCGCGCGTCGACTCCGAGGAGGCGCACGTCGATCGTCCCGTGCGCGCTGGAGAGAGCGCCCGAGGTGCCGGCGTAGCTGACGTAGGAGACGTCGAGACTGTCGGTCTCGAGGATCTCGATCTCGCTCCCGTCGGCGACGCCCTCGGCGCGCGTGACGATCGTCGCGCTCTCCACCGTCGTCACGAGGCGGTTCGAGTCGACGAAGGTGTGGTTGTAGATGTTGTCGGCGAGCAGGATCAGGTGCGCGCCCGCGCCAAGGAACTCGGCGCCGCCGTAGATATCGAGAACGCCCTCGGGAACGAGGCGCAGCGTCCCCCCGCCGAGGTCGTCGGGGCTGAGCGGATTGGCGTTCGTCGACGAGGTGACGTCGGCGCGCACCTCGATCTTGGCCGCCGGCCCTCCGTCTCCAGGGTTCGCCGCATGGATGCGGATGCTGCCGTCGCCGATGCCGTTGACCTCGGCGTTGAGAATGACGTCGCTGACGGCGACCTCCCAGTCGAGGTCGTGCGCGTCGATCCGGTAGTCGATCTCACCGTCGTCGACCATCCCCTCGGTCGTCGAGGCGATCACGTCGAGATCGGCGTGGAAGTCGCCCGTCGCGAGGACGGTGCCGCCGAGGATCAGCTTGCGCTCGCCGGCGAGCTCGAGTTCGGCAAGAGCCATCGCATACTCCGAAGCGAGCGTCGCGTCAGTCGGCTGCTCGAAGTAGACGTTGTGCGCCTCGAGGTTCGGACTCACCGTCAGCGTGGTCGCCACGAGGTCGAGGCTGGTGGCGCCGAGGGCGGCGATGCCGCCGTTCGTCGTCGTGATCTCCAGCCCGTGAATCTCCACCTCGCTGTCCTGCGTGCGCTCCATCGTGACCGGGGCGATAATCGGCACCAGGTCGACGGCGTGGAGCGTCACCTGCTCGAGGTCGTCGTCGAAGCTGAAGGACTCGCGGCCGTTCTTGACCTCGTGGTCGTTGATCTCGATCGACTCCGGCACGTTCGTGAAGAAGAGCTCGTCGAAGTCCGTGTCGTCGTCAAAGATAGTCAGCGTGCCGGCGGCCGTCTTCGAGTCCGGGCGCTCGAGCGTGACGGTGATGTTAGAGCCGCCTCCCGCGTCCTCGATCTCCACGGCCCCCCCGGGCATGCTCGAGACGTACACCTCGTCGTAGCCGGTACCGAGGATGATTCTCGACAGCGACGAGCGACCGAGCCGGATCTGGCTGCCGCCGGTGGTGATCTGGGTCGAGGTCGGGGAGATCTGCACGATCGTCGGCGAAGATACGCTGCTCAGGTCGATCAGCGATGAGCCCTGGCTGTCGCGGAAGCTGTCCTCGTCGTAGCTCTCCGCGAAGTAGTACTCGTCGTCGCCTTCGCCACCGGAAAGCTGGTCGGCACCCTTGCCACCACGCATCTCGTCGGCACCGCCACCGCCACTTAGCCTGTCCTCGCCGTCGCCGCCGTCGAGGATGTCTCCGGCGCTGCCACCGGTCAAGCGGTCGTCCCCCTTGCCGCCGAGCATCGTCACCGGCGCCGTCGCGGCCGAGCCACCGAGCGTGTCGTTGTCGTCGCCGCCGTCCAGCAGGCCGCCGGCGCTGCCAGCGCTCAACTGGTCCTCGCCGAAGCCTCCCGTGAACTCGACCTCGACCCCCGTCAGGCCCGAGGCGTCGAATCTGTCGTTCCCGTCGCCACCGTCCGCGATCACCTTCGTGTAGCCGCCCGTGTCGAACTCCTGCGTCCAGTGCGAGTACTCGACAGTGATCGCGCTCGAGTCGCCGCTGACTTTCACGATCTCGCCACCGTCGTCGGTGTCCAGGTACTCGCGGTCTGCAGCGCGCTTTCCGGTGTGAAGGACGAGCGTGCTCCCCTCATCGTGGGCGAGCACCGGCTCGACGTTCGGCGCCTTGTACTCCCATTCGACGAGGGTGAGGTCGACCAGCGTGATGTCGATGATGCGCGCCATGATCTTGCCGACGAAGGGAAGCGAGATACCGACGTCGACAAAGAGGTAGATCTCGAGGAAGACACGCCCGGCGAGATTGATGATGTTCAGCAGGCCACCGGGTGCGTCGTTTCCGGTGTAATTCCACATCGTGATGAGTTCGGAGATGCGGACCTTGCCGTCGCTCTCGCCGTTGATCTCGATGTCGTTGAGGTCAAGACCTGCCTCGAAGCCGATGACGCCGCCGAGCCCGGCCTCGATGATCACGAGCGACAAGGCCGCCTCGAGCCCGAGCTCGGCCCGGAACGTGAACTCGTCCTTCTCCTGGCCGCTCGTGATCCCGAAGTCCGCGATGAAGAACCCGTCGAACGCCTCCCACGGGTTGCCGGTCTCGATCGCCCTGCGGATGCCGAACGTGTCGTAGCCGAAGCCGAGGTCGGCGGTCATCGAGAAGCCGCCGACCATGTCGACGTTGATGATCGCCGGCCCCGCGGTGATCGTCGCGATTCGCTGGCGGAAGTCGAACCCGAAGCTCAGGAGCGGCATCTCGTACGTGAAGAGCGTCGCGTCGCCGCCGGTCAGAAGCTTCGCCCAGTTCCCGATGTCCGTGATGTGCTCGATGATCTGGAAGCCCGCGCGGTCCTCGCTCGTGAACCCGCCGCTGACGCCTGACGACACGTCCTCGCCGGAGCCCTGAGCCGCAACGCGTTCAAGGAAGGACGAGAGCTCCTGTGGCAGGCCCAGAGGTGCCGGACTTGTCGACACGTCACCGGTGCCGAGCCCGATGATGTCGCCGAGCAGGATCTCGCCGTCCATACCGAGGAGCGCATCGACCTGCAACGCGATGTCGATCATGTTCTTCACCGCGTGCAGGAACGCCGGGTCGATTCCCGGCTGTCCCATCAACCCGGCGATGAAGTTGATGACACCGACCAGCGTCGGATCGTCGAGGATCTTATCGAGGCCGGGAAGCGGTGTCAGGAGGATGTCGACGACAGGCTTGAATGGTTCCAGGACGTCAGCGATCGTGTCCGTGATCGGCTTGAGGATCTCGCTGATGAAGCTGCCGACCTCGATGCGCAGGTTGCGCAGCCCGAGGTCGAACTCGCCGGCACCCTCCTGCAGGCTCCAGCCCCAGCTGAGCACCAGGTCGCCCTTGAGCTTCGGCAGCCCCTCGACCCCGTCGAGCTCGAGCTGGAGCTCGAGCCCGAGCGTCGCCTGGAGGCCGAAGTCGACCTCGAAGACGTCCTCGAGCGAGTTCGTGAAGATGTGGTCGAGCGTCAGGCGGCCGGTGGCTTCGACACCGTGAAAATCGACCGAGAGGAAACCGAAGAGGCCGCTCGGCTGGAAGCCCGGTGTCGAAGGCTTGCGGTCGGTGTCCGTTGCAGTGAGCTTGAAGAAGAGCAGCTTGCCCTGGGCGACGAACGGTGTCACCTGCACGTTGTCGAGCGGTTCACCGTCGAGGAAGACACCGATCTCGACCTCGATCTCCGCGTCGGCCGGCGCATCCTGATCGTTCGTTGTCAGGTAGAAGCCGTCGGCGAGACTGAGCCCGAAGCCGAAGTCGAAGCTCCAGTCCATCTGGATCGCGAAGCCACCGTCGACGTCGAGGCCGAATCCCGGCAGGTCGATGGCCAGCGGGATATCCACGCCGGTGCCGAAGGCGACGCCGCCGAGCAGCATGTCGAACTGGATCGCGTCGGCGTCGGCGTTCGTGACGAGTCCAGGGTCGTCTTTCTTGGGAACGCGGGCGCCTGGTTCCCACGCCTTCACGAGGTCCCCGTCTTCCGAGTACCAGTCGACCGCTATATCGCCTTCCTTGGTGACAAGGCCGTCGCCGCTGGAGTCGAGCAGAATCTCCAGTCCGTCGGGACCGAATGCGTCCCAGAGCGCGTCGCGAACGAACTCGATCGCCTTGCCCGGGCCGCCGAGCTTCTCGCGGAGATCGGCGATGAAGCCCGTGCGCAGGTCCTTGATGAAGGTGGCTGCCTTGGCGAGCTTGTCTCCGACGAGTGGAATGTCCTGAGCGAAGCTCGAGCCAAAGATGTCCTGCAGCGCACCGAGCGCGCCGTCGATCGCGTTGATGATGAACGACGGGTCGTTGAGGATGCTGAGAATGTCGAAGCCCGAAAAGAGGCTCGAGAAGTCCGGCAGGCTACGTACGATGACCGCTTCGGGCTCGAGCTCGACCGTGTCGAGGTCACCGTCCAGATCACCGACGTCCGCGCTGCGGCCATTGACGAGCTGGTCGAAGAGCTCGAGGAGGGGCTCCGGGTAGACGGCGGAGTTCGTCTCGATGGCGACCGGATGCAGCGAAATTCCGAGCACCTGGACCGGCAGGAAAATGCAGAACTCGCCGGCGAGCGACAGATCCAGATTCTCGAGTCCGAAGCTGCTGAAGGCGACGCGGCCGTCGTCGCCGCCGAGGCTGTCGCCCGGGGGGGAGGCCCCCCCCCCGGGGCGCGTCGCCCCCGGCGGCGGGGGCCCAAATAGACGACGCCATCCTGGATACCGATCCCGAAGGGCTCGATCAGCAGGTCGAGGTTCGTTGCGATGACCTTGGCGCCGAGCGACAGGCGCGTGCCGGTTTCCGCGAGCGCGTCGTGCTCCCGGATGAAGAACTCGACGGCGCCGAGACCACCGGCCTCGACACCGCTGAAATCGATCCCGACGTCGACCACCGCCTCGACGAAGGCGCCGAACTCGATCTCGACACCCGCGTCGACGAACTGGGAAACGCCCTCGAGTGCGGCGAGGTCCAGCCCCAGCGCACCGAAGGTCTCGAGGTCGAGGCCGAACGCGAAGACGTCCTCGAAGACCTCGTCCCACTTGATGTGGAGGATCAGCTGCTGCCCCTCGAGAATCAGCGCGAAGGTCTGATCGTCAGGGGCGAGCATGTTATCGTCGACGATACCGAGCGCGTCCTCGATGAGTTCCTCGACCTCCTGGATCACAGAGGCTGGGTTCTCGGCCGCCTGCTCAACCTTCTCGAGGAGGTCGTCGATGAAACCGAGCACATCCTCGAGCGAACGGTTTACAACCGGAATCTGCTCGCTGTAGAAGGGCTGCTCGGCAAGGGTCGCCTCGAGCCATTGGATGCCGCTTCGGATCGCCGCGATGATCGACTCAAAGTCGAGCTCGCTGAAGTCGAAGAGGTCGCCGAAGTCCGGCAGGATCACCACAGCGCGGTCGAGGCCGAGCAGTGCGTCGATCTCCGCCTGTGTCTTCTCACCCTGGACCACGGCCTCAAAGCCGCTGATGGCGGTGAGGTCCGGAATCGTGATCGAGAGCTCCTGGCTGGCAAGTCCGCTGGTGTCGAGACCAGGGATCGCCGGAGACACCGAGAAACTCTTGAGCGCAGCCGCCGCGTAGGCGTCGACCTCAAAGGTGATCGCGTCGAAGAGCTCTCCGCTGAGGAGATCGTCGAACGAGAAGCGACGATCTCCGCTCGTCGTCAGATCGTTGTCCGCGTCGAGAGCGACGGTCGCCTCGGCCAGAAGATTGACACCACTACCGCTGCCGCTGCCCCCAGCCGTCAGCTGTAGGAAGCCGAGCCGAGCGGCGACCTCGAGGTCATCGACGTCGAGCGACGCACGCCCGGTCACCTGAGCGTTGTCGATGAGGATGGTCAGCCCCTCACTGCCGGTGAGTCCGTCAAAGTCGATGATCCACTCGAAGCCACCACCGACGGTGACATCGATATTCGCCATCGCACTGGTGCTCAGCTCGAGCACTTCACCGAGCTCGATGCCGAGGTCGATGGGCTGATTCTTGAGTGAGAAGAGGTCGATCTCGAAGCTCGAGATGCCGGACTGCGTCAGGAACCCGAGGTCGACGAGGTCCGAAAGATCGAAACCGTTGATCGCGAGATCGTCCACCGCGAGGCTCGACAGATCGAGCAGGTCGGCTCGTTGGACCAGCCCGGCCTCGATGAGGTCGGCGAGGGCGACGCTGTCGGCACCCGCGGCCGTACCGATGAGGTCGGCGAGCGTGATACTCGTCCCGAAGCTGTCGAGCGCGTCTGCAGCGATGAGCTCAGCATTTTCGAGCGCCGAGATCGTCAGGCTCTTGGCACCGTCAAACTCTGAGCTGCCGATCAGACCCATCTCCAGGAGATCGCCGAAGCCGAGGTCGATCGCCAAGAGATCGGAGACCAGCACGTAGCTCGCCTGCTGCGGACTCGTCGTCGTCAAGTCATTCTGGTCGTACGCAGTCCCGACGGCTGCGAAAAGATCCGCCGAGCTAATCAGACGCGACAAGATCAGATCGTCGTAGTCGATCTGCGCGCTGGCGGCGAGATTAGCAGCGCCGATGAGCCCCCGTTCGACGAGGTCGAAGAGCCGCACCCGCACACCGTTCGCCCCCAACAGGTCCTCTAGTGTAACGTTGCCGCCGCTGACGATACCGCTTCCGCTGAGCGCACCCGCGGCGATGACCTCGAGGCCCTCGAGATCGCTGACCGCGATCGAGGTCGTGCCGACGAAGCCCGCAGCGCCGAGAAGATCGAGGTCGACCAGGTCCGCGAGACCGACTCTCCCGAGCGCCAGGAGGTTGTCGACGAGTGTATCCTTGTCGAAGTCCGGTACTCCGTCGAAGTCGCTGTCCTCGATCATCCCTTCCCCGACGACGAACGCGCCAAGCTCGAGGAGCTCCTGGAAGGACACATCGCCGAGGTTTTCGAGGTTGCGCAGGTCGAAGCCGTTGAGGTCGAAGCTGAAATCGATCGGCAAGCGCAGCTGGCTCGTCGCCGCGTCGAAGACGACGTCGAGACCCGGCGGCAAGATACCAGCGTCCGCGAACTCCCGGATGAAGTCCTGCACCGTACGGATCTGCGAGAAGTCGATCTTCGAGAGCACCTGATCGTTGAACGTGGTGACGAAGTCGAGGAGCTCACCGAGGCTCTTATTGATAACCGGGATCTCCGTTTCCATGAGGTCGGAGTCGGTCAGCGAGCCGAGCCACTCGAGTGTGCCCTGGAGAATCTGCACGAAGCTGGCAAGTGAGAAATCGCTGAAGTCGAGCAGGTTCTCGAGATTCTCGTGGGTGAACTCGAGCGGCGGCGCCCCCGCCACCGGGAAGAGCCCGCCGGAGAGTCCGACACGTGGCTGCGCACCGCTGCCACCGAACTCGTGAGCGCCGATCGACGCGTAGATCGGCAGATCGACCGCCAAGGAATTGTTGAGCACACCCGGCGTGTCCTCGAAGAGTCGGAAC
>CAYMLL010000102.1:3355-22459 GCA_964390645.1 uncultured Planctomycetia bacterium | reverse complement strand
GTCCCGACCGCGCCGGGGGTGGCGCGGTTGTCGGAGTAAACCGCGGGGTCGAGGCCCGGCTGCGCCACCGCCGCCTGGGGGGCCGCGCGCCGGGCGCCCGGCTCGTGGGTCGCGCCGGCGAAGATGACCTGCTGCATGCGCGTACACTGGCGTGTCAGCGCCTCGTTGAGACGTGGGTGACCGTGGCCGTGGATGTTGACCCACCACGACGAGACTCCGTCGAGGATCTCGCGGCCGTCCGCCGTGAACAGGTAGACGCCCTCGGCGCGCTCGATCGGGATGGGCGTCGGGGCGGTCAGCATCTGCGTGTACGGGTGCCAGACGTGGCGACGGTCGAGATCGACCCAGTCGGGGGTGGATGTCATTGCTCGCCTCGCGGTTCAGGCTTCGAAGTAGCGTTTGAGCTTGGCGCGCGTGTCAAAGCGCCGCGCAGCGCTCTCGATGGACTTGCGACCGAGACGCGCCATCCACTCGACCTCTGCGACCACGTTCGTGTCGCCGTGGCGCTCGATCGCCCGCCGGTTCTCCCGGTTGCGGGGCCCGACGAGAACCACGCCTGCGAGCGACTGGTCGCGAGCGCGGAGCGCCTCGATCGACAGCAGAGTATGATTGATCGTCCCCAGCGTGCTGCGCGCGACGAGGAGGCAGGGCAGGGAGATGTCGCGTAGCAGATCGATCAGCAGGTAGCCGCTTTCCGTCATCGGCACGAGCAGCCCACCGACACCCTCGATGACGAGGTTGCGTCTCGCATCGGCGAGACCGTGCCGGACGAGCTCCGCGAGAATGTGCTCCGGGTCGATCGGCCGTCGCTCCTGTCGAGCGGCCAGATGCGGCGAGACCGGCTGCTCGTAGAGGTAGGTCTCCGGGAGGACGTCGACGAGGTGGCCGGTCCAGCGCTCGACGTGCTCCGTATCTCGGCCGTCTCGAGCGCCCGTCGCTACCGGCTTCCAGTACGCGAGTCGTTGCCGGCGGCCGTAGCGGGCGAGCAGGATGGCGCTGATGACGGTCTTGCCGACTTCCGTGGCGGTGCCGACGATGAAGAGGCTCATGTCCCGTCGTCGAGCGTCGACGACGATACGGTGTCGACGATTTCGAGCAGCGTGGTCGCCAGGCGAGCCACGGTCTCGTGGTCGTGATCCGCGTGCACGGATATCCGCAGCCGCTCCGTGCCGGGCGGCACCGACGGTGGACGGATGGCGCGCACCTCGAAGCCGCGTGCGGTGAGCGCCTCGCTGACCTCGACCGCGACTCGGCTGTTCCCTAACACGACGGGTACGATGGGGCCGACGCTGTCGAGGCAGTCGAGACCGGCGCCGCGAAGCCGGTCCCGGAGCTGTCCGGCGTGGTGGTGGAGCGCCAGGCGACGATCGGCCCCGCGCTCGCAGAGATCGACGCCGGCCTTGATGAGTCGCAACACGAGCGGCGGCAGAGCGGTGGTGAAGATGAACGAGCGCGCGCGGTTGACGAGCCAGTCCGTGACGACGCGGGGGGCCGCGACGAAGGCTCCGAAGCCTCCGAGCGCCTTCCCGAACGTCGAGACGATCGCGTCGCATCTCGCGGCGATTCCATCCGCTTCGGTGAGGCCGGATCCGCGCAGGTCGCCGAAGACGCCCGTGCCGTGGGAGTCGTCGACGATGAATCCCGCATCGTGGGTGCGTGCGAGCTCCGCGAGCAGCGCGAGCGGCGCCACGTCTCCGTCCATGCTGAAGTAGCTCTCCGTGACGAGGAAGGTGCGCCCGTGCGGCCACGGAGCCTCGAGCTGCGTCGCGACGGCCGCCACATCGAGGTGGGGATAGATCACCTTGTGCGCGCCGGTCAGCCGCAGAGCGTCGATGATGCTCGCGTGGTTCAGCGCGTCGGAGAGGACGCGATCGCTCCGGCCGATCAGCGATGTCAACACGCCGAGGTTCGCCTGGTAGCCGGTGGAGAAGAGGAGCGCCGACTCCGTGCCCTTGAACGCGGCAAGACGCTCCTCCAGACGCTCGTGCTCCTCGAGGTGCCCGCCGAGAAGTCGCGACGCCGGAGCGGTGATCACACCCGACTCCGCGTCCTGGAGGGTCTGCGCCCGAAGCTCGGCGGACTTCGAGAGACCGAGGTAGTCGTTTGACGAGAAGTCGATTCCCGCCGGCGTCTGAAGCGTGCGGCGAAGACCATCACTCCGGAGTGCCTCGAGCCGTGTTCGGAGATCATCGAGCAGGTCGCTGGCGCTCATCGCTCGATCGAGGAGCTCGCGACCGGTTGCTTGCACGGCCGCATTCCCAGCTTTTCCAGAAGACTTCGATCGCTGTCCTCGGTCGGATTGGGTGCTGTCAGCAGGGTCTCGCCGGCGAAGATCGAGTTTGCGCCCGCGAGGAAGCAGAGAGCCTGTGCTTCCGTCGACATGTGGACGCGTCCGGCGCTCAGTCGCACCATCGACTCGGGCATGAGGATGCGTGCGACCGCGATCGTGCGCGCCATCTCGATCGGCGGTACCGGGGGCTGATCCGCCAGCGGCGTGCCCTCGACGGTCATCAGGGCGTTGATCGGCACGCTCTCGGGGTGCGGGTCCAGCCCCGCGAGGACGCAGAGCATCTCGAGACGATCGTCGAGTGACTCGCCCATGCCGAGGATGCCTCCGCAGCAGACGCTGACGCCTGCCTCGCGCACCCTCGCGATGGTCTCGAGACGCTCCTCGTAGGTCCTCGTCGTGACGATCTTGTCGGAGTATGCGGGGCCGGTGTCCAGGTTGTGGTTGTATGCCGTCAGCCCGGCCTCGGCGAGGCGCCGCGCCTGATTTTCGCTGAGCATGCCGAGCGTGCAGCACGCCTCCATGCCGAGGTCACGGACGCCGCGAACCATGTCGAGGACTCGCTCGAACTCCGGCCCGTCCTTGACGTCGCGCCACGCCGCGCCCATGCAGAATCGGGTTGCGCCGTTCTGCTTCGCCACGCGCGCCTTGCGGAGCGCATCCTCCACGCTGACGAGCGGCTCGGCCTCGACCGACGTGTCGTGGCGCACGCTCTGGGAGCAGTAGCCGCAGTCTTCCGGGCAGCCGCCGGTCTTGATGCTCAGGAGCGTGCAGATCTGCAGCGTCGCCGGATCGTGGTTTTCGCGATGGACGAGCTGCGAGCGAAAGAGGAGCTCGGTGAACGGCAGCTCGTAGAGCTCGCGGGTCTCGTCCACCGTCCAGTCGTGGCGTGTCGGCATGGATCGTTCCAGTGGAGGTCGCGTGTGCGGGAAGCCTAACGGAAAGCCAGGAGCAGCGCAGCCGACAAATCAGCAGTTTTTCGGCCCTTCCCGTAAAGTCCGTACGTCGCCTTGCCGATACCTCCACTGAAAGGCGAAGCGAAGAGATGCCCACGGCTTCCGGCAGCACACGGCTGCACAGAACGATCTGGTACATGGGGGCGAAGTCGCGGGTCATCCCCGACTTCCTCGAGCGCGTCTTCGACCGGGAGCTCCGACCCGGCGCGACCGTGGTCGACCTGATGTCCGGAAGTGGTGTGGTGAGCGCGTTCTGCGCTGACCGCTATCGTGTCTTCTCGAACGACGTGCAGACGTATTCGGGCCTGATCGCGAGCAGCCTCATCGAGCACGACCCGGCGCAGAAGAGCGCGTTCCTGTCCTGTCTGGTAGCGGACTCTGATCTCCAGAGCTCTTACGACGACAACTTCTCGCGGCTCGCCCGGATCTATCGCGCGGAGCTGCGCGCCGAGGAGGATCTCCTCGCCGAGTTTTCCCGGACCGGTGGCGACGGCGACTGGCCCGACCGATATCGCGGGTTTCTCGAGCGCTTCGTCTCGGTCTTTCCAGCCGAGCCGGTGCCGAGAAGCTCGGGCCTGTCACCCGCTGCGAGCCGGCTTCTCACCCCGCGGGAGAACGGTCGACGTCGACGGGATCCGCTGATCCGTCCGGCGTGTCTCGTGACGACCTACTACGCGAACGTCTACTTCGGCCTGCGTCAGTCGCTCGTCCTCGACTCGCTGCGCGCGGCTGTCGACGACCTCGATTCGTCGTCGCCGTTCCACGAGCGTCGGCGTGTGCACTACCTCAGCGCGCTCGTTCATGTCGCATCGGTGTCGACATCCGGAACCAGCCACTTCGCGCAGCCGCGTCATCTGACGAAGGACTCCGAGCTTCGCGCCATGGCGAAGCGTCGACTCATCGACGTGCGTGAGCTTTTCGAGCAGCAGTGCGAGTCCGTGGCCGAGACCGTACGGGCCACGAGTCATCGTCGCGGAAACCGGGTGCTCGTCGGCGACTACGGGACGCTTCTCGGCGAGGACGGCGCCTTCGAGTTCCCCGCGGACGTCGACCTCGTCTACCTCGATCCACCGTATACCGCGGACAACTACTCCCGCTTCTACCACGTCCTCGAGGCGCTCGCGCGCTACGACTACCCCGAGCTCGAGCGAGGGCGTGATGGAAAAATTCTCCGCGGTCGGTATCCGCTCATCGGGCGTCGTTTCCAGTCGAGGTTCTGCAAGCCGTCGTTCGTCGAGGGAGAGTTTCGTCGTGTGGCGATCGGGTGCGCGAGAAGCGGTGCAAAGCTCGTCGTCAGCTACTCCAACCCGACGGGGCTGCTTCTGAAGCGGTTCGCCGCCAGGGGGGACCGGGACCCGGTCGAGAGCTTCCGACGCCTCTGCCTCGAGAGCTTCGAGAGGGTCGAGATCTTGCGCCAGCCGCTGACACACTCCGGTCAGGGCGACTCGAACCTGTCGATCGAGGAGCTGCTGGTGGTCTGCTCCCGGCCTCGCACGGCTACTCCCGGAAGCGCGCCTGGTAGCCGGCGCTCTCGAGCTCCTTCATCGCGGCGTCGGCGTCCTCGCGGGACTTGAACGCGAGACGCACGCTGCCGGTCTCGCCTTCGCGCACCTTGACGACACCCATGTCCTTGATGTTGATGCCCTTGCTGTAGAGGTGCCCGGAAATGTCGGCGATCATGCCGGGCCTGTCCTCGACGACGACTCGCAGCTCCCAGAGCGGCGTGAGGAAGCCCTTCGTGTCGCTCGGGAGATCGAGGCGCGTCTCGCGGGCGCGGGCAAAGGCGCCCTCGAGGCTCGTGTCGTCGAACGAGTGGACGCGTCGCCGCAGGCGCTCGACAAAGGACTCCAGCGCGGTGATCACCTCCGTGCGGTTGGTGGAGAGGATGTCCTTCCACATGTCGAAGGGGCTCGAGCCGATGCGCGTCATGTCGCGAAATCCACCGGCTGCGAGATGGACCGCATGCGGGCGAGCATCACCGAGATCATCGAGGGAGTTGAGGAGCTCGATCGCGATGATCTGCGGCAGATGGCTGATCGCGGCGGCGACGTGATCGTGTTCGGTGGGCGTGAGCATCAGTACGCGTGCGCCGATCGTCGCGAAGAGCTCCGCGAGCCGAGAGGTCTCCTCCGCGGGGACGTCGTCTGACGGCGTCAGCGCCCAGATCGCGTTCTCGAACAGAAGCGGATCCGCCGCGGCGACGCCACGCTCCTCGCTGCCGGCCATCGGGTGGCCGCCGATGAAGAGCACGCCTTCGGGGAGGGACTCTCTCGCAGTCTCGAGCACCTCCCGTTTCGTGCTGCCGACGTCCGTGATCACCGTGCCCGGTTGCAGCGATTTCCCGGCAGCGCCGAGCTCGCGGATGAGCTCGACGATACGCGTGATCGGGGTCGCCAGGACGACGAGATCGGAGCGCGCGGCCGCCTCGAGGAGCCGACCGTAGGGGTAGCCCGCGTCGATCGCGCCGAGGCGCTCGGCATCCGCGAGCGGTGCCGGACGGCTGACTCCGAGAATCGTCCCGTGGAAGCCGCGACGGCGCAACGCGAGCCCGAGGGAGCCCCCGATGAGTCCGACACCGACGATGGTGATCGTGCTGTAGACGCGAGATTCGCTCAAGCTTGCCGCTTCCTCGACGGGGTGGCGCCGGCGGCCGGAGGCCGGGGGCCAACGATCGAGGAGCCGATTATGCGCTCGCGTCCGATTGCGGGCAACGGGAATCGAACGACTCATCGTCGGTCGGAGACCCGTCTGCCGGTGCTCCGGGGCGAAGCTCCTTGCGCAGAGCCACGTACCGGAGAGTCGTCTCGGCCGCGCAGCGTCGCTCGTAGAAGCGCTCCGGACCGATCCACGAGATCACCGCGTCTTTCTCGCCGCAGTCGCGAAGGTCGAGCAGGCAGCGCAAGAGGAGGACGCCGCCGATTCCGCGGCCCTGCTTCTCGTCGACGGTGCCCATCGGACCGAAGGCGTTGCGTCCCCAGAGTCCGGCGCAGGCGAAGCCGGCGAGATCCGCGCCCGTGGCGTCCAGGGCCAGATGAACGCCCGGTCGCGAGCGGGCTATCGAGACCGCGACCTCCTCGGCCCAGGCCGCCGAGAACCTGGCGGCGACCCGCTCGCATACACGGGTCGAGTCCGCGGATCTCGCGCGTCGGACCAGGATACCGGCGTGCTCGAGTCTCTCGACGTCGTTCGTCGTGTCGAGATCGAGCCCCTCGAGTCTGGTGATCATGCTGGCGCGCTCCTCGATCGAGTCGTAGCCGCTCTTCTCGAAGAGTGCTCGCGCTGCCCTCGCTCTCAGGGGCACTCCCGGCTGCAGGTAGCAGGGGGCGGCGCCATCGGTCTCGATCGTCGCGACGCCGAGGCCGATGAGGCGGCGCTCGAGGAGCGACAGCAACAGTGTCCCGATGCGTTGTCGTCGTCGGCCGGGAGCCGTCGCGAGCAGCTTCACGTGGCCGTGCAGATCCCGGGAAGCCGGGCAGGAGCCGGATGGGCGGACGCGCACCGTCGCGCATGCGACGCCGACCAGCTCGTCAGCGTCGCACGCGGCCAGGGCCAGGTCCGCCGGCGCGCCCGCATCGCGCAGGAGGATCTCTTCGAGCAGCTCCTCGTCAAGCCGCAGCGCTGGTACGGCCTCGCGAGCGAGCGGCACGACTGCGGGCAGATCCTCGCGCTCGAGCGTGCGAATCTCGATCAAGCTTTCCCCTCGAGCCAGTTCTCTCCCCACGCCGTGTCGACCTTCATCGGCACGTCGAGAGGCAACGCGGCGATCATCTCGTCTCGGACGATGTCGGCGAGAGACTCGACGTCGTCGCGCGGTCCGTCGAGAACGAGCTCGTCGTGCACCTGGATCAGCAGCTCCAGGTCGAGGCTTTCGCGGGTGATGCGATCGCGGATTCTCACCATCGCGACCTTGATCATGTCGGCGGCGCTTCCCTGTACGACGGTGTTGATCGCGAGGCGCTCGCCCTGCGCGCGCAGGTTGCGGTTCTTCGAGCGGATCTCCGGGATCGGCCGTCGCCGACCGAGCATCGTCGTCACGTGGCCCTTGCGGTCCGCCTCGGCGATGCACTCGTCCATGAAGCGCGGGATGCCGGGGTAGCGTCTCTTGTAGTCGTCGATGAAGTCACTTGCGTGAGCACGGCTGATACCGAGGTTGCGTGCCAGGCCGAAGGCGCCCTGCCCGTAGATGATGCCGAAGTTGACGGCCTTGGCCCGGTTGCGGTCGTCCTTCGAGACCTCCTCGATCGGTACGCCCGCGAGCTGAGCCGCGACGAACGAGTGGATGTCCTGGTCGCTCTCGAAGGCGGTGATGAGTGCGTCGTCCTTCGACAGATGGGCGAGGATGCGCAGCTCGATCTGCGAGTAGTCCGCGGTGATCAGCACGCGGTCCGTCGCGCTGGCGACGAAGGCCTTGCGGATCTCGCGTCCTTGCTCGGTGCGCACGGGGATGTTCTGGAGGTTCGGATCGGAGGAGCTGAGGCGCCCCGTCGCGGCGACCGTCTGATGGAAGCTCGCGTGGACGCGTTGCGAGCGCGGCGAGATCAGCTCGGGCAGCGGTCCGACGTACGTGCCCAGGAGCTTCGTCAGCTCACGGTACTCGAGGACGAGCGCCGGCAGGGGGTGCGCCGTCTCCACGGCGAGCGTTTGCAGGACGCTGGCATCGGTGCTGCGACCGGTCTTTGTCTTCTTGACGACCCGCAGGCCTTGCTCGTCGAAGAGCACCCCTGCGAGCTGCTTCGGCGAGTCGATCGTGAACTCGCGACCGGCGACGCCGTGGATCTCGTGCGTGAGCTCTTCGACGCGTGCGCCGAGCTTCTCCTTCGTCGCGTCGAGGACGTTTCGGTCGAGAGTTACTCCGGCGAACTCCATGTCCGACAGCACGAGCACGAGTGGCATCTCGACATCGTAGAAGAGCCGCCGGATCTCGTCCCCGGCCATGCGTGGCTCGAGAGACTCGTAGAGCCGCCAGGTAATATCCGCGTCCTCCGCCGCGTAGTCCGCGAGCGATGTGAGCTCGACGTCGAGCATCGACTTCTGGTTCTTGCCCTTGCCGATGAGCTCCGTGATCGAGATCGTCTCGTGGCCGAGAATATCGCGGGCGAGAGCATCCATGCCGTGGCTGCGCCGATCCGGGTCGAGGAGATACGACGCGACCATGGTGTCGAAGGTGACGCCTCGCAGGTCGACGCCCGCGGCCAGCAGCGCGACCCGGTCGTACTTGATGTTCTGGCCGATCTTCTCGACTCTCGGATCCTCGAGGATCGGCCTCAGCGCCCCGAGCGTCTGCGCGGCATCGAGCGTCTGTGACGTGCTCGAGCGGATCGGCACGTACCAGCCCTCGGCTGCCTTCCACGAGAACGACAGTCCGACGATGTCGCAGTCGGCGGCACGCAAGGACGTCGTCTCGGTGTCGACCGCGAAGCGCGTCTGCCTCTTCAACGCTTCGAGGAAGGCGGCGAAGGAGTCTGCGTCGTTGACGAGGTGATAGTCGGCCTTCGGCCGCTCGCGCACCGCCGCGGGAGTCGAGAGTCCGTCGGCGTCGCCGTCGGTCTCCGACGCATCGAGCTGATCGAGCAGCCGGCGAAACCCTAGCTCCTCGAAGAGCGGTCGCGCTCCGGAAATATCGAGCTTCGAGACTTCGCAGTCGGCGAGGGTGAAGTCGAGGTCGACCTCGCGCTCGAGCGTCACGAGTCGTCGCGTC
Organism: uncultured Planctomycetia bacterium; assembly: GCA_964390645.1. GTDB lineage: Bacteria > Planctomycetota > UBA8108 > UBA8108 > UBA8108 > CAYMLL01. The sequence goes on along the minus strand of CAYMLL010000102.1, from coordinate 13,518 downwards.
AGATCGAACATGGTGCCGTGCTTCTCGACGTTCTCGCGCATCTTCGGCGTGAGCTCACTCGAGTGCTTGCGGATCTCCTCGACGGAGCCGTACTTGCGGATCAGCGCGGCCGCCTTCTTCGGGCCGATTCCGGGGACACCCGGAACATTGTCGGTGCTGTCGCCCGTCAGCGTCTGGATCTCGACGGCCTGATCGGGCGTGAAGCCCATCTTCTCCTCGAGCGTGGCGGGATCGATGATCTCGTCCTTGCCGGGATCCCAGAGCTTGACGTTGTCCGTGAGGAGCTGGTGCAGATCCTTGTCCTTGCTGACGATGTGCAGGTCGATCTCCTCGTTCGCGACGATGCGCGCGATCGTCGCGATGATGTCGTCCGCCTCCTGCCCTTCGACCTTGAATGTCGGAATATCCATCGCTCGCAGCATCTCCTCGATGCGGCCGAACTGTGGCACGAGGTCTTCGGGCGCGGCGTCGCGGTTGGCCTTGTACTCGGGATAGAGCTTGCGGCGCTCGGTCGTCGCGTCGCCGTGATCGAGCGCGACCGCGAAGTAATCGGGCTCCTTGTCGCGCAGGATGTTGAGCATCGTCTGTGTGAACACGTACGTCGCCTTCGTCGGCTCGCCATCGGGAGAGGTCAACACGGCGGAAAAGGGGGCGTAGTACGCGCGGAAGATCTGGGCGTGGCCGTCGACGAGGTAGAAGGTCTTCACGGGATTCGGGTGGCTCGAGTCGTGGTCGGGTCGTCGGCGAGTCAGCCTACGGAAAGGACGGATCGATCTCCACCGGAAACGGCTTGAACTGTGCGGCTCTGTCGACGAGAGTCGAGCTCGTCCCATGCGAAGCGCGTCGACACGAGTCCTGATCACCCTTCTGACCGCCGTGGCTCCCCTGGGATGCGTCGCGCGCACGCCGGTCCGTCGTGGCACGAGTTTTCCGGCAGAGCCGGTCCGCGCTCGGGAGGAGCCGGTCCGCGCTCGGGAGGAGCCGCTCCGTGTGCGAACGGGCCTCGAGGTCCTCTCGGGCACCGGATTCGCAGCGCTGCGGTCTCGACGCGTCGGCGTCGTGACGAATCCGACCGGCGTCGATCGTGACCTCGGGAGTCTCGTCGACCTGGTCGCGGCGGCTCCCGGGGTGGAGCTGGTGGCGGTTTTCGGTCCCGAGCACGGTGCGCGCGGGGCTGCGCAGGCCGGCGTCGAGGTCGGCGACGCTCGCGATCCGGCCACCGGTGTGCCCGTCTACAGTCTCTACGGCAGGACGCGCAAGCCGACCTCGGCGATGCTCGAGGGCGTCGACGTGCTCCTCTTCGACATCCAGGACATCGGGGTGCGGACCTACACGTATCTCTCGACGCTCGTGCGGGTCCTCGAGGCGGCGGCCGAGAACGCCGTCGAGGTCTGGGTGCTCGACCGCCCGGTGCCGATCGGCGCCGACGTCTTCGAGGGCCCGGTGCTCGACCCCGCGCTGGAGTCCTTCGTCGGCATCCATCCTCTTCCCTTGCGACACGGGCTGACCGCGGGGGAGTTCGCGTTCATGGTCAACGAGGAGAGGAAGATCGGAGCGCGGCTGAAGATCGTCAAGATGCGGAACTACCGGCGCAGCTTGGGGCACGCGTCCACGGGTGCGCCGTGGGTCGCCCCGTCGCCCAACATCCCGGATGTGGAGACGGCGCTCGTGTACGCGGGGATGGTGCTCATCGAGGGTGTCGCGACCTTGAGCGAGGGACGTGGCACGACACGCCCCTTCCGGTTGGTCGGCGCGCCGTGGCTCGACGGGCGTGCGCTTGCCGCGCGGATGAACCGCAGTGTCGAGGGCGCACGCTTTCGGGAGGCGTGGTTCACACCGACGATGAGCAAGCACGCCGGCGAGCGTTGCAGTGGTATAGAGATCCACGTCACCGATCCGTCGGGCTATCGACCGATCACCGTCGCGCTCGCGCTCCTGCACCACGTCCGTGATCTGCACCCCGGGGAGTTTCGGTTTCGTGACGGGGCCTTCGATCGCCTGGCGGGCACCACGGAGGTGCGTCGGGCCCTCGAGGCCGACACGCCGTTCACGACCATCGTCGATGGCTTCCGGGCCGGGCTCGTCGAGTACGAGAGTCGCCGCCGCCGGTACTTGCTGTACGACTGACCGAAGGGAGTCACCACGGAGCGGCCGCCGTGGACCGCTACGCGAGCAGCTTCCTCACCGGTTCGTGCTCCTCGACACCGGTGAGGCGGAAGTCGAGTCCGCGCGACTTGAACGTCAGCTTGCGGTGGTCGATGCCGAGACAGTGCAGGATCGTCGCTTGCACGTCGTGGACGTGGACCGGATCCTCGCTGACGTGGAAGCCGAGATCGTCCGTCTTGCCGATCGTGATCCCCGGTCGGACGCCGCCGCCTGCGAACCACATCGTGAAGGCCTGGGGGTGATGGTCACGGCCCATGCTGCGGCCGAGGGCGGCGCTCGCCTCGACCATCGGCGTGCGTCCGAACTCCCCGCCCCAGACGACGAGAGTGTCGTCGAGCATGCCGCGCTGGCGAAGATCCCGGATCAGAGCCGCGCAGGCCTGATCCGTCTGACGGCACTGCCCCTTGACGCCGCCCGCGACGTTGCTGTGGTGGTCCCAGCCCGAATGGTAGACCTGGATGAACCGTACGCCGCGCTCTGCCAGGCGGCGCGCCAGGAGCGTGCTTCTCGCGAAGTCCGGTCCGCTGCCGTCCGGCTTCAGGCCGTAGAGCCCGAGAGTGGCGGCGTTCTCCGCGGCGAGGTTCATCAGCTCCGGCGCCCGCGACTGCATCCGGTACGCCATCTCGTAGGCGTCGATACGGGTGGCGATCTCGGGATCGCCGACGACGCCGAGCCGCTTCTCGTTGAGCCGTCGGATGAGGTCGAGCGAGTCTCGCTGCGCCTGGCGATCGTAGCCGTCGGGGTTGGAGACGTTGAGGAGCGGATCCCCCTTGCCGCGAAACGGCACGCCCTGGTGGACGGAGGGCAGGAAGCCGCTGCTCCACATCGACGCGCCTCCGCTCAGGCTGCCGCCGCTCTTCAGAACGACGAAGGATGGCAGATCGTCCGCCTCGCTGCCGATTCCGTAGCTCAACCAGGAGCCCATGGCCGGGCGACCCGGGATGCCGCTTCCCGTGTTGACGAAGAGCTGCGCCGGAGAGTGGTTGAAGAGATCGGTGTGCACGGACTTGACGATCGCGATGTCGTCGACGACCTTCGCGAGGTGCGGCAGGACGTTCGAGATCTCGGCGCCGCTCTCTCCGTGCTTCGCGAACGGGAAGCGTGGACCGAGCACGCCCGCGTCGGGCTGGATGAAGGCGTATCGCTGTCCACGGATCACGGACGGCGGAAGCGGTTTACCCTCGAGCTTTCGCAGTCGTGGCTTGTGGTCGAAGAGGTCGAGCTGACTGGGCGCGCCGGCCATGAAGAGGTAGATGACGCGCTTTGCCGCCGGCGTCGATGGTGGAGGCTGGGGAGCGAAGGGGCTGCTTCCGGTGCCGGCGGACATCAACGCCCGTGCCGGGGCGCTCTGTGCGAGCAGCGAGGCGAGCGCGATCTTGCCGAGTCCGACTCCGCAGTCGTCGAAGAAGTGACGGCGGGTCCTGTGCTGAAGCCGGGGGCCGGGTGTCGTCATGGCCTGGAGATCGCCTCGTCGACGTTCATCAGGGATCGTGCCAGCATCGCCCAGGATGCCAGCTCCGCCGGGGCGTCCTTCGCTCCGGTGATCGCTGCCGCGTCGAGCTTTCTCCCCCGCAGCCTCGCGAGCTGAGCGTCCCGGTACTCGAGCAGAGCTTCCAGCTCCTCGCCGTCCGGCGGCCGTGTCAGCAAGCTCCGGAACACGAAGGTCGCACAGGCTTCCGGCTGATCCGGATGGCGCTCGTGGGCGCTCTTCGCCAGCGTCCTCGACATCTCGAGGTACATCTCGTCGTTGAGGAGTGTCAGCGCTTGCAGGGGTGTGTTGCTGCGATTGCGCCGCGCGATGCAGTTCTCGCCGCTCGGGCCGTCGAAGGCGGTGTACGCGGCGAACGGGGCCGTGCGCTTGCTGAAGGTGTAGAGCGATCGCCGGTAGCGGTCTTCTCCCGAGGAGACGTTCCACCTCGTGCCGCCGTAGGCGAGCGCGGTGACGCTTGCCGGCTGAGGGGGGTAGACGCTCGGGCCGAACATCTTCTCGGACAGCAGGCTGCTGGAGCGCAGCATGATGTCGCGAACGATCTCCGCGTCGACGCGGAACCGTGGCCCACGCGCGAGCCACAGATTCTCGGGGTCGCGTCGCAGTAGCTCGGGTGACACTCGCGAGCTTTGCCGGTACGTCGCGCTCGAGACGATCAGTCGGTGGAGCTCCTTCATCGACCACTCCTTCTCCACCAGCTCACAGGCCAGCCAGTCGAGGAGCCGCGGGTGGGTGGGAGGGTTCGACCGGGTGCCGAAGTCACCGGCGGACCGTGAGAGCCCGGCGCCGAAGAATGCCTGCCAGGCCCGGTTCACGGTGACCCGTGCGACCAGTGGATTGCGCTCGCTGACGAGCCAGCGGGCGAGTTCCAGGCGGTCCCGTGGCTGATCTTCCGCCGTGACGCCGAAGATTGCCGGGACTCCCGGGGGCACGTCCTCACGAGGGCTGAGGTACTCTCCGCGGTGATGGCGCCGTGTCCGTCGGGGATTGTCCGGGGGTCTCTCCTCGAAGACCAGCGTCGTGGGAAAGCGGGGTAGCGTGTCGCGGAGCCTGTCGATCGGCTCGCGGGCCTTCGCCAGCGCCGGGGTGGTCAGCAGGAAGTGGCGCCTTGCCACGGCCCGCTCCCGGTCACTCCAGGACGACGGGTCTCGCGCCAGAATCGTCTCGACCTCGACGGGCGTGTTCCTGGCGACCGCTTTCTCGCGGTCGCTGCTGGTCGAGAAGCGAAAGCGTCCGAGGCTGGCGGCGAAGTGGCGCTCGAAGAGCATCTCGATCTCGAGGTCCCCCTGCGGTGGCAGCGGCTCGGCGAGATTGAGGACGAGCTGATGCGCCTCACCTTCTCGTTGGGCGGTCGACCAGCCCGTCGAGCCGTCTGCATCGAGGACGTTCGCGGCCTTCGCGTCGCCACTGCCGACCGCGATCTTGCCGTAGCTGTGCGAAGGATTGACGAACTTCAGCGGCACGCCGCCCGCGGTGGCCGTCAGCTCGCTGAGGAAGAAGTCGCCCTTGCGGCCCTCGTAGTAAGCCCGTCCGGGCCCTTCCGCGGGAAGGCGGTCGTCGGGTAGCACCTCGAGCCGAAGCGCGGTCAGGGGCCTCGAGCCGGTGAGGGGGAAGCTCAGCCGGAAGACATCGCGCTTGGTGATGTCCCCGGTCGAGAAGATCGACCCGTCCTCGAGCACCTCGAGCTTCGGCAGGTTGGTCTCGAGATGACGGGGCCTCAGGGTCGACCAGGCGGTCGTGCCGCTGCGGGCGCTATCGATCCAGCGGGTGAACTCGTGTTCGAGGTGGCTCTCTCCTGCCCCGGCGGCCGGGGGCGTGTCGTCCGCCGGCGGAAACGCGTTCGCGAGGTCATCCTCGAGCGTCCGGATGCGTGCGAGGATCTTCTGCCGGCGCCCCGCCACGTCGTCCTCGATGACCCGCAGATCCGGCTCGTCGGCGTTGTCGAGGAGCGCCATCAATCCGTAGTACTCGCTGTGCGAGATCGGATCGTACTTGTGGGAGTGGCACTGGGCGCAGCCGATCGTCAGGCCGAGCCAGACGGTGCCGGTCGTCGCGACGCGATCGACCATGGCGTAGAAGCGATACTCGAGCGGATCGATGCCGCCCTCCTCGTTGAGCATCGTGTTGCGATGGAATCCGGTGGCGATTCGTTGCCTGGCGGTCGCCTCCGGCAGCATGTCGCCGGCGAGCTGCTCGATGGAGAACCGATCGAAGGGCATGTCCGCGTTGATCGCACGGATGACCCAGTCGCGGTACGGCCAGATCGAGCGGGGACGATCCTTCTCGTAGCCGTTGGTGTCCGAGTAGCGGGCGAGATCGAGCCACTGTCGCGCCCAGCGTTCGCCGTAGTGCTTCGAGCCCAGAAGGCGGCTCACGAGCTTCTTGTAGGCCTTCGGGTCCGTGCTCTGAACGAACCCGTCGGCCTCCTCGGTGGTCGGCGGCAATCCGATGAGATCGAGATGGACGCGTCGAACGAGTGTGTATCGATCCGCGGCGGGCGACGGGCTAAGTCCCTGTTGCTGGAGTCTTGCGAGCACGAATCGGTCGATCGCTCCCTGCGGCCAGCCGCTGCTCTCGACCTCCGGCAGAGCCGGCCGGCGGGGCGAGACGAACGCCCAGTGCTTCGCGTAGGGAGCTCCGCCGGCCACCCACCGACGCAGGATGCGCCGCTCCTCGCGGCTGAGCACCTTGCCGGAGTCCGGCGGAGGCATCCTCCGGTCCGGGTCCTTCGAGAAGATGCGCTGGATCATCCGGCTCGCGTCGGCGTTCGCGGGGACGATCGCCCCTCGAGCGACGGCGACCCGGCGCTTGTCGAGGCGGAGCTTCGCCTTGCGCTGCTTCCCGTCGGGCCCGTGGCAGGCGAAGCAGCTGCCGGCGAGGATCGGCCGCACCTGTCGCTGGAAAGAGGGGGCCGGCTCCTCGCTGCGTGCGTCGCAGAGCGCGAAGGCGGCGAGCAGTATCGTCGCCGGTGCCGTCCTGCGTCTCATGTCAGTATTTTATCCGGTTGCAGCGGGTGCGAAAGCCCCTCATCGGACGAGGCGGAGGTCCGGGCCGGTCAAGCCTTCAGCGCGATCCGGTCAAGCCTTCAGCGCGATCCGGTCAAGCCTTCAGCGCGATGTTGTCACGTGTGATGAGCTCCGGGTGGTCCGCGCCGACCTCCGCCGCGATCTCCCGGCGCCCCATTCCGACGAGGCGCCGCGCACGATTCGCCCCGTAGTTGCTCATTCCTCGTGCGAGCTCGTTGCCGGCGGTGTCGAGGATGCTGACGACGTCCCCCTGGTTGAAGTCGCCCTCGATGCGCACGACGCCGCTGAAGAGGAGACTCGATCCGCGGTTGAGAAGAGCATCCCTGGCGCCGTCGTTGACATGGGCCTTGCCGGCCGTCGCGCTGGCGAAGGCGATCCAGTGCTTGCGTCCGCGCAGGCGCTTCCTCGACGTGAAGAGGGTCCCGACGTCCTCGCCCGCGAGCACCTTGCCGATGGTCCCGGGTTCGACACCGTTGGCGATGACCGCCGGGACGCCGCTCTGGATCGCGACCTTGATCGCCTCGAGCTTCGACGACATGCCGCCTCGTCCTCGTCCCTTTCCACCAGCGTCGTCGCCGACGCCATTTGCCATGGTGGCGACCTCGTCGGTGATCTCTCGCACGATCGACAGCGGTTCCAGCACCACCTTGTCCGCGGTGTCGACGGGAGAGCGCGGGAAGAGGCCGTCGACGTCGGACAGGAGCAGGAGCAGATCGGCCTCGAGCTTGGACGCGACGAGGGCGGACAGCTGATCGTTGTCACCGAAGACCGCCGTGCGCCCGCCGTCGCCGACGGTTTCCTCGATCTCGCTCGTCGACAGCGAGTCGTTCTCGTTGACGATCGGCAGCACGCCGAGCTCCACGAGCCGCGACATCGTGTTTCTCAGGTTGAGGTAGCGCTTGCGCGATACGAAGTCGTCCTCGGTCAAGAGGATTTGCGCCGTGGGGATCTCGAAGCGGTCGAAGGCCTGCTGGTAGACCGACATCAAGCGGCTCTGGCCCACCGCGGCGCAGGCCTGCTTGTCGCGCAGGTAGCTGGGGCGCTCCTCCATGTCGAGGCGGTGCATCCCCATGCTGATCGCGCCGGAGCTGACCAGGATGACGCGTCGACCCGAGCGCAGCAGATCGACCACGTCCTCGATGAGTCCGTAGATCCGTGCGAGCGCCATCTCGCCCGTGGGGCGCGAGACCACGTTCGTTCCGACCTTGAGAACGACCGTGCGGACGTCCTTCAGGAGCGCGCGGCGTTCGGCTGCAGCGTCGGCGGTCCGGTCTGTGGGGGCTCGGGGTTTCTGGGACATGAGCCGATCATTGTAGCACGTCGCTTCCCGTCCCGGAGCGTCTCAGCCCTTCGCCTCGACCTCACGGTGACCGGAGGTGGCCAGCTTCCGGTCGTCGCTGTTCTCGGTCGGATCGAGGTTCGCCGGGTGGCCGGTTCGACGACCGACGCCGGCGTAGCGGAAGCCGAGCGCCTCGATCGTCGCGGGCTCGTAGATGTTGCGGCAGTCGACGATGATCGCTTGCTTCATCGAGGACTTGACGCGTTCGAGGTCGGTGTTGCGAAAGACGTCCCATTCCGTCATGACGACGATGGCCGAGGCTCCTTCGGCGGCCTGGTAGGGGGTCGAAGCGTAGTCGACGTCCGGCAGCACCGCCCGGGTGTTCTCGATCGCTTCGGGATCGTAGGCAGATACACTGGCGCCCTGAGCCAGGAGCTGTTCGATGAGTGTCAGCGATGCTGACTCGCGGATGTCGTCGGTGCGCGGTTTGAAGCTCAGTCCCCAGATCGCCACCTTCTTGCCCGCGACCTCCGGCAGCAGCCGGCGCAGGCGCTGGAGATGGGACTTCTTGTGCGTCTCGTTGACCTGGTCGACGGCGCGGAAGAGGTTCGAATCGACCTGGTAGGTCTCGAGCGTGTCGACCAGGGCTCGCACGTCCTTCGGGAAACAGGAGCCGCCGTAGCCCGGCGACGCTTGCAGGAAGCGCGGCCCGATGCGTCCGTCCAGGCCGATGCCACGGGCCACGTCCTTGACGTCTGCGCCTGTCTGCTCACAGAGTCCGGTGAGCGCGTTCATGAAGGAGATACGGCACGCCAGCATGGCGTTCGCGGCGTACTTGATCAGCTCGGCGGTCTCCGTCGTCGTGAAGAAGAGCGGACGATCGACGCGAGCGTGTGACGCGTAGAGCTTCCCCAGCTGCTTTCTCGCACGCTCGTCGGTCGTGCCGATGACCACGCGATCGGGGTTCTGGAAGTCCTTGATCGCCGCGCCTTCCCTGAGAAACTCGGGATTGCTCACCACCGCGAAGGGCTGATCCGTGATCTCCGAGATCACTCGAGTGACGCGGGCCGCCGTACCGACGGGGACCGTGCTCTTGTCGACGACGACCGTGAACCCGTCGAGGTTCTCGGCAATCGTGCTGGCTGCGGTCATGACGAAGTGGAGGTCTGCCTGTCCAGTGCCTCTCTGAGGTGTTCCGACGCAGATGAACACGACGTCGCTCTGGCGGATCGCGGTGGCGGCGTCGGTGGTGAAATGCAGCCGATCCTCCGTGGCGTTGCGGCGCAGCAGATCCTCGAGACCCGGCTCGTAGATCGGCACCTTACCGGCTGTCAGGCTGGCGATCTTGTCCTCGTCGATGTCGACGCAGAAGACGTCGTTGCCGAGGTCGGCGAAGCAGGCGCCGGTTACCAGACCGACGTAGCCGGTTCCCATCATCGTGAGTTTCATGCGTTTCTCTCCGCTCTCTCCGGCTGTGCCGCGTCCGGGGCAGACGCCACCGTGACCACGGTCGACGTGGGGTCACCATGTGACGCGGGCGAGTATCGGGATTCTGACACTATGATCGGCCGTGTCGGTGGCGCCAGTGAAGAGCAGGGAGGCTCGATCTCGACGGATTCTCGGTGGGCAAATCGCGGAGCGAGGCCGGAGCGCCGTCCGGCACCGAGGCCCGGGTGAGTCTCACCTGCCGGACACATCACGCGGTGGGTCTGATTGGCGCGTTCGCGCCGCCGAAGCTCCGAGGCGTCTTCACGATCCTCGGCCGACACGGACTCGATTCGCCACCGGGTCCGAGTCCCTGTGTCGACGAGCGTGGGCCCGAGAGCCGGGCGGGCACGCCGGGAGATTCGAGCGGCGATCTCCTCGACGCGGAGGAGACCGCCGCCCACAGACCGGAAGGCCCCCGGGAGTGTCCGGTGAGAGAACCTCTCGGGCGGCCCGTGTTCGCTTGCAACAAACCCGTGTTCGCTTGCAACAAACCCGTGTTCGCTTGCAACAAACCCGTGCTTGCTTGCAGCAACCCTCTGCTCGCTTTCAGCGACCCAGTACTTGCTTCGTTGAGGGCTTGCCGCGTTTACGGAAGGGCTTGCCCACCACAGGAGGCGGACGTCCTGGACCTTATCGGGCCTTTGTCATGGTTCTGTCATCCGGAGCGTGAAATCTCGCGGAATCTGTCCCACACTTCTTCGTTCGGGAGCGGCGG
>CAYMLL010000102.1:0-3345 GCA_964390645.1 uncultured Planctomycetia bacterium | reverse complement strand
GCGCGTATTCTCACCCACTTTTTTTGGTGGGGGCGCGGGGGCCCCCCCCCTCGACCGCGGAGAGATGTCGATGGCGCACGTCGTTTGCGAGCCCTGTCTGGGCTGCAAGTACACCGATTGTGTTCCGGTCTGCCCCGTCGAGTGCTTCCACGAGGGGGAGCGCCAGCTGGTGATCGACCCCGGGGTCTGCATCGACTGCACTCTCTGCGTTCCCGAGTGTCCTGTGGAGGCGATCCTGATGGACATCGACGTGCCGCCGCGATGGCAGCGCTGGATCGCCAGCAACGAGCGCGATGCGGCCGTGGAGCCGCTGATCATCGAGCGCCAGGATCCGCTCCCCGGGGCGCCGCCGCGCCACTGAGAGGGCTGGAGTCGGGGTCCGTTCCACGGCGCGATTTTGGGGTTCCTTCGGTCGCCCGGTTGTCCTACAATCCCCCTCTTTTGCGCACCAGCGCCCGAATCCGGCCGGCGAGAGCCGGGCGGTTTTTTTCGAGAGTCAGGAAGGGTGAGATATGGCTTCTGACAAGTACGTGTACTTCTTCGGCGCCGGCAAGGCCGATGGCAGCGGTCGTCTGCGCGAGCTTCTCGGTGGCAAGGGAGCGAACCTGGCGGAGATGGCGGGTCACCCGAATCTCCGTCTGCCGGTTCCCCCGGGGTTCACGATCACCACCGAGGTGTGCACGTACTACTACGACCACCGCCGCAAGTACCCGAAGGAGCTCGGAGGCCAGGTCGCGGCCTCGCTGGCGCGGGTCGAGAAGGTGATGAAGAAGAAGTTCGGGGATCCGGACAACCCGCTTCTCTTCTCGGTGCGGTCGGGAGCGCGTAGCTCGATGCCGGGAATGATGGAGACCATTCTCAACATCGGGCTGACGTCGAGGACGATTCCGGGGCTCATCCGGCAGAGTGGCGGCAACGAGCGTTTCGTGTACGACTCGTACCGTCGTCTGATCACGATGTACGCTGACGTCGTCATGGAGAAGTCCGCGGGCGTCGAGCCGAAGGAGGGGCAGGGTATCCGGCATCAGCTGGAGAAGCTCTTTACGGCGAAGAAGGCCTCGCTCGGAGTTACCGAGGACGCGGCGGTGGGCGCCGGTGATTTGCGGGATCTCTGCGAGGAGCTGAAGGCTCGCGTCAAGAAGGTGCTCAAGAAGCCGTTCCCGGACAATGCCGATGACCAGCTCTGGGGAGGAGTCGGCGCCGTTTTCGCGTCGTGGAACGGCAAGCGCGCGATCGCCTACCGCGAGATCGAGAACATCCCGCACGCCTGGGGCACCGCCGTCAACGTCCAGGCGATGGTCTTCGGCAACATGGGCGAGGACTGCTCGACCGGAGTAGCGTTCACGCGTGATCCGGGAAGCGGCCACAATATCTTCTACGGGGAGTACCTCGTCAACGCGCAGGGCGAGGATGTCGTCGCCGGTATTCGCACGCCTGCGCCGATCAACGTCGACTCGCAGTCCGAGCAGAATCGTGAGCATGCGACGCTCGCGCAGTACGCGCCCAAGGCGTACAAGGAGCTCGACTCGATCCAGAAGCGGCTCGAAGAGCACTTCCGCGACATGCAGGACATCGAGTTCACGGTCGAGAAGAACCGACTCTTCATGCTGCAGTGTCGCGTGGGCAAGCGAAACGGACCGGCCGCCGTGCGCATGGCGACGGAGATGGTGAAGGAGCGTCTGATCACGCCCGAAGAGGCCGTCCTGCGCGTTACCGCGGAGCAGCTCGACGAGCTGCTGCACCCGATCCTCGACCCGACGGCCGAGGAGAAGGGGAAGCTGGTCGCAAGAGGGCTCCCCGCGGGGCCGGGCGGCGCCGTGGGGAAGGTCGTCTTCACCGCCGACGAGGCCGTGGCCGCCGAGGCCCGGGGCGAGAAGGTCGTCCTCGTGCGCGAGGAAACGAACCCCGAGGACGTGGAGGGAATGCGCGCGGCCGTGGCGATTCTCACGGCCCGTGGCGGCATGACCTCGCACGCTGCTCTCGTCGCGCGCGGATGGGGCAAGTGCTGCATCGTCGGCTGCGCCGATCTCCACGTCGACGCATCCAAGGGAGTCCTGGAGGTCGACGGTCGGAGGTTCACGTCGTCCGACTCTTTGAGCCTCAACGGCTCGAAGGGCTACGTTTACGCCGGCGAGCTCGGGATGGTCGCCGCCGGCGCTGACGAGGTCCTCGACGCGTTCCTGAAGATTTGCGACAAGCTGCGCCGTCTCAAGGTGCGTACCAACGCCGAGACACCCGGGGACGCGGCCAGGGCCCGCGGTTTCGGCGCCGAGGGCATCGGCCTCTTCCGGACCGAGCACATGTTCTACGGCGAGGACTCCGAGAAGCCGCTCAGGGCGCTGCGGCAGATGATCCTCGCGGACAGCGAGGCGAAGCGTCGCAAGGCGCTCGATAAGCTCTTCGTATTCGTCAAGAAGGACGTCAAGGCGACGCTCGAGGCGATGGAGGGCTTGCCGGTCACCATTCGCCTGCTCGATCCGCCGCTCCACGAGTTCGTGCCTCACGAGGAGCAGAAGCTTGGCGAGCTCGCTCTCGAGCTCGGTCTCAACTTCGACACCGTGCGCAGGCGCGCCGAGAACCTCCACGAGCTCAACCCGATGATGGGGCACCGCGGCGTGCGCCTCGGCATCACCTACCCCGAGGTGACCGAGATGCAGGCGCGGGCGATCCTCGAGGCTGCCGGTGAGCTGCTCCAGGCGGGTACCAGGGTCTTTCCCGAGATCATGGTGCCGGTCGTGGCCGCGAACAAGGAGATGGATCACCAGTTCGAGGTCATCCGGCGGGTCTACAAGGAGGTTCGCAAGTCGCTCGGAGTGCGCAAGATCCCGCACCAGGTCGGGACCATGATCGAGATACCGCGGGCGGCTCTGACCGCGAATCAGCTTGCCGAGTCAGCGCAGTTCTTCTCCTTCGGCACCAACGACCTCACCCAGATGGGCTTCGGCTTCTCTCGCGACGACATCGGCGGCTTCCTCGGCGAGTACCTCGAGCAGGGCATCCTCGCGGACGATCCGTTCCAGACGATGGATCCCGACGGCATCTGCGAGCTCGTCGAGATCGGCATCGAGCGCGGCCGTTCGACCCGTCCCGATCTCAAGGTCGGCATCTGCGGTGAACACGGCGGTGATCCTCGCTCGGTGAAGTTTTGCCACCGCGTCGGCATGAACTACGTCTCCTGCTCACCGTACCGGGTCCCGATCGCGCGTCTCGCGGCGGCCCAGGCGGTCGTCGAGCAGGACGGTGTGAAGACGAAGCCCGCCGCCAGGAAGCAGCCGGCGCGCAGTCCCAGCAAGGCCACGAGGGAGAGCCAGCCGACCAGCACGCGGCAGCCCACCAGGCCCAAGC
>CAYMLL010000101.1:0-22593 GCA_964390645.1 uncultured Planctomycetia bacterium | reverse complement strand
GCGATGTGAACTCTATAGTCTCCGGCGTAACGGGTGGCCGGCACGAAAGCAGGGGCAAGACTCCGACGACGGCAAGAAGGACAAAGACACGCAGGGTTTTCTTGTTCGTTTTCATGGATTCTCCGGGTCGGGTTCTTTGCGCCACTCGGAGGCGTTTCCGACGCGGTGATTCTCGGCCGGCACGCTGCGATTGGCAATCCCACAGACCCCCAGATAGAATGCTCCTGAACCGGAGCCCCGCAGACATGCCACCGAAGCCGCAGGAGTCCGACACCTTCGAGCGTGTGCGGACCGTCGCGGACCTGCTGGTGCTGGAGTTCCGGCCCTACGGCCTGGACGCCGTGGTGTGTCTGCGCCTGGCTGCCGACGAGCGGCATGCTGAGATCCAGTCCCAGGACGGCCACGGTCCTGCGCGTCCCCGCAAGGGGGACGTGCGGCGCGTCGGTGTGAGCGGAGCCCCGCGCCGGGTCGGGGTGGCTGCGGAGCGTGCCGCGGGGGCGTGGACTAACGCACCGCGGAAAAACCCGGCCGGGGAGTTGGGGACTAACCCCGGGACTAACGGCCTCCCGCCGCTGGGAGGCCGCTGGGAGGCCGCTGTTGTAAGTGGTGGGCGTTACTGGACTTGAACCAGTGACCCCCAGCTTGTCGAGCTGGTGCTCTAGCCAACTGAGCTAAACGCCCATTCCCTGTCTTCGGAGCCCGAGAACGTAGCCAGCGACAGGTCGATTGTCAAGTCCGGGCGCCCCGGCCCTGACGGGTGGCGGGTCTTCCGGAACTCCACGACCTATTGCGACAGACTCTCGATGGAGCCCCGGATCGAACGCACTCCCTTGCGGACGGATTCGCCGACCTGCTCGCGCAAGGTCGAGGGGCGCGAGCCGTCCTCTCGTGTGGCGGCGGCGGGCCGCCGGCGAATTGTCGGGCTTCGCGGTGGGGGCGATGGATCGTCCGCGGGCGCCGCAAGGGCGGTGTCTGCGTCCTCGAGGAACGGCAAGCCGGAGAGGACGGCGATCGGCAGACAAGCCAGCGCCGTCGTCACCAGCGCAGCGACTCCGATCGGCGCCGTCCTGACGCCCGACCGGGTTCGCGCCAGCCGCTTCAAGGACTTCTCGGCCTTGCGTGTCAGAGACTCGCGGGTCGCCGCCCTCGCGTGGCCGCGGGGCTGTCGTTCCTGACCGTCGGCGTCGAGAGCCCCCCCCTTGCCACCGCGGTGGAGCCCACGGCTCGCGGTGGGCGTGCCAGCCGCTCGTCGGCGTGTGCCGGCTGGCGTTCCTTCTTCCGCCGTCGCCGCGTCTTCGAGCGCGGTGTTGTCCGGCGATCGTGCCCCGGTCTTCGCGGACTCGACCGGCCGCTTCCTGTTCCCGCCCTCGTCTGCGGCCGGTTTCCGGGGGCCGGCGAGTCCCGCGTCTCCGCTTCCCGGAGGACCCTGATCCAGCTCCGAGTCGGTAGAGACCGCTGTTCCGTCCTTGTCGGTACCCGGTGCCAGCGGCGTGTCCTCGAGCGGGTTGAAGGTCTTCAACGCCGCGGCCATCATGCGCTTGGTGCTGACCACGTCATCCGTTCTTTCCCTTCGTGCGCCGGCTCCCCCTTCCGTCAGCGCGGCGCCGGATTCCGCCGGGGTTTCGAGGCTCGTGACGTCGGAGGGGGGCTTGTCGAAGGTCCGACCGGAGATGGTCACGTAAACCGAGTGGTCGCAGGCAGGACAGAGCAGCCGGCTGGTGCTCTGCACCGGCCGGATCGACAGCGCGGATCGACAGTGCGGGCAGCGAAAGACGATCTTCTGCGCACGCGATGCCGGCAGCAGCGAGCCGACTGGCTCGCCCTCGCCGACATCCTCGAACAAGGGAACGTCGAGGTGGCTGACGGCCTGCATTGTGGCGGCCGCTCCCGGCTTTTCGATCGTGTCGTCCCGCATCGTGAACTTCGGGTCGGCCTCGGCCGCGCGGTCACCCTGGGGACCTGTGACCTCTCGGCGGACGACGTCCGTCGGCTCCGTCACGTTCGCTCCGTCCTGGTGGGCATTCCCGAGGCCTTCGTCTCCGCTCGTGCCGTCGCTCAGTTCCATCGGGTCGTGCGTGGCGGCGCTCTCGCTCGAGAGCGTCGTCGTGCTGTCCGGATCGAGCAGGGTGGCGACAGGCTTCGCGTCCGTGCGGGCGTCGTTCGAGATCAACTCGGCGTTGCCGATGCCGTCGCACCGCGCGCAGCCAAATCCGTCCGCCGCTGCCGCGTCGCCGTCTGTCCGCGGTTGGAGGATATCTCCACAGTCTTCGCAGTATCGCAGTTCCATCGGACGACCGTCGAATTAGACCTCAGTTCCGGTTCCAAGCGTGTACATCGCCGCCAGCGCTCCCGTCTCCAGAACCCAGACGACCACCAGAGTCGTGAATTCCGCTTTCGATCTGGGGAGAAACAGGAGGCCGATCACCAGAGCCAGCGCCACGAGCGTCTGAACCGCGCCCGCGATGAACACGGCTCCCGTGAACTCCGCCGTGGCTCCGCGGGGCGGTCCGAGAATGACGAACGCCAGTGCCGCGGCGGCGAGCGTCAGACTCAGCGCGAGTCCCGACATGCAAGTCTCGCCCCAATGTTCGGATGCAGTCGACTGGACGCTCGAGGCGTTGGCGGCGAAGACCATCATCGCTCCGACTATCGAGGTGCCGATCGCCAAGAAAAGGACGGCGGCCTCCTGCGGGGAAGGCTCCTGGAACGTCTCGGCGCGGAGCGAGTACGCTTCGACCGGCCACACGGCAGCCAGTCCCTGCTTGCAGACCCCGCCGACCACGGCCGTCGCACACACGACGCCGAGCAGTATCAGAACCGTTCCGACGAACCAGCGCATCGTCGCCATCTCCTCCACGCGTTCGGCGTACCCGCTCGTTGGACGTCCCCGCTTGTTGCCGGTTCGGTGCCCCGCCGGCCCGGCCACGGTGTAGAGGCGCCCCGGAAGTATACTCGGGGCGGTAGCAGGCGGCAACGAGCGCCGGGCCGCCGCCCCAGGCCCGGCGGTGGTTGTCGTTTCCCGCGCACAGGGCTATACTCTCGGTGAGTGTAAGTGGTTATGTTCCATGTGCTTCTGTGGCTTTTTCGGAGCGTGTGTACTGTGGTGGTTCGCCGGACCGGTCAGACGCGACGTGGACGTGCGTGTGTGACCCGGGCTCGCCGAGGAGGAGACGCGTAGCATGGGCCTCGCTCGAAGGGACTGGGATCGTCGCTCTCCCGACGAGTACCGTCACGACCAGATCCGTCGGCTGCGGAAGTACCTCCGTCAGCAGGTCGTGCCGTTCAGTCCGTACTACTCGAAGATCTTTCGGGACAGCGGCCTCGACCCCAGGTCGATCCGTGACATCGACGACCTGACGCAGATTCCCTTCACGTCGAAGGACGACGTCGCTCCGACAACGGCCGAGCCACAACGGCCGCGCGAGATCGTTCTGCAGCCGAACGCGGAGCTGATCCGGGAGCACTGGCCGCTGTCCGCGAAGCTGCCGCTGCTGTTCCGCAAGTGGCTTCGCGGGTCGGACTCGGTGCGTGAGAAGCTGGCGCAGGAATACCGACCGGTTTCCGTGTTCTTCACGACGGGACGCAGCGCGCTTCCGACTGCTTTCGTGCTGTCGCGTCTCGACCTTCGGAACCTCGAGGAGGTCGGTCGGCGCATCGCTCTGGTCGGAGGGATCGATCCGAGCGAAGACAAGGTGATGAGCCTCTTTCCGTACGCGCCGCATCTCGCCTTCTGGCAGGTGTTCTACGTTGGCGTCGGCGCATGTGCGTTCACGCTCAACACCGGTGGCGGAAAGGTGATGGGCACCGACGGGATCCTGCAGGCGATCCAGAAGATACGTCCAGCATACGTCGTCGGCATCCCCGGTTACGTCTATCATCTGCTGCGCGAGGCGCACTCGCGGGGCGCGGACCTCTCGTGCATCAAGGGGCTCGCGCTCGGTGGTGATCGCGTTACGCCGGGCTACCGAACGCGAGTGAAGGAGCTGCTGACATCGATGGGTGCCGAGTCGCCGAGGGTCGGCAGCGTGCTCGGGTTTACCGAGGCGCGCAAGTGCTGGTCGGAGTGTCTCGGCGAGGCCGACAGCGGCTTTCACCTCTATCCCGACATGGAGATCGTCGAGATCGTCGATCCCGACACAGGCAAGCCCGTCGGAGATGGCGAGACCGGCGAGCTCGTGTACACGAATCTGACGGGTCGAGGGAGCACCGTCCTTCGCTACAAGACGGGTGATCTCGTCATCGGAGGGTTGACGCACGAGGCGTGTCCGCACTGCGGCCGTACGGTGCCACGTATCGGCAGCCAGCTGGAGCGTACTTCGAACATGAAGAACTTCCAGCTCTCCAAGTTGAAGGGCACTCTCGTCAATCTGAACGTGTTCAAGGAGGAGCTCGATAACGACGTGCGCGTCGAGGAGTGGCAGCTTGTCATCAGCAAGCGTAACGACGACCCGTTCGACGTCGACGAGATCCACCTCAACCTCGCGCTATCGGATGGGATCGGGCAGGATGATCACGAGCGTGTGGTCGGGGAGATAGAAGGCCATCTCCTGCGATCAACCGAGGTGCGTGTGAATCACGTGCACGTGTTGCCGCTCAAGCAGGTGCTCGACCTGCTGGGTATGGAGACGCAGATGAAGGAGAAGCGGATCGTCGATTTGCGGACGGCCGACACTCCGAGTGGACAGACGGTAACCAGGTAGGCTGCCGATGCCCGTGCAACCGAAGGTCTGTCTGGTCCTGGGTGGTGGGGGAGCGAGAGGATTCTCTCATCTCGGCGTGCTTCAGGTGCTCGAGCGAGAGGGAATCTCGGTCGACTGCATCGTCGGCACCAGTGTCGGCGCGTTTGTCGGAGCCGTCTACTCTCTCGAGCCCGACGCCCTGCTGCAGACACGTCATGCGCTCGCTTACCTGCGCAGCGAGGCCTTCGAGGGGCACGCTTTCAAGAAGATCCTGCTGAAGTCGGACGACGTCGAGCGAAATCTTCTCCAGAGCATTCTGAGCAACATCAGGAAGGGCTACGTCTTCTCGAATCTTCTGCGCAGACCCGGGATCTTACGGGGCGAGATGCTCGCCGAGCTCATAGAGGATCTGGTTCCCGAAAAGAGCTTCTCGGACACGGAGTTGCCCTTCGCCGTGCCGGCGCTCGACATCCGTTCCGGAGAGGACGTTCTTCTCACCGAGGGATCGCTGCGCGACGCCGTGCTCGCGAGCAGCTCGGTTCCTGGGTTTTTCCCGCCGGTCGAGTACAATGGCCGCCTTCTCGTTGACCCCGGTGTCGTCGGTCCGGTCCCGGTGAAGGCGGCGGTGGCTCAGTTTCGGCCGGATGTGGTGATCGCAGTGGACATCTCCAGCGATCTCGCGAAGCTGGACAAGGCCGACCGCGGGCTGGACGTTCTCCTGCGTGTCGAGTCGATCGCTTGCGCTCGGCTGAACGCGATGGAGGTCGCACGCGCCGACGTGGTCATCGAGCCGTCTGTCGGCCAGAAGTACTGGTCGGACTTCAGCGATCTCGAGATGATGGTGAACGAGGGGGTCCTCGCGACCCAGGCAAAGATCGGCGAGATTCGTGCTGCGGTCGAGAAGCGTCGTGGCAAGGTGCGAGCCTTCTTGCGGCGCGTCACCTCGACTTACTGATCAGCGCGGGACTGACGGTCCCTCTGCGTATGTTCCTGACCTTCGAAGGCGTCGACGGCGCCGGCAAGACGACGCAAGCTCATCGGCTTCGCGAGCGGTTCGAGCGTGACGGTCGGGAGGTGCTCGTGGTTCGCGAGCCGGGAGGCACCGCCCTCGGCGAGGAGCTGCGGCGCATTCTCCTCGATCCACACAGCGGCGACCTCGCTCCGGAGGTCGAGCTGCTCCTTTTCATGGCGGCGCGAGCGCAGCTCTGCCGGCTCGAGCTGCAGCCTGCGCTCGACGCCGGGAAGGTCGTCATCTCCGACCGCTTCCTGTGGTCGAGCGTCGTCTATCAGGGAATTGTCGGCGGTGTCGGTATCGACGAGGCCCTGGCGGTTGGCCGCGTCGCGACGCGCCGGCTGGAGCCGGATCGCACCTTTCTCATCGATGTCGACCCGGAGGTCCCGTACCGGGGTCTCGACGACACCGACCGCATGGAGCGGCGGGGGCTCGAGTTTCAGCTTCAGGTGCGTGCCGGGTTTCTGACACTCGCTGAGCGATTCGCGGAGAGCATCGTCTTGATCGACGGGAGCGGTTCGGTGGAACAGGTGCACGAGCGCGTTCTGGCGGCGCTCGAGGACTGCCTCTGAAGGGAGGATTGATGGTCACCCGGACGAACTCAGCGCACGAATTCCCGCGGCAGTACTTTCGTCGGGCCCTCGAACGCGGTCGGCTGTCGCACGCGTACCTTTTTCTGGGTCCTCAGGACGCGGAGAAGGAGCGATTCGCGATCGAGCTCGCGAAGATGCTCTTCTGCGAATCGGCGAGCGCTTGCGAGACCTGCGCTGCCTGCCGGAGCGTCGAGGCCGGCAATCATCCGGGGGCTTCCGTCTACGGCCCTGCCGAGGGCAAGCGGGTCATCGACATCGGCACCGTTCGTGCCATCTGCGAGCGCAGCCATTTCAGCCGTGACCATGCCTTCGTCGCCATCGTCGAGGGCGTGCATCGCATGACAGTTCCCGCGGCCAACGCGCTGCTGAAGACGCTCGAGGAGCCTGCCGGCGAATTCGTCCTCGTGCTCACCGCGATATCGGCCGGCACGCTCCTGCCCACGATCGTGTCGCGCTGTCATCGTGTCCGCTTCCAGCGAGATGACGTCGGCGTGAGCGTCGACGGCCTCGACTTCTCGGGCTCGCTGCTCGAGCGTCTCGACCGTGGGTTCTTCGCGCGGGAAGATCCGCGGCTGATTCTCGCCGATCTGGACCCGGGTGAGGAAACCCAGCGTGCGCGCGTACGCCGACTCCTCGACGAATGCGTCGAGCGAACGCGCGGTGCTCTGACGACGAGCGCCGCTCCTCACATCGATCTGCTGATCGACGATCAGTCCCTCTTCCTCGAGCTGCGGCAAGCGCTCGACGGCAACGTTCAGGCGGATCTCGTGTTCGAGCAGCTGCTCGGCCGTCTCTACCGGCGGTACCGTCGCGGCTGATCGTCGGTTGCCGTACCGACTTCCCGTCGTTGTTCGGGGTGAATCCCCCAGGCCGTCGACGTTACCGGGACATGAGCGATTCATGTAGTGGTATCGAAGGGCCGATCACGCGTCAAAACGGCTCACGAGAACCTCACGCGCTCGCCGAAGAACAGAACCGACAACGGGCTCGTGACGGGCCGTCGGTTCTGTTTCCGATTGGGCGAGAGAGGCGAGGATGACCGCCGCCGAGAAGTTCCGGGCGCTGCTGAAAAACGACGGCCGCTACGACGCGGAAGCGTACAATTTTGTCTACGAGGCGCTCGACTTCACGCTGAAGAACCTGGTCAAGGCGCGACCGGGATCGAGTCAGCACGTCTCCGGTCAGGAGCTGCTCGAGGGGATCCGTCAATACGGTATCGATCAGTTCGGATGCCTCGCGCGGACCGTGCTCGGCTCGTGGGGCGTCTCCCGAACGGCTGACTTCGGCGAGATCGTCTTCAACCTCGTCGAGCATGACCTGATGGGCAAGCAGGACGCCGATTCGAAGGCGGACTTCGAGTCGATCTACGACTTTGCAGAAGTCTTCGAGTTGACGCCGGTCTTCTGCTACTCGCGCGAGAAGGACGAGTGGCAGACCGCGTACGTGCAGTCCGCCCGGAACGACCCGTCGTCCGGGAACGGCCGCTCTGGCCGCGTGGCCCAGCGCTGATCTCGCGCCCCCGGTGCGCCGCGAACGTCCCCGCCGCCGGGACTTCGCGTTACGCCGTTCTCGAGGACCCCGGTCGGGCAGCGTGGGCGATCTCGCCCTTGCGGGGCGTTGTGTGTCCCCCGGAGCAGCGCCCGGGTGTCCCGAAGCTCCTGCCGGGCCCTTGCTTCAGGGACCGCGACGATCGTGGAGCCCCTGGCCTCTCCGTCTCCCGGCACGCTCCCGGTGATGCGTCGTCGTCGATTCTCGGTCGCGGCGATCTCCACGAACCCGGCTTCCTCGCACGAGGGTGAGACTCGAGGTCGGGAGCGGAGATGGCGCCCGGTTTCCGCTTCGCCGGGGCTCGACGATGCCGCGCCCGCGCTCCGGCCTCTCGATCCCGATCGGGGCGACCCGTTCTGGTGTTCGAGTCGCACTTCCGACGCACTCTCGACGAACCGTCCGGCCGATCACTCGGCGTCGGGGTCCCCCCCGGGACGGGGTTTCTGCGGCTCGTTCCCGGCGAGCCAGCGCCAGGTGTCGCTCTCGGCCGCGTCGCGGCCCGCGGCTTCGAGAAGATGTGCGAGGGCGCGCTGCAGCTGATTGTCCTCCTGCAGGTCGAACGCGAACTCGCGGCCACGCTCATCCTCCAGCTTGCGTCGCGTATGGTAGCGAAGCACCTGTCGCACGTCCGCCCGCAGGGCGTGGGTATCGAGCGACGCGTGAAGCTCGGTGAGATTCGGGTAGCGGGACTCGTCGTTGCGGTCGCCGAGAGGGACGAGCTCGCGCAGCTTCTGGAAGTGTGTCTCGACGTACTCGGCGATCTTCTCGTTCGTGCGCAGCGTCGCGCGCTCCTCGAGTCTCCATGTCGCAAGCAGCTCCCGCTCGACCTCGATGTCGGGGACGACACCGCCTTTCTCGAGCACACGCCCCTTCTCGTCGCGCAGCGTGTTGATGCAGCGTCCGAGTGGCAGATACCAGTACTGTGCTGTCAGCTTGAGGGTGCATCCGAGCACGGACTCGACGGGGATCAGCCGCTGCACGCTGCCCTTGCCGAAGGTGCGCTGGCCAACGAGCGTCGCCCGTCGGTGATCTTGCAGGCAGCCGGAGACGACCTCCGAGGCGCTGGCGCTGTTGCCGTTGACGAGGATCACGATCGCGTAACCCGAGCGCGCCTGCGGAGTGGGCATCGTCGTCTGTTCTCCGTCGCCGTCGCGACCCTTTTGCGTCACGATCGGCAGATCGCCGTTGACGAAGAGGTCCGCGATCTTCTCGGCGACCGGGAGGTAGCCGCCGGGGTTGTTGCGAAGGTCGATGATCAGTCCGTCGAGTCCTTTTGCCTCGAGCTTGTCGAGGGCCTCGCGGAACTCGTCCGCGCTGCGCGCCCCGAACTGCGTCAGCTTCAGGTAGCCGAGCCGCTCCGGAAGCGACTCGTAGAATACTGAGTTGAGCGCTATCTTGTCGCGCGCGAGCTGGAAGTCTCGCGGGTCATTCCAGCCGCGTCGGAGGATCTTCAGCGTTACCGTGGTACCGCGAGGGCCGCGCAGGAGGTCCTTGAGCTCGTCGAGCTTCAGCGTCGGGGTGGGGCGTCCATCGATCTCGATGATCAGATCGCCGGAGAGGAGGCCGGCCCGGTGGGTCGGTCCCCCGTAGATCGGGCGGAGGATCTCGAGTGGGCCGTCCGGGCGCTTCGAGATGTGCGCACCGATGCCGGGGTATTCGCCACGTATGTCCTGGTTGAAGTCCTTCGTCTGCTCGGCCTCCATGAAGACCGAGTGCTCGTCGAGCGAGTGGACCATTCCCTTGACCGCATTCGTCAACAAGCGCTCGCGACTCGTCTTGTCACCGTCGACGTAGAGCTTGCCGATCTTTGCCAGAACCTCCTCCAGGAGCAGATCCTCGGGCGTGTCGCGGGCCGCCGCGGTTCCGGGTCGAGAAGATCGTGCGGGTCGATTCTCGAGCTTGCGAACCTGTTTCTCGAGGTCGCGAATCCGTCCTTCGCGTTTCGCGAGCAGCTTCTCGGCGTCGGTTCCCCGGGGGACGAATTCGCCCCGGTAGAGACGGTCGTCGAGCTGTGTCTCGAGCTTCATCAGCCGGTAGAGAATCTCGGCGCGGCGCCCGCGCGTTGTCGGCTCCTTCTTGAGGCTGCGCAACACATTCTTGACGGTGGGGTTCTCGTATTGCCCGCCCTCCGCGAGCGTCAGAGCAGCCTCCTGGCGCACGGTGGGGTCGCGAGACGCGAGAAGCGACAGGAGCTTATCACGTGCGCTCTGAAGGTTGTCGAGCTCCCAGAGCGTGCGACAGAGAGCGATCAGCGCGCCCGGGTCGGTCTCCGACTCGAGCAGCGATTCGAGCTTCTCGATGACGACGTCGAGATCATCATCGTCCGAGCCGAGTCCGTAGACCTGGATGGCGTCGATGCGGACCGTCCGTTGCTTCGCGTTCTGCGCCAGTTCGCCGAGCGTGCTGGTCGCCTTGTCTCGTGCGCTCTCGCCGCCGAGGGTCAGAAGCGCCTTGGCACAGCCCAGTCGTGTCTTCTCGTTGGCGGAGTCCAGTCGCGCCACGAGTGCTGGAACGGCGCTCTTTCCGAGGTGCTCGATGCGGACCACCAGGGACCAGAAGCCGTCGCCGTCTTTTTTCTCGAGCAGCCGGACGAGCTTGTCGACTCGTTGGCGCGCGGCGTCGCTCGACAGATCCTCGGCGCTGAAGGTCGCGCGAGATGCGTTGACGAGGACGAGCGCAACGGCGGTGGCAACCAGCAGAGGGGGCACGAATCGGACGCGCGGGTTCGTCATCGAAGGGGCTCCGGAGCTCGAGACGCGTGCGCGCACGCGGTCCCGGTCAGCTTCCTGATAATCCACGCTGCCAAGCACTTACGGAAACACAATGAGATCGTAACACCGACCCCGCGGAGCCGGCAAAGTTTTCCCGTGCGGGCGCGCGGCGTGGTTCCATAATCCTTCTCCACGTCGCGTTCCGCCGCCAGCCGCCGTGTTTCGTCGGACGTCTTCCATCCAGGGAGGAAGGTCGTCGATGAGCGCGTCAGCTGATGATTCTCGGAGGGTCGGGGCCCGTTCGCAGGACGTACGTCCGGGTGAGGAACATCCGGCCTTCGGCCGCCGTGCCCAGGGGGTCGTGCGTCTTCACTGTGGAGACTACCAGGGTATCGACGGACGACCGGTGGAGGTGCAGGTCGACTTCTGTCGCCGGGGCGAGCCGCGATTCCAGGTCGTCGGACTTCCGGGGAAGTCGACGCGTGAGAGCCGCGACCGCATCCGGGCGGCGATGCGCAACAGTGGCTATCGAGTCCCGTCCGCGAAGATTCTCGTCAACCTCGCCCCGGCGTCGCAGAAGAAGGAGGGGGCGGGATTCGATCTGCCGGTCGCCCTCGGGATCTTGCTCGCGAGCGATACGGTCCGTGACTTTCCGGGCGCGCCGATCGACCCCGTGCGGCTGGCGCGTACGGGCTTTCTCGGCGAGCTCGGCCTCGAGGGCGAGCTGCGGGCCGTTCGCGGCGCCCTTCTGAGCGCCGACGCGTTGGGGTGTCAGGGGGTTCGAGAGATCGTCGTACCGACCGGCAACGCCCGGGAGGTAGCGATGCTCCGGGGCCCGACAGTCTACGGCGTCGATCATCTTCGCGAGGCCATCGACGTGATCCGGGGACGCGGGGTTCCGTTCACGCCCCCGCCGGCGGCCGGGAAGAGACCTGCGGAGACCATCGACTTCTCCGACGTCCGTGGGCAGGAGGCGACGAAACGTGGCATCCTCGTCGCAGCGGCCGGAGGTCACAACATGCTCCTCTGTGGCGCTCCGGGAGTCGGCAAGACGATGCTGGCACGGCGTATCCCGTCGATCCTGCCCGAGCTCTCCGTCGACGCGGCGATGGAGGTCCTGCGCGTGCGCAGCGTCTGCGAGGGGCACAGAGGCTCCCACCTCGTTCGTTGGCCTCCTTTTCGTGCTCCGCATCACACCATCAGCTACGCCGGTCTCGTGGGCGGCGGCGTGCCGCTGACGCCCGGTGAGGTGACCCGAGCGCACCGCGGAGTCCTTTTTCTGGACGAGCTTCCCGAGTTCTCGCCTCGCGCGCTGGAGGCCCTCCGCGAGCCGCTCGAGGAGGGCGAGATCACCGTGGGGCGCGTTGCCGGAGCCGTCACCTTTCCGGCCAGCTCGCTGCTGGTCGCCGCGATGAACCCCTGCCCCTGCGGCTACCTCGGCCACCCGAAGCGCTCGTGTCGGTGCACGCCGCGTCAAACCGAGCTCTACGAACGTCGGCTGTCGGGGCCTCTACGGGACCGCATCGACGTGTTTCTGTCGGTGGCCTCGCTGGATCCCGCACAGTGGATCGGACGAGCGCCGCGTCGCGACGAGCTCGACTCCGCGACCATGCGTCGTCGGGTGCAAGACGCACGACAGCGACAGTACGCGCGGTGGGAAGGCGCCGTCGTCAACTCGCAAGTGTCCCTGCAGCTGCTGATCGCGGTGGGGTGCGTCGCGCCCGGGGCGCTCGAGACGCTGCGGCAGCACGCGCAGAGGTTGAGCCTCTCCGCTCGCGGATTCGCTCGAACGCTGAGGGTGGCGCGGACGATCGCCGACCTGGAGGGGAGGGACGGTGTCGCAGAAGGAGAGATCGTCGAGGCCTTGATGTACCGCGAAGCGACGGCAGTCTGACGGACGACGTCCGGAAGGCGGGCTGCGCCACCCCCGGCCGAATTCCACCGTCGCTCTCGCGCCTCCCGTGCTGTCGCTTGCGACTCCGGGCCGGCGCCGGTATTCTCGATGGCTCGGGCCTTTCATCGCGCTTCGTCACGGTATTTTTGCAACATCGGCCGCGGTGCTTCGCGGCGGCGCGACGCGAGCGGGATGGGGCTGGTTCTGGCCCGCGGCTTCACGATCTGGAGATGAGCTTCGTGCTGTTTGTTGGCGTTCCCAAGCTGGTGATCGTTCTCGTGATCTTCTTCTTTCTCTTCGGCGTGCCGCTCATGTGCTTGCTGGTGACTCTGCGAGAACACCGGCGGCGGCGAGAGATGGAAGGGAAAGGCGACTCCCGATGAGCTTGCAGAAGGTGGCGGTGGTCGGCGTGACCGGAGCCGTTGGCGAGGAGATGCTGCGGGTCCTCGAGGCCCGGGACTACCCGGTAGGCAAGCTCGTCCCCCTCGCTTCGAAACGCTCGGCCGGGAAGACGATTCGCTTTCGCGGCGAGGACGTGCCGGTGAGAGTGCTCGACGTCGACGCCTTCGACGGTGTCGAGCTGGCGCTGTTCTCGGCGGGCGCGTCGATCTCGCGCGAGTTTGCCCCCGCGGCGGTCAACGCCGGTGCTCTCGTTGTCGACAATTCGTCAGCGTTTCGCATGGAAGCGGAGATTCCGCTGGTCGTGCCCGAGGTGAACCCGGCGGCGATCGATGCCCACAACGGGATCATCGCCAATCCGAACTGCTCGACGATCATCATGGTCATGGCGTTGCAGCCGATTCAGGCGCTGTCGCCGATGGATCCTCCTGGATGACGGGACCCTGATGGAGCTCGCGGGGGAGACGCTCGCCGACTCGCCGTTTCCGCACCGGCTGGCCGGGAACCTGATACCCCGCATCGACGATGTGTTGGAAGACGGCTACACGAAGGAAGAGATGAAGATGATTCTCGAGACCCGCAAGATCATGGGTCTTCCGGATCTCTCCATCAGCGCAACTTGTGTGCGTGTGCCGGTGGCGCGGGCGCACTCGGAGTCTATCCAGGTGACGACGGTTCGGCCGCTCGAGCTCGACGCGGTTCGCGCTGCCATCGATGCCGCACCGGGGATGCAGGTCATCGACGAGCCGCGGCAGGACCGGTACCCGACGCCCCTTTTCGCGAGCGGGTCGGACGATGTCCAGGTGGGCCGGCTGCGTTTGCATCCGACGGAATCCTCGACCTACGATCTCTGGGTCGTCGGAGACCAGATTCTCAAGGGCGCGGCGCTCAACGCGATCCAGATCGCGGAGAGTGTGTTTGCGTGACGTGGGCATTGTCACGCACGCCGGGGTTGCGGTGAAGCTGGCCTCGTGACGTGCGCCGGTTCATCGGCGTCGATCTCCCCGGAGACTGTCGCAGGAGTCGAGATCATGCGAAAGGTCTGCCTGATCGTCGCGTACGACGGAACACGTTTCCACGGCTGGCAGACGCAGCCGGGCACGCGGACGGTGCAGAGCGAACTCGCTGGCGCGATCGGTCGCGCTCTGGACGAGGACGTCGGAGTCGAGGGGGCCAGTCGTACGGATGCCGGGGTCCACGCGTACGGACAGGCCGCCGCCTTCGTGACGTCGACCGCGGTTCCTACCGATCGGCTCGGGGAGGTGATCAACCGCGAGCTGCCGGACGATCTGCGCGTGCGCGCGGCGCGGGACGTGGACGTCCGATTCCGGCCACGCCAGGACAATCTCGGCAAGCTCTACCGGTACACCTATGTCGTCGGTCCCGACGACGATCCTTTCCTCGGCAGGTTCGCGACCCGTTTGAGGAGCACGCCGGACGTCGACGCCATGAGAGAGGCCGCTGCGCATCTCGAGGGCGAGCACGACTTCGATGCGTTCCGCAATCGCAGCGAGCCCCAGCCGCAGACCACGGTGCGTCGGGTTCGTAGAGTGCTGGTGCGACGGGACGGTCGGTTCGTCCACGTCGAGGCGGTTGGCGACGGGTTTCTCTACAAGATGGTGCGGAACATCGCGGGCACCCTGCTGGATGTGGGTGTGGGGCGGCTCGACGGCCTCGCGCTGCCGGAGATTCTCCGGTCCCTCGACCGCACCCGCTCCGGGAGAACTGCGCCGTCGGAGGGCCTGGCGCTCGTGCGGGTGCTCTTCGACGCGGACGAGCTCGCGGCTGCCGTCCGCACGCCTCGGGCTCTGGGGGATTTCCTGTTGCTCGGTGCTCAGGGTTCCTCAGGGCTGGATTCGTCGGTTTGACACGGCCTGGGCGAGTTGCTATCATCACGGTGCCCTATGAGCGGTTTGTGGAAAATGTCACGGCTGGTCTTTGAACAAGTTCTGGCCTTTGAAGAAGTTCTGGCCTTTGAAGAGTAGTTCCGGGCGCGAGGTGGTCGGTCTCGGATCGGCTTTTTCGGCAGCTGCCGTGTCGTCGCTAACGGGAGCGTGGGTCAGACATTGGGCCGCTCGGCCTCACTTGCAGGTGGTGAAGGAGCAGGTATGCCCCCGATCGTTGTCACGGCTCGTGACGGCCGGGTATCTTCTCGTCACAGACAGCACGCCGAGGAGAAGATCGCCAAGCTACAGCGGTATTTCGACGGAATCCTCAAGATCGAGGTGACTCTCGGTCACGACCGCAGTTCCGCGGGGGGGGCCGGAGGTGCTGAGGCCGAGGTCGTGCTTTCGGTGAGGGGGGGGAAGCCGGTAGTCTGCCATTCCCGACAGGACGATCTCCGCGCAGCGATCGATACCGTCCTCGACAAGGCCGAGGTGCAGCTGACCCGTCACAAGGAGAAGCTCAAGGGTCACAAGGGGGCGCCCAGCAGCCGCCGTCCCGACGAGAGTCCTTCCGCCGCCGGGCAGGGGGATCAGGACTACGGCTCTGATGATCCCAGCGACCAGGACGAGCCCAGCTACCAGGATATCGTGGAAGAGCGCGAGTTCCCGCCGGCCGGGGACGACGTGGTCGATGGCGAAGGCTCGTGAGCGAGAATAGACGTCTCGCTTCCGAGTCGTGGGAACGGAGTGACAGACCCGTCTGTTCCGGACGGTGTGGCGGCGTCCGCGGACTTCTGGATCGACGTTTCTCCGGTTTGAGTTTTCCGCGAACAGGCTGACATCGATGAATCTTGTCGATCTCTTTCCTCCTTCTTCGATGATCCTCGATCTTGACGTTCGCGACAAGAAGGCCGCGATCCGCGACATGCTCGGGCTGCTCGTGGAGCAGGGCAAGCTCGATGAAGAGACCGTCAAGAAGGCGGAGAAGGCGGTCCAGAAGCGGGAGAGCCAGGCTTCGACTGGCATCGGCAAGTGCCTGGGTGTTCCGCACGCGAAGGCTTGCGGCTTCGTGGAGAACGCGCTGGTGGGTGTCTACGCGCGCTGCGTCACCGGCCTGCCGTACGAGTCGGTCGACGGTGAGCCAGTCCACGTGCTCTTTCTGGTGCTGTCCTCCGAGGCTGGAGCCGACGAGCACCTGTCGATCATGAAGCGTATCGCGTCGTTGCACCGTGACGAAAAGTCGCTGCGCTTCATGATGCAGTCGACGAATACCTCGAGCATCACCGAGATTTTCAGGGAAACCGATGAGCTGTTCCGCTGAATCCACAGCTACGAGCGCCTCGTTTCCGCGGGACGAAAACTCGCCGTCTCCTCGAGAGCCGAGGGAGGGCCCGAGGGTCGTGACCTTCGGCGGCGGCACCGGTATGGCCGCACTACTGAAGGGTCTGAAGTCCTTTACGGAGAACATCACGGCGGTGGTCACCGTCACCGACAATGGCGGCAGCTCCGGACGTTTGCGCAATGACTTCGACATCGCGGCGCCGGGCGACATTCGCAATTGTTTGCTCGCTCTTGCGGACATCGATCCACTGATCGCACGTTCATTCCAGTACCGTTTCGAGGAAGCCGAGTTCAAGGATCACTGCTTCGGCAACCTGTTCATCACTGTTCTTGCTCGTCTTGTCGGCGACTTCGGCGTCTCCATCCGCGAGCTCAACCGGCTGTTTAACGTTCGTGGTCAGGTCCTGCCCGGTAGCGGAACGAGGGTCTCGCTGGTTGCCCATCATCCGGACGGGTCGAAGTCGACCGGCGAGGTACAGATCACCAAGAGCGGCAAGGCGATCCAGCAGGTTGAGGTGCGCCCGTCCCCGGTTCCTCTCTCCGACGACATTCGTACGGCGATCGCGCAGGCTGACCTTTTTTTGTTCGGTCCCGGCAGCCTCTACACCAGCGTGCTGCCGAACTTGCTGATCGACGGGCTCGTCGAGGCCATCGAGGCGACAGGCAGCCCGCGTGTCTACATTGCGAACCTGATGACGCAACCGGGTGAGACCGATGGGTATTCGCTCTCCGATCATATCCGCGCGCTCGTGCGTCATGTCGGGCCGGGCTTTCCGGATGCGGTTGTGGCGCACCGAGGCGACGTGCCGGACAACGTGCTCCGTCGGTACCGTGAGTCCGGGGCCGAGCCGGTTGTCTGTGATATGCTCGAGCACGATGACATGGCCGAGGTTCGGTTGATTTTCGGCGATTTTTGCTGCTCCGGAAGCGATGATTCCGGATGGGCCGAGCCCCGGACGGCGAGCCCGAAGGAACCGCCCGAAGCGGTTCGACATGACTCGTTCGGTCTCGCTCGCGTTATCTACGACGAGTTTCTCTCTCGCGGGCCGACGGCCAGGGCTGCGGTTCGGCCGAAAGCTATCTCGGGACAGGATCATGATCGAGGCTCATGAAACTCGAGCGCTGGGTTGAGGTCTCCAACAAGTACGGGCTGCACGCCCGCGTCGCGACCGAACTGGTGAAGGTCTCCAGTCAATTCGAGTCCTCCGTGACGCTGTGTCGGGAGGGATGCGACACGGAGGTCGACGGGAAGAGCATCCTCGCGTTGATGACCATGGGTGCGGAGAACGGATCCAGGCTGCTGTTACGCGTACGGGGTGACGACGCCGAGCCCGCCTGCACCGCGATTGCCGAGCTCTTTGGTCGGTCATTCGACGAATAGGGCGGTATCTCGACGTAGCGGTGGGCTTTCGGCGAAGAGCGAGGCTACGACGCGGACCGAGGAACGCGTGGGCATGGTGGTAAAGCGTGGCATCGCAGTCTCTCCGGGCATCTCGATCGGGACGGCGGTCGTTCTGCGTCGCGACGAGTTGCGTATTCGTCGACGCTACGTCGCCGAGGCGAAGGTCGACGAGGAGGTCCAACGCTTTGACGTTGCCGTCGCTCGCGCTGCAGGAGAGATCGAGAGAGATATTGTCGGCGTGCAGGAGGATCTGGCGATTGTGCGCCAGGTGCTCGAGACGCACCGCGACATGGTTCGCGACCCTGGTCTACGCCACGACGTCGTCGAGCGGATCGGCGGGAAGAAGAACAGCGCTGAGTACGCGACGTCGCTCGTGCTCCAAGGATACTCGCATCGCTTCGAGAGCATGGAGAACGAGTACCTTGCCGATCGCGCCCACGACGTCGCCGACATCGAGCGCAAGATTCTCCGCCACCTGCTCGGCAAGGCCGACAACCGGCTTCGTACCTTCGAGGAGCCTTCCGTCCTCGTAGCTCACGACTTGACTCCGAGCCAGACCGCCGCGCTCGACAAGCGGAACATGCTGGGTTTCGCCGTCGATGTCGGCGGACGTACGTCGCACACCGCGATTCTTGCACGGGCCATGCAGATTCCGGCGGTCGTGGCGCTGCGAGACATCACCCATCAGATTGTCGGCGGGGAGACGGTCATCCTCGATGGCTACAGTGGCGAGGTGGTGATCGATCCTGATGAGGAGACGCTCGAGAAGTATCGCCGCAAGTCCGAGTACTCCGATCAGTTCTACACGAGTCTCCAGGAGGAGGTGCGCTGGCCGGCCGAGACGATCGACGGGTACGAGATCTCGCTATCGGCCAACATCGAGTTTCCGGAGGAGGTCAACGCTGCCCTCGAGTGGGGGGCGACGGGAATCGGCCTCTACCGTACCGAGTTCCTCTACGAGCACGGCGAGCCCGACGAGGACCTCCACCTGCGCACGTATCGTCGCGCGGTGAAAGCGCTCAAGGGTCGGGATCTGGTGATTCGCACGCTCGACGCGGGCGCCGACAAGTTTCACGACGAGGCCGTCGGCTTTCACGAGCCGAATCCTTTCCTGGGTTGTCGATCGATCCGACTCTGCTTCGAGAAACCGGCACTTTTTCGCGCTCAGATCCGTGCTGCGTTGCGTGTCTCGTCACTCGGATCGGTGAAGCTGATGATCCCGATGGTCGCCACGCTCGAGGAGGTACGCCAGGCGCGTGCAGTCATCGAGGACGTTCGCGACGAGTTGATCTCTGACGGCGTCGAGCTGGCGGCGCGCGTGCCGGTCGGCATCATGGTCGAGGTGCCATCGATCGCGCTGATGGCCGACCGCGTCGCAAGGGAGGTCGACTTCTTCAGTATCGGGACGAACGACCTGATTCAGTACTCGCTCGCCGTCGATCGGGTCAACGAGAAGGTCGCGCACCTCTACCAGCCCGCCCACCCTGCCATTCTCAAGCTGATGAAGATGGTCATCCAGGCGGGCGCCAACGCAGGTATTCAGGTCTCGCTCTGCGGCGAGATGTGCAGTGAGCCGATCTACACGGTCCTGCTGCTCGGCCTCGGTTTGCGTTACTTCAGTGTCAGTCCCATCTCCATTCCGACGGTCAAGCGCGTGATCCGGCAGGTCTCCATGTGCGAGGCCTTCGAGCTCGCCGAGGAGTGTCTCGCCTGCGAGCGGGCCGAAGAGGCGAGGGCACTGCTCGAGGAGCGGGTGGTGGGACTGCTGCCTGATTTCACCTGACCGCCGTCGTCCGGAGGCTCTGCTCGCTTTGGAACGAGCAGCTCCGTTCGTGGGTGAGGTGTCCTGTCGAGTCGACGGGCGTGGGGGGACGTCGAGATCGGTGGGTCGAGACTCGACTTGATCGCCCGGGAGCTTATCGGTTCGCGTCGCCTGGCCGGGCGCCCGTGTCGACTCCACGTTCGCGGCCACCTCGGAGTTCGATCTCCGTCCTTCGAATGCCGGGTCCGGACACCGGATGTCGCCACCCGCCGTCTACCCGCCGGGTATGTCCTACCTGCTTCCGATAGCCTCCGGGATCTCGAGCTCCCCGTCCCGCGTTGCCTGGTCGAGCCTGATAAGCGGGTTTTTCCACCCGGTTCGAGAGGTCAGGCGCTACTCGGCCCTGCAGCGCACGGTACTTGCGGTACAGGACCTCCCGCGTTCTACCCGATAGAAGAACTGTTCCCACGGACCGACGAAGTCAGGGCTGGTGTAGGACGTTCACGAATCCGCTCGGGGTACCCTGGATGTTTGGTAACAAGAAGAGCATTGTCGGGCTTGATATCGGATCGCACGAGATCAAGGCCGTCGAGCTGACCGAGGTTCGCGATCAGGTCAAGCTCACTGGTTTCGGCACCGTCGCCATCGAGAGCAAGGAGGATCTTCCTCACGCGTTGGGTGAGCTCTTTCGGGACGCCGGGATCAAGACGCGCCGTGTCGCGACCGCCGTTTCCGGTCGTTCGGTGATCATCCGCTACATCAACATGCCGGCGATGGGGGATGACGATCTCAAGAGCGCGCTGCGATTCGAGGCAGACAAGTACATTCCCTTCGATGTCGACGAGGTCGTTCTCGACTGTGTGCGATTGAGGGACTTCGGCGAGACCACGAATCCGGACGGTGAGAAGGAGATGAAGGTCCTTCTCGTGGCCGTCAAGCAGACGGTCATCGACGAGCACGTGCAACTCGTGCAGGAGGTCGGCCTGACACCGACCATCGTCGATGTCGATACGTTTGCGATCGGAAACGCGTTCGAGTTCAACAACATGTACAGTCCTCGTGTCGAGGACGAGGATCGCGTTACAGCCCTTGTCGACATCGGCGCGGTGAAGACGAGCATCAACATCGTCAAGAACAACACGTCGTATTTTTCGCGCGAGGTGTATCTCGCAGGGAACGAGTTCACCGAGGCCATCTCCCGACGACTGGGCGTGGACGGCGTCGAGGCTGACGACATCAAGCACAATCCGAACGGCAAAGAGGAGACGCTCGAGGAGTGTATCCTCGCGACACTCGACGATCTCGCGAATGAGATCCACCTGTCGCTTGATTACTACGAGAACCAGTATGACCGAGAGGTTGACGAGGTCTTCGTCTCGGGAGGAAGCGCTCACCTTCCAGGATTGCAGGGCGCTTTCGAGCGCATATTCAACCGTCGCGTGAGCTTCTGGGATCCGACTGAGAACCTCGACTTTCGCTCCGAGAAAGTCGACGCCGACGAGCTCCGGGAAAAGGGCTCACAGCTGACAGTGGCGATGGGGCTGGCCGCGAGGATTCTGGACTGAATCGCGCGAACGGAACAAGGACCTGATTGGGCGCAAGAAGGGAACTGGCGCATGATCCAAGTCAACCTGCTCCCCAAGGAGCTCCAGAAAGCCGCGAAGACCCCGGCCTTGATGTTCGGGATCATTCTCGGCGGCGTGGCGTTGACCGTTGTGGCGTTCTGCACGTACTGCTACCTGTGGTTCAACGTGGTCGTGCTCGAGGAGCGCCTCGAGGGGAAACGGGACGAGGTCCTTTCGCTCATGCAGAGTGCGGGGCAGGTCGATTCCCTGCTCGAGGACATCGCCGACTACAAAGAGCGCGAGAAGGCGATCATCAACATCAAGACGAATCGAATCCTCTGGTCGAAGAAGCTCGACGAGCTGATTCAGCTGACGCCCGCGGCGATCTGGATCATCCGTCTCGACATGAGGGAGCTCGATCCGAGCGAGTACCAGGTCAAGGGCGCGAAGGGTAAGGGTGCCAAGAAGTCGGTGGAGCAATCCGGCGGCTATCTGCGCCTGATGTGCTACTCGCGGGGAAGCAACGTCGATCGCATGACCTCCTTCCGTGAGCGTCTCAAGGGCACGGACGAGTTCTACGCGGGCTTCCTCGAACAGGCGATCAAGCCGTCCAACTTCTTCTCCGACTTCATCAACATCAGCCAGCCGGAGTGGAAGTTCGTCACCCTCGACGGCTACAAGGAGCCGGAGAATCTCCGGTTCACGATCCGTCTCGACCTGCGGCCGCTTTACGACGTAGGAACGGAAGAGACGAAAGGAAAGGGCTAACCAGCCCTCGCGAGGATTCCACACTATGAAGTTCAACGAGAAACAGAAGATCTTCGTCACCGCGGTCGTTTTCGTGGCGATTCTCACGGGTGTGGGGGCGCTGAACTGGACCAAGCTCCAGGAGCGTAGCAGCCTGTGCGCGGAGATCGAGAAGTCCCGGCTCGAGGAGCTGGACGCTCGCGAGAAGCGCAAGCGTATCCCGGGTCTTGTCGAGGAGCGAGCGAAGCTCAACGAGCAGATCGACAGCTACATCCAGATCCTCCCCCCGGAGGAGGATGTCCAGCATGACGCGTTCGTTCGTGTCATGGATCAGTACCGCAAGGACACGAAGATCCAGATCAAGACGGCGGAGTACGTGCCGGTCAAGCAGGATCCGCGACAGAAGGACTCCCAGAGCTTCGTGCGCCATCGCTACAGGTTCAAGCTGCAAGGGACTGTTCCGGACATTCTCCAGTTCATCGCGAAGGTCGAGAACCACAAGCGATTCCTCAAGATCGACGCCATCAACCTGAGACCGTCCGGTGTCACCGGCAACTTCACGGAGGGAGACCTCGGGGATCGTAACGACGAGGAGATCCTGGAGAACGCCAAGAACGAGCTCAAGGAGATCGACCTCACCGTAAGCACATACACCTACGTGAAGGGTACGAAGAGAGCGTAGCCATGAACCGGTTGGTCAGTCTGAAGAACTCAATTCTGTCGATCGTCGGGGTTCTGGCCCTGGCTTCTGCGGTTGCGCAGGAGTTCCCGCTCCTCGACGACGCCGAACTGGAACGTTGGCCTCGCGAGGACGCCGAAACGGAACAGCCGCTATTCGGTGCAGATGGTCCGGAAAGCGAGCCGTTGTCGGCTGCGGAGTTATCCGGAGTCGCAGAGGGCGAAGTGTCGGAGGCGGGTGAGTTTTCCGAGTCGTCCGAAGCGGGCGAGTGGTCCGAGGCGGGCGAGTGGTCCGAAGCGGGCGAGTGGTCCGAGGCGGGCGAGTCTTCCGAGCCGTCCGAAGCGGGGGAGTGGTCCGAGGCGGGCGAGTGGTCCG
>CAYMLL010000100.1:0-22804 GCA_964390645.1 uncultured Planctomycetia bacterium | reverse complement strand
GGACCTCGCGCCGTCGGATAGCAGCCGGCCCGAAATCGAGCGCCGCGATGGCGAGGGGGAGACAGGGGCCGGCGCCAGAGCGCCGAGGATCGTTCTGGAACGCGTGGGCGAGCGCCAGTGGAACATCGTCGACCCGATCCGTTTTCCCGCCTTTCTCCCGCGTGTGCAGGGAGTACTGTGGGGACTCGTCGACATGGTGAAGGTCACCGAGCTGACGCCCGAGTCGACGGCTTACTCGACGTGGGAGCCGGAAGGGGGCAGCGATCTCGTGGTGAGCTTTCGCACCCGTCAGGGGGCCGAGCATCGTGTCGAACTGGGTGTGCGCCATCCGCAGATCGACAAGGACCTCTACGCCAGAGTCGACGGAGAGGACGGCGTGGTGATCGTTACCCGCTACGAAGCTCGCACCACGTTCACGACATCGCTCAACGAGCTTCGATCTCGTGCGCTGTTCCCGATCGCGCCACAAGATTGTCTGCGTCTCTCGGTGACGTCGCGTCAGGGTCGAGCCGAGAAGTCGATGTCACGCGTGGAGGGCGACAGCGTGTGGCGATTCGACGCGGGCTCGCCGCTCGCCGGGTATCTCGTCGATCGCCGAGTGCTTCTGCGTACGCTCAGCGCGCTCAACGCCTGGGGTATCGAGACCTTCGAGGATGAGTCGAAGGACGACCCCGTGGCCCTGGCGACCGCCGGCCTCGATGACCCCGAGATGGTGGTCGCTGGTACGCACCGGCGGAACGGTGTCTCGCGGTTGGAGATCGGCAGGACGATCGAAGGCGACGACGGTGAGAAGCGTGTCTGGGTTCGTCGTTCCTCCGATGGAGACGTCTTTACCGCTCGATTCGGGCCCATCGGCGAGATCCGGAAGGAGGCCGCACGCTTTCGAACGCGCGACGTCTTCGACTTCGAGGGTGAGGAGATCGTACGACTGGAGTGCACGACGCGTGACAGTCGCTATGCCGTCAGCAGGGCGCCGGCCGGTGGCGTGACCAGGCGGCCCGGGCACGTCGAGGAAGCCTGGATCGTCGAGGACATGACACGAGATGAGACGTTCGATGCCGACGGGATCTTGCTGCGGGAGGCGCTGCAGGATCTTCACCATACGCTGATCGAGAAGTTCCTCGAGCCCGACACCGCTGATGCGAGAGAGGGCTTCGATGTCGACAGGCACGCCGGCTCGGTGGATATTTTTCTGAAGAGTGGTGCGCGGCACACCGTACGCTTTTTCGGGCTTTCAACCGAAGAGGAGTACGCCGAGCTCGGCGCCTTTGTCGTCGATCGTTCGGGTGAATCGTCGCGCTTTCTCGTCATCTCGCGGTGGCCACAGCGGCTTCTGGTCGGTAGCTACGTTTTCCGGGACCGTGCGATCTCGACTCTCGATCCGTCCTCGGTCGTCGAGGTCGTCTTTTCCGCGGGCAGGCAGTCGTGGCGGCTCGCCCACCTCGACAATCAGTGGGGGTTCAGCTCGGATCAGCACGTCGTGGAGGGTGAGAAGCTCGACGAGAGCCTCCTGAACGGCGTCGTGCAGTCGCTTCACCGTGACCGCTTTCGTGTCTACTCGTACGCGCCGCAGCTGGCGAAGACGGACTACGTCGCCTACGGAATCGGCAAGACCGAGTTCTACCTGCGCCTCCGGATCACCGGGGTCAAGGGCGAGTACGATGGCTTCCGTACCTTGACGGTCGGTCCGGTGCAAGAGATCGGTGGGCAGAAGGACCTCCACTTCGCGCGCTGCGAGACGATTCCCATGGCCTTCACGCTGCGGGCCGACCTTGCACGTCGTCTAGAGAAACTCGTCACTCATCTGCGCGTCTTGACGGGGGAGCCGTGAGTGACGGGCTTGTCTGCGATGGCTGCGGAGCGGCGTTGCTGCTCGACTCGGACGTTCGCTACGTCGTCGACATCCGCGGGCACGCCGCCTACGACCCGATGGAGATCAGCGCCGCGGATCTCGATCGAGACCTCGACTCGGAGATGAACGAAATCCTCGACGTGCTGTCTCGACAGGACGCGAAGAGCGCCGAGGAAGACGTCCACAAGGAGATGCGGCTCGACCTCTGTCCACCATGCTGGAGACGTTTTCTGCGGGACCCACTGGCGCTCTGGCGCGTTTCAGGCGACGGCCATTCAGACTCGGAGGCGCCGCGCGGTCGGGCAGGAGAGGAGAAGAAAAGCCAAGGGGATTAAGAGACTGGTGGTTGGTGGAGTTATCTCTTAATTTTACGTGGTGGTAGACAACCTTGGCTTTTCTTGATCTGTTCTTTGTCGTGTTTGTCTGCCGTGATTTCGGGTTCCGCGTCTGGGCCCTGTTCGGTTTCGGATCGGAGCGTTCCGCGACACGTTTCGAAGACCCGACAAATCTCGAAGACAGGAGGGTTCTCTTCGTGCTTTCGGCTTGCGCGGACGATCACCCCCACGATCGGGCTTCTCGTCTACCGAGATCCACCGCTTCTTCCATGCAGATCCACCATCAGGGCCCTGGGAGCCGGGCCCGGACCTGCGACCTCGCTCCGGTGCGGGGCGTGCCCGTCTTGTGAAATTCACTAGAACCCGACCGGAAACAGCCAGCGAATCCAGCCTATTTGCTGACAGGTGCCGCCGGCAGTTCGTCTTTCTGAGCATTTGATGGTAAGCCCCGTCGGGGGGCTGTCAAGCTTTTCAAGGGGTGCTGATGGTCAGGAAAACGGTGCTTCGTAGACTCCTGGACGGTGTTGTACGGTGGGTGTTCGGGTTAGTTTCGATCTTTGTCTTGAGCGGCCTGCTCGGAATCCTTCCGGAAGCCGGGGAGGACGGCTTCGGGGGGGCGCGGGCCGCGGCGGACGGACCGGCTGCCGCCGTCGTGGAGGAAGCCCCGTCTCGACCGGCGGTGACGCTGGGGGCGCTCGAGAAGGAGATTCGCGCGGAATTCCCCGTTCGCGACGACGTGCAGCAGGCTTTCCGGGAAATCGCGGCACGATTCACGGACTACGTGGTACGCAATCCGACCAGCCCCGATACCGGACGCGCTCGCGCGCTGGCCGCCGAGGTCCTGCTACTGGGTGGCGATCGCAAGGGCGCGCTCGGGCAGTGGAATGCCATGGTCGACCTCGGCCCCGGTCCGGAGGATCGCGCCCGGGGGCTCTTTCTTCTCGGCAGCCACCGCATGCTGACGGGCCGCCTCCAGGAGGCCGGCGCGACCTTCGAGCGGCTCGGCAGTGAGTATCCGGACAGCCTGTGGTCCGCTTCGGTCGCGCGTTCGCTGAAGTACCTCGAGCTGCAGCGCACTCGCGATGTCCCGGAGCTTTCGCAGGTCTTTCGCCGCGGTGACGAGGAGGTGAGACTCACCACGGAGAGCCTCGACGGCAAGATCACGATGATCTACTTCTGGCGGTCGACGACGCCGAAGCACGGCGAGTTCGTGGAGACGGTTGCCCGTGACCCCCGGGCGTCGATCGACCAGGCACTGAAGGAGTACCCGATCCTCGAGGGCAAGCTCGTCGTGCTCGGCGTCAACCTCGACCGGGATCCCGGCGTCTACGAGGCCGCGATGAAGAGGCTCGCCGTTCCGTGGCCGCAGGCATTCGACGGCAAGGGCTTCGCGACCCCTCTGGCCGAGGCGTTCGCCGTTGTGCGCTGTCCGCAGTGGGTGGTCGTCGGACCGCGTCGGCGAATCTGGTACCTTGGCCCGGACGTACAGAAGTTCTACACCTACGCGTCCGAGGCGATGAAGCGTCACCGTGTGGCGCTCGAAGCGGCACAGGAACAGGCCGGGGAGAGAGGCTCCGCCGAGGACGGTGAGTGATTTCCTCTCAGTGTTGTACCCGGACGGTCCACGGTCGATCTGCCACGGCGGGATTTCCGTTTCGACCCGGGGGCGTCGTGACGACAGCTTCGGTCCTCCAGGAGTGAAGCACCCACCTGCCGCCGGAGGCGTGGGCGCGCGGTGTGGGACTGGTGTTGGCTCCGTCTCGCGTTCGCGGGTCTTGAATCGTACCGGTTGAATGTTAGCGTTCCCGGGCGGTGGCATCGTCCATGGAGGAATGCCACAGATGAAGCTCAGCGTTCTGATTCTCCCGATCGTCGTCTCGTGCGTCCCGGCGGCGACGGCTGCCGACTACTGGATCGTCGAGCACGCGACGGCTCTTCTCGGCGATCCCGGAAGCCCGCGCGTCGTCGAGGACGCGACGATCGTCCTGCGGGACGGGATCATCGTCGCCGTCGGTCGGGACATGGGTCTTCCGGACGACTCTCACCTCGCGGAGCGCATCGACGCTACCGGGCTGGTCGCGCACCCCGCGTTCATCGATGCGCTGACGCATGCTGGTGTCTCGTCTCGCGGCGAGGAGTCGCGCAACGCCGATCGGGGCCCGGACCATCGCGCCGGCCCTGCCACCTCGATGCGTGCCGCGCGCCGGGACGGCACGATGCCCGAGCGCAGCCCACTCGACGTCTGGAACCTCGACAGCGGCAAGCGCAGCGCCTATCACCGTGAGGGCTTCGGATCGCTGGTGATCGCCGAGAGCCGCGGGTTTTTCCCCGGCCGGACGTCTCTCGTCTCCCTCAACGGCGGTCCACTGAGGGACTGTGTCATCGTCGATGAGGTCTCGCAGCGGGTCCGTTTCTCGCGCTCGCGCAGCGGCTATCCGAACTCCCTGATGGGGGCGATCGCACACTTGCGCCAGACCTTCCTCGACGCTCGTCATCACGCACAGTGGAGGAGTCTGCGGGAGACGACCCGGCGCGGCGTGCGCCGGCCGCCGCGTGACACGGCGCTCGACGCGCTCGTTCCGGTCGTCGACGGGTCGTTGTCGGCGTTTGTCGAGGCGTCGACCGAGAACGAGGTTCGACGTGCGCGTCGGCTCGCCGACGAGTTCGGGCTCGATCTCGTGGTCACCGGCGGCTCGCGTGCGTATCGCGCCGTGGAGGTGCTGCGAGGGGGCTCGGGGGTCATTCTCGTGCCTGGTGGTACGGCGAGGCCCCGGGTCCGGAAGAAGGCGGGTTCGCTGCCGCTCCGAGTGCAGCAGCAGCGGCTGGCGCGCTGGAGCGAGGATGCCGAGGGTGCGAAGATCCTCGTGGAAGCTGGCGTTCCGATCGCGTTCGGCTCCGGCTCGGGCGCCAACGCTGGCAAGCTCCTCGTGGAGGTGCGCCGTGCGGTGGAGCACGGTCTCGATGCTCGCCAGGCGTTGCGAGCGCTGACGCTGGGCGCGGCTGAGATCCTCGGTGTCGGCGCCGTGCTGGGCTCGATCGAGAAGGGCAAGATCGCCAGTATCGTGCTGCGTGCCAGGGTCGAAGGTGCGACGGATGGAGTCGACCTCGGCCAGAGTGGCGCCGTACGCCACGTCTTCGTCGACGGCAAGCGCTTCGATTTTTCGCCGCCGAAGAAGAAAGACGCGAAGAAGACGACGCCGAAGGAGACGACGCCGAAGGAGACGACGCCGAAGGAGACGACGCCGAAGGAGACGACACCCGGGAGCGTGGGGCAGCGGGGTGAGGAGGAGCCTTCGGCCGATCCGGACGCGTTGCCTACCGAGCTCGACGCAGACCGCGTGCCGGGGCTGCGAACGGGTGGCGACGTGCTGATTCGTGGCGGGACGGTGCTGACGATGAGGGGACAGAATCTCGAGTCGACCGACGTGCGTGTGCGCGGCGGCAAGATCGAGGCCGTGGGCCGAGGTCTGGAGGCGCTCGAGAGTATGAAGGTCATCGATGCGCGC
Organism: uncultured Planctomycetia bacterium; assembly: GCA_964390645.1. Taxonomy (GTDB): domain Bacteria; phylum Planctomycetota; class UBA8108; order UBA8108; family UBA8108; genus CAYMLL01. The sequence goes on along the minus strand of CAYMLL010000100.1, from coordinate 17,111 downwards.
GGCTGGTTCGTGATGCCCGGGATCGTCGACTGTCACTCGCACCTTGCAACGGACGGCGGCGTCAACGAGAGCACGCAGTCGATCACTTGCGAGGTGCGCATCGCCGACGTTCTCAACCCCACGCACATCGGGCTCTATCGAGCGCTCGCCGGCGGTGTGACGACCTCGAACATCCTCCATGGCAGCGCCAACACGATCGGTGGTCAGAACGCGGTCATCCGCAATCGCTACGGAGCTCTTCCCCGGGACTTGCTCTTTCCCGGTGCTCGGCCGGGTGTCAAGTTTGCGCTCGGGGAGAACCCGCGTCGCTCGAACTGGGGAAACTCGGGCTCGCGTTTTCCGCAGAGCCGCATGGGCGTCGAGGCCGTGATCCGGCGCGCCTTCGCCGACGCGAAGGAGTACCGGCGGGTGCTCGAGCGTCACGCGGCTCGCATGGCGCGTGGTGAGATCCTGGTGCCGCCGCGACGCGACCTGCGACTCGAGGCGCTGCTCGAGATCCTCGACCGCAAGCGCGTCATTCACTCGCATTGCTATCGCGCTGACGAGATACAGATGCTGCTGCGGGCGACGAGCGACCTCGGACTCGAGCTCGCGACGCTGCAGCACGTGCTCGAGGGCTACAAGGTCGCTCCGGAGATTGCTGCAGCCGGAGTCGGAGCATCCACTTTCAGTGACTGGTGGGCCTACAAGCTGGAGGCCTTCGACGCCATCCCGCACAACTCGGCGATTCTGACGCGTGCCGGTGTGGTCACGTCCCTGAACTCGGACGATGCCGAGATGGCGCGCCGGCTCAACCAGGAGGCGGCGAAACAGACACGCTCCGGCGGACTGACGCACGAGGAGGCGCTGAGGTTGATCACACGCAATCCGGCCCGGCAGCTCGGGATCCTCGATCGCGTCGGTACCATAGAGATCGGCAAGGACGCCGACATCGCGGTTTTCGACGCGCACCCTCTCAGCATCTACGCGCGCTGCCGCTACACGTTGATCGAGGGCGAGGTCTGGTTCGAGCGACGTGATGATGACCGCAGGGCGGCCAGAACCGTCATGCCCGTCTTGCCCCTGGAGGACGAGACGCCTCGTCAGATCGAGAGGAACCCCGACAGGCTCTATGTGCTGCGAGGTGGGTGGATCGTACCGGTCTCCGGAGAGCCGATCGAGCGCGGTACGATCGTCCTTCACGAGGGGCGCATAGTGGCCGTCGGCGGTGCCGGCGACGTCGTCGAGCCCGCCGGTGCGACAGTCGTCGACCTCGAAGGGCTTCATGTCTATCCAGGCCTCATCGATGCGGGATCGCAGCTCGGCCTGACCGAGATCGACTCGGTGCGGGGCTCGGTCGACACGGCGGAGATGGGAGAATGGCATCCCGACTTGCGCGTCGCGACCGCGATCAACTCGCACTCCGAGCTCATTCCCGTGGCCCGCGCCGGTGGTGTGACGAGCTCTCTGGTCGTCTCGACAGGCCCGCTCATCGCCGGGCAGGCCGGTGTCATCCGGCTCGCCGGAACCAGCACCGAGGAAATGGTCTTTCGTGAGCGTGCCGCGCTCCACATCGTTCTGCCCCGCGTTTCACGCGAGGCCGAGGACGACCCTCCTCAGGTGAAGGTGATCGAGGAGCGCTTCCGTCGGGCCAGGGAGTACTTCGATCGTCGCGAGCAGGCGCGCTCTTCCGGTGGTGACCCGCCGCCGGTCGATCTTCGCCTCGAGGCCATGGAACCTTACGTGAGCCGTGAGCTTCCCGTTCTCTTCAGCGCCGATCGTGAGCCGCAGATTCGCCTGGCGATTCGTGTTGCGGAGCGACTCGACGTCAAGGCGGTGCTGCGCGGAGGTCGAGACGCCTGGAAGGTCTCGAGGCTTCTCGTCGAGAAGAAGATCCCGGTCATCGTCGGACCGGTTCACGCGCTTCCTGCGGAACGCCACGATCCGTACGATGCTCCCTTCGCGAATCCGGGGCGCCTCGTCGCGGCCGGCGTCGAGATCGCGTTTCAGTCGAACCACGCGTCATTGTCGCGCAACCTTCCGTACCAGGTCGGCTCTGCGGTTGCGTACGGCTTGCCCTACGATCGAGCTCTGGAGGCTTTGACGCTCGGAGCTGCGCGGATTCTCGGCATCGGGGAGCACGTCGGGAGCATCGAGGTCGGCAAGCTCGGTGATCTCCTGGTCAGCGACGGCGATCCGCTCGAGCCGGCGACTCATGTCATGTACGTGTTCGTCAACGGTGAGCCTGTGGTCCTGGAATCTCGCCACACGAGTCTTTACGAGCGGTTTCGTGGCCGACTTCGTCCCCGAGAGAAACGGCGCAAGATCTGATCTACCGCGCGGCCCGGTGTTATGTCGTTGCAGTCCATCTGTCCCATGTCCTACAATCGTTCCAGGTGGAATGGGTCCGCGGCAGCGGCATGTGCGCTTCGTCGCTAGAATCTGGAAGCCGGCTCAATAGAATCCGGGAGAAGGTGTAAACATGTTTACGGCTCGTCGTCATCGGGGTGGACGTGGAGTCACGCTCGCTTTCATCGGAGCATGTCTTCTTGGGGTCGCGGCCATGTTCACGAGTGGTCGCGGCGTCGCGCAGGAGGAGATCCTCAACGTCGAGTTCGAGGACGACAGCGATCTCGATGTGTTCTTTGCTCCGGCGGGGCTCGCTGCCGTTGACCTCTGCGGTAAGGACATTCCGAACGGTTCGGTTGCGATCGATGGCGGAGAGCTGCTCCTGACGAACGACGAGTTCCTCGGGCTCGACATGTTCTCGCTCGACCCTGACGAGGTCGGAGACCTGTTCCCGGACGACACGCGTGACTACAAGCTCCGTGTTCTGGTCAACACGGAGACCGTCAACGAGCTTCTCATCTACCTGCGTGGTCGTGTCGGTGTCGACAAGGAAGCCGAGCAGCTGGACTCGTTGCACGAGCGAGGATACGGGTTCGTCGTCCTCCCGGCCGGAACAGCAGGGTTCCTGGACGGCGCCATCGCCATCACCGAGTTCGACGCGTGTCATACCGCGGTGCCACACCCCGAATGGCCGGGTACGAACGACGACTTCGGGGTCGCCGAGCTCGCGTTTCCGATCGTGGGTGGTGACTGGTACGGCCTGGAGATCTCGGCGCAGGGCTCGGACGAGGGAGGCCCCGTGCTGCTTTCGATGTCGGCGTGGCCCATCGACGAGGAACCACCGGTGGTGCCGCAGCTGACGGTCGTCGACGAGGACGGCATGAACCACACTCCCGAGACGCTCGACCCGGCGAACAACGTCGAGGTTCTCTTCGGAACATCGTTCGACTTCGGCCAGCAGCAGGGTGCGACTGCGCGTATCGACGACCTCACGATCACGACGATCGGCGGTTGTGCCGTCGCGCCGGTCACCGTCACCCGCGATCTCTGGGGTGACTCCTTCGTCGCCGAGGGAGCGTCGGTCTCCTTCTACGAGGAGGGAGGGACCTACCAGGTCCGGCTGGAGCTCTCCGGCGTCCGGGAGCAAGGCGTGTGCGATGCGGCCGGCTCGGTCACGATCACGGACATCGCGCCGGTTGGCTGGGAAATCGAGTCCGCCTCGAACGGCGGGCAGGTGGTCGAGGACAATATCGTGCAGTGGTCGATCGATGTCTCGGGTGGCGATGGCGACCCGCCGATCTTGACCTACGAGGTCAACGCGGTCGGTGTCGGACGCGTGGAGTTCGGCAGCGAGATCACGGAGCCGGACAGCGGCTTCCAGTTCGTCGTCGGCGGTGAGAGGACCGCGGTTGCATCGAGCGCCGTTCGTGGCATCAGCGACTTCGGGAGTATCCAGCACTGGTTGATCCTCGGGCCGTTCACGCGTCAGGTCGAAGGGGCGAGTCCCGGTGAGGAGGAGGCCCTTCGCGACTATCTCACCGACGGAGAGACGACGCAGGAGAACATGCAGCCTGCGGCGGGCGACACGATCGAGCCGGATTACGATGGCGACGCGGCGAGTACCGGACTGGCTGCCGACCTTTTCGATCGCAATCCTGACGGTGTGCCGACGTGGGTCCGGTGGATCGACTTCGACGACGATGACGACCGCATCGACTTCGAGTCGATCTACGGCGGCCTCGACGAGGTCATGTGCTATGCGACATGCTACCTCGACGTTTTGGACGACGTGACGGTCAACTTCGGCGTCTCGAGCGATGACTCGGTGCACGTGTTGCTTGACGGTGAGACGTTGTACGTCAACTCGGTGGCTCGCGGTGCCCTGGGCCGTACGTATCAGGATTCACCGCTGACCCACGAGAGCCTCGCGGAGGTGGAGCTCGAGGCAGGGCGGCACACGCTGACAGTGAAGGTCTTCGACGGCGGCGGGGAGCATAACTTCCGTATCGGCTTCGTGGACGAGTTCGGTGTCGAGATCGACGGAGGGCCCGAGGACATCGAGGTGTCGCTCGTCCCCGCTGCGCCGCAGGATCTTTTTCTGCGTGGAGACACCGACGAGAACGGGACGCTGGATCTCACGGACGGTATTCGTACGCTCAATTTCCTCTTCTCGGGGGGGGAGCCACCAGGCTGTTTTGACTCGGCGGACACCGACGACAACGGCGCCATCGAGCTCACCGATGCTGTCGGGACCTTTTCATTCCTGTTCCTCGGAGCGGCGGCACCTCCCGCTCCCGGTCATGTGACCTGCGGCGAAGATCCGACGGCCGACCCGCTCGAGTGCTCCGGCTCGGCGTTCTGTATCTGAAGTCCCTTGAAAGCGATGACTTTCTCGAGCACGGCGGCTATCGGTACGGCGAGCCGCTCGCTGGCCATGCCCGGGTTGTTCTCATCCGGTTTGTCGGTGGGGGCGAGGGTCGAATCACCCACGCGGATCGTCGCGATTCCGCGGTGTCGGTGCCGCGGGGCGGCGTGACTGACGCGTCGATCAAGCTGGACCAGTTTCTCAAGTTCCACAACCTCGTGGCATCGGGCGGGGAGGCGAAGGTTCGCATCCGCGCGGGTGAGGTCCGCGTCAACGGCGAGGTCGAGATGCGACGCGGTCGCAAGCTCGCTCTCGGCGACGTCGTGGAGATCGACGGGGTGCGAGCGGATGTGGTCGAGATCGCGGACGAGCCCTGAGTGCCAGCTGGATGCTGGAGAGCGCGATCGATGTCGTGGTCGAGGGGCCTTCGAGCGACCTGTCGAGAGCGTGCCGTGGATCTGGATGCCGGCTCTTCGAGCTTGCAGCGGAACCCTGTCGATCGACTGCCGCTCTATCGGTCCTGCAGCTCCTTCATCCGGCGGTAGGCCGCCAGATGACCCTGCACGGCGTCCTGGGATGCGTCTGCCAGGGGTGTGTAGCCGCTCGATTCCCAGAGGTCCTGATCGGCGAGCTCCGTGAGGAACCGCGAGGGCCGCCGCGGGTGATCGCGACCGTAGGCCCTTCGAGACGTCGCGGTCGTCATGAAGAGCCTCTCGCGTGCGCGGGTGATTCCGACGTAGAGGAGCCGGCGCTCCTCCTCGATCGCGTGGTCTCCGTCCTCGACGGATCGACGGTGGGGGAGTATCTCCTCCTCGATCCCGGGCAGAAAGACGACAGGGTACTCGAGCCCCTTGGCACTGTGGAGCGTCTGCAGAGTCAGGCCCGTGGGCTTGTTGTCCGCCTCGTTCTCCTGGTCGGCGTCGTCAAGAGCGAGGGCGCCGAGAAAGGCCCCGAAGGACTCGCCGCCCGGTCGGCTCTCGAAGCGCTTCACCGACTCGAGCAGGCTCTCGATCGCGCTCCAGCGGGACTGGATCGTGAGTGGATCACTGTAGAGCTCGGTGAGCGCGTCGCGGTACGAGACGGCGTCGAGGAGCCCTCTGCACATGTCCTCGTATCGTCCGAGTCGCTCCTTCTCGCGGGCCGCCTGAAACGCGGAGACCAGCGCACCGGCCGCCGACCGAGCCTTGTTGGTGAGCGACCCCTCACCGTCCGCAGCGAGCCGGAGTGCCTGGTAGAGGCTGATCTCGCGCTTGCGTGACATCTCGTCGAGTTTGCCGACAGTGGTATTGCCGATGCCGCGCCGCGGAGTGTTGATGACCCGCAGAAGCGACATGTCGTCGGACGGATTGTGCGCGACGTGCCAGTACGCGATCGCGTCGCGAATCTCCTTGCGGTCGAAGTACGACTGGCCGCCGACGAGCTTGTAGGGGATGCGTCGCAGTCTCAGCTTCTCCTCGAAGGGGCGCGCCTGGATCGCGGAGCGCAGAAGAATCGCGATGTCACCCGGGTGACGGCCGTCCCGTAGCGTGAGATCGAGGATCTGGCGCACGATCCAGTCGACCTCCTCCTCGCTGCCCGGTACAGTCAGCCATCGCACCGGTGTCCCGGTGGGGCCGCTCGTACGGAGTCGCTTGTCGTGACGCTCGGAGTTCTGCGCTATGACGGCGTTGGCGAGGCCGAGTATCGACGCAGTGGAGCGGTAGTTCTGCTCGAGCCTGACGACCTTGGCGCCGGGAAAGTCCTGCTCGAAGCCGAGGATCTTGTCCATCTCCGCACCGCGGAAGCCGTAGATTGATTGATCATCGTCGCCGACCACGCAGATGTTCCGCTGTGGGCCGACCAGAGCGTGCGTGAATCGGTATTGAGAACCGTTGGTATCCTGGTACTCGTCGACGAGCAGGTAGCGATAGCGACGCTGGTACTTTTCGCGGATTTCGTCGCTTGACTGCAGTAGTTTGACGGGCAGCAGAAGCAGGTCGTCGAAGTCGACGCAGTTGAGTCGCTGCAGCGACTCCTGGTAGCGAACGTACGTACGGCCGATCAAGTACTCCCACTCATCGGTTGCCTCGTCGATGAGATCCTCGGGAGAAGCGAAACGGTTCTTCGCCAGGGAGATCTTCGCGAGCACGCCGCGAGCATCCCCGGCGGACACGGGGCCCTTGATGTCGCGGAGAACCGTTCGCAGAAGAGACACCTGATCGGAGCTGTCGTAGATCGTGAAGTTGTCGCGGAGGCCCAGTGTCTTCGCTTCGGCGCGCAAGATGCGGACCCCGAGCGAGTGGAAGGTGGAGAGCGTCAGTCCGCGCGGCTTGCGGCCCTGCGTGAGTGCCGAGACACGCTGGCGCATCTCTCGTGCCGCCTTGTTGGTGAACGTCACGGCGAGGATACTCTCGGGGGCGACGCCACGCAGGAGGAGGTTCGCGATGCGGTAGGTGATGACGCGGGTCTTTCCGGTGCCGGCTCCAGCCAGGACGAGGAGCGGACCTTCCGTCGTGATGACGGCCTTCTGCTGGGCCTCGTTGAGTTCTCCGAGGAGATTCGATCGCATCCCACGCCTCTCTGGAGCGTTGCCGGGTGTTGGTCACCGGCCCGATTATGGTGGAGCCGCCATCGATTTCAAGACGAGCCGATGGTGGAAACCTCCTGCGGACGACTGTATGCTCGCTGGGGCGGGCTGAAGTGAAGAGCGGCCCCGGAGTCCGCGTCCTGGACGCGGTGCCCGGAACGGGAGGCTCCCTTCTCACTTCAAGCCTCACGATCAGGGTGCGAGGAGATGGCCCCAGCAGAAGGTCGCGTGGGATTTGCGGAGATCGGGAGGCTCGCGGGGAAGAAGGATGCCGGTCACTCGCAGGAAATTCCAGCACCTTGCCGTGCTGGCCTTTCCGTTTGTATACGGTGTCGGGGTGCTCGCGGCGGCGGTGCGCTATCTGACGCCGCTTCCTCGCCGTCCGCGAGACAAGCAGCTCGATCTTGGTGAGACCGCGTCCTACTTCGACGAGCCGGGCGCATCGCCGATCGAGGTCTCGTTCAACGGTCTGAAGATCTACGTCGTGCACGATGGGACGCGGATTCGGGCGTTCGACTCGACCTGTACGCATCTCAGCTGCAACGTGTCGTGGCGGGAGGGGCACGGGGGTTTCGTCTGTCCCTGTCATGGCGCGGAATTCGGTGCGGACGGCTCCGTGAAGAAGAGGCCAGCAACGACGCCTCTGAAGGAGTTCGAGCTGGCTCCGATCGGTGCAGACGGCAAGCTCACGTTGCTGGATCAGGTCGTCAAGCCGGCACGAGGCGCGAGCTGAGGAGGCGTCGATGGAGCGGGAAGCCGGATCGCGGATCGACGGGTTGAGGGGGTGGTTCCTCGAGCGTAGCGGGTTCGGGATCCTGAACGCGTTCGGGCTCAGGCAGCTCGGCAAGCCGGTCCCGACACGACTGTCGTGGCTCTACACGACGGGCGCGCTGGCGATATTCTACTTCGGGCTGCAGGTCGTGACCGGCTGCCTCCTCCTGACGGTATACGTGCCGCACGAGGAACTCGCGTACAAGTCGGTCCAGATCATCGAGCATCAGGCGAGTCTCGGGTGGCTGGTGCGGCAGTGTCATTCCTGGGGCGCGAGCTTCGTCGTCATCGTGCTCATCATGCACATGATCAAGGTGCTCTGGTACGGTACCTACAAGCGGCCGCGTGAGTTTACGTGGTTTGTCGGTTGTCTGCTCTTCGCCATCACGCTCGGTTTCTGCTTCTCGGGGTATCTTTTGCCCTGGAATCAGCTGGCGTTCTGGGCGACCCGTGTCGGCATAGCCGCGGTCGATTCGGTGCCGTGGATCGGGCCCGAGCTCAAGTCGTTCATCTGTGGCAGTGACGAGGTCTCCGGAGCGACGATCGGGCGCTTCTTTGCTCTTCACGTCGTCGTGTTGCCCGGGATCTTGCTCTTGATGTTGGCCTGGCATCTGGCGTTGATCACCTGGAAGGGCATCTCGCCGAAGATCGCCGTCGGTGAGGAACTCGATCTCGGCAACGTCGTGGCTCTGCGCAAGACGGGCAGCGAGCCGTTCTTTCCGCGTCAGGTTTATCGGGATCTGGTCGCGTGCAGCCTCGGCTTTGCGGCGCTGGTGACGGTTGCGACCTACTGTCCGTGGCCGCTCGGAGAACCGGCCGACGAGTTCTCCACACCCGAGGGCATCAAGCCGGAGTGGTACTTTCTGCCGGTGTATCAGTTTCTCAAGTACTTTGATGACAACCTCTACTCCGCGCTTCCGTTCTTGAAGAGCTGGGGGGTGGAGCCGGACTTCCTCGGTGTGACGATGGTCAACATCGTTGCGAGCGTCCTCTTTCTCCTGCCGGTTCTCGACCGTGGTAAGGAGCGCAAGATCACCAGGAGGCCGCTGTTCGCGCTCCTGGCGTTCGTGTTCTTGATCGGTGTTCTGGCGATGGGGGTGCTGGGCTATCTTGCCGAGCGGACGATCGAGATCGGCGGAACGAAGTATCACTTCGATACGAAAGGGGTGTTGACCGGCTCGTTGGCGAGGGAAGGGCAGGAGGAGGATCGGGAAGACGAACCGGCTTTCGATTCGAAGTCCGCCGTGAAGGAGGATGGAGGTGCCTCGACGGGGCCTGCGGCGGTCGTTGTCACATGGCGAGCTGACATGCTGCCCCCGGGTGGGACCTGCGTCGGTTGTCATGTGGATCAGGCCGAGGAGTGGGAGGGTAGTGTGCACCATGATGAAGAGATCGAGTGCGCACGATGTCACGGCGGAATCGACACGACGTCTCCGGAGAAGCTGCTCGGGATTGTCGAGGGTGCTCTCGAGAGTGAGGACACGGAGTGGCCGGATGATCTCGATGGGGCACTCGAGGCGAAGCGCGCGTACTTGTGGGCGCACCAGGGGGTTCAGTTGAATCGTGGGGGAGATCCTTCGTCGCCGCGGTCGAAGGATGTGCCGGTTTTCTGTGGTAAGTGCCATGAGACGGAGCTCCGGCACTGGCAGGCGGCGGAGCCGGAGCAGACGAAGAGCTGCAAGAGTTGCCACGGCAATCACCAGGTGCAGCGGGTCGGGCCGTTTCTTTACGAAGAGGACGGCTACACGGATGAGGATGACCCTCGGACGAGGTCCTTTCAGGCGATCGGCAAGATCCTGCTCGAGGTCGACGGGCGCTTCCAGGAAGCGGAGAGCACCTTGGGAGCGTTGAGGGCGAAGGGTTATCCTCTGGACGGTGCGGTCGAGGAGCAGAAGCGATTCGAGTCGCTCGTGACCGAGAAGAACTCGGAGCTGAGTCCGCTCGTTCACACGTTGAACGAGGAGCGGGTGCGGAGCGAGGCCGCCGAGCTGGTGGCGGCCCTGGATGCGCTTCACGGTGACCTGAGGTCGCACCTCGACTCTCACGACGACGACCGACCGATCTTCGTCCTGGGCGTCTGGGTGCTTGCGGTGTTCTTCACGGTCGTCTTGACGCTGAAGCTTCGGAGTCTCGGGCCGGCGGTGTCTACCTCCGAAGGAGCTCCGAGCGGAAGCGAAGACTCCGCTGCCGATGTCGCCGGGATGGACACCGAGCGTGGGGCGCTCCTTCACCCGCTCGACCCGGAGTCCGGTTCGGGTTGAGACGTTCGGGGCTCGGGTTCCGGCGTGTTCGCCCGGTCTGACCCGACCCGCTCCTTACCTGGACCTGCCGGGCCCCGTCCTTACCCGGATCGGGGTGCGAGTAGGTGAGCGACTCCGACCACGCTGGGCTTGGCTGCTCGCGCTTCGAGGACGGTCAGGACGCCACGCCGTCTCGCCAGCGAGAAAAGGCCCGGCCGATCTGTCGGACGGCTTGCTGGAGCCGCTGGCGGTTTTCGATCAGTGCGATACGCAGGTACCCCTCGCCTTCGGGGCCGAACCCGAGGCCCGGTGCGACTGCAACCTCGGCGTCCTCCATCAGGCGGCGGGCGAACTCCATCGAGCCCATCGCACGGAACTCTGTCGGAATCGGAGCCCAGACGAACATGCCGCCACGTGGCGGGGTCAACCCTCCCCAGCCGATTCGTTTCATTCCATCGAGGAGAACGTCGCGGCGCTCCTGGTAGCTTCGCGCTTGCTGCCGCGTGAACTCGTCGCAGTGGCGTAGACCGATGATCGAGGAGATCTGAATCGCCTGGAAGATCCCGTAGTCGTAGTAGCCCTTGATCTGACCGAGAGCGTCGATGATATCGCTGTTTCCCACGCAATACCCGATGCGCCAACCAGCCATGTTGAAGGACTTGGACATGGTCGTGAACTCGCAACCGACATCTTTTGCCCCGGGTGTCGCCAGGAAGCTCGGCGCCGAGTAGTCATCGAACGTGATCTGCCCGTACGCAAAGTCGTGCACGACGATCAACTCGTGACGTCTGGCCAGCTTGACGATCTCCTCGAAGAACGCCGGCTCCACCGTATGGCAGGTCGGGTTGTGTGGGTAGTTCAGGAAGAGCACCTTCGGTTTGGGTGCGAGAGAGCGGCACGTGTTGTCCACGTGTCGGATGAACTCCTCGTCATCCGACACTGGAACTCCGAGATAGCTGCCGCCCGCGATGACCACTCCGTACGCGTGAATCGGAAAGGAGGGTGTCGGCACGAACGCCGTATCCCCTGGTCCGAGCAGCGCGAGGCAAAGGTGGCTGAATCCTTCCTTCGAGCCGATCGTAGCGATCACCTCGGATTCGGGGTCGACTTCGACGTCCCACTGCTTCCGGTAGAACTTTGCAACCTCGCGTCGCAGGTTGTAGATGCCGGACGCGGACGAATAGCGGTGATTGCGGGCATCCTGGACCACCTCGCACAGCTTGTCGACGATCGGTTTCGGCGTCGGATCCGTCGGATTCCCCATCGCCATGTCGATGATGTCGATGCCGGCACGCCGCTTCTCGTCCTTCAGGCGATTGATGCTGCCGAAGAGATAGGGCGGCAGGCGGTGCATTCGTTCACTGAGGCGGACCATGTCACCCGGCATGTAGTTCGTGATCGCTCGACGTTGGGGAGTGGTTTGTCCTGGAACTCGGGCAGCGGTGGGTCCAGACGGTCGGGTCGAGGTCTGCGCAGGGCCAGCATACCGTTTTTTCCCCGACACTGAAGTGAGTTGCCAGCACCCGTCGTCGTGGCTGGTCGGTCCTCCGGGCGTGGCGCTACGGTGGGAGCCCGCCGGGAAGGCCTTGACGACGGGCTCTGCGAAAGTCATGTAGATCTCTTCTCGGTTGCTTCGGCCCCGTCACCGAACTATTTTTGGGATTCCTGCGGTGTGTGGCCGCCCTCGGTGTCCGGCCCTGCGGACTCGGGGATCCCCTTCAGCGTCGGAACCTACATCCCCCGGGTGTTGATGGTGCTTCCCCAGGTCGAGATCCTGCCGACCGACACCCTCCAGAAGGCCGAGGAGCGCGTCGAGCAGGCGTTCGAGTCGCTCGGGCTGGAGCTCGTCGGCTTCGAGAGCCTCAATACCGTTCTGCCGTGTTCGGATACGTGCCACTTCTTTCACGTCGAGATCGACGAGCGTCCTCACGTGATCGTCGTTTGTACGGACGAGTGGGATGAGGAGACCGTCGTCACGGTCCTGAACGTGCTTCTGGAGCTGCGGCTGGATCCTGACCCCCCGGGTGCGCGGCTGCGAGTCGCGTTTTTCGGTGCTTACCCGGCGCCGGACGTGCTGGAGCTCTTTTTTGCCGACCATGCGATCGCTGACTTCGAGTGCGGCGCCGCGCTCATCGCCCGTTTCGGACATGATCTCGACCCCTCGGAATGTACCCGGCTTGCCGCCGCGGCCGTGTTTCTGGGGCGTGATCTCTTCGGCGTCGACACCGGAATCCTCGATCCGGGGGGAGACAAGGCCGTTTCCGACGTGGTATGCGGGGCCCTCCACGTTGAGGGTCTGTCGGCCGAACCGCTCAACTCGTTGATTCTCTACGGCTGCCTCCTCGGAGAGATCCTGCGTTCTCGGATCGGTGGCCCGAGCCGCTGGGCCCGGATTCGCCGCTTCGAACCCTGGCCTGGAGTCGTGTTCTCACCGACCGGGTCCGGCGCCGACGAGAGCCCGCGGCGGTCGAACGGCGATCGCGAGCGTGTTCCCGAACTCGAACTTGGTGACTTTTCGAGACGTACCCAGGCTGGCGAGTCCGGTGAGGCTGGCGAGTCCGGTGAGGCTGGCGAGTCCGGTGAGGCTGGCGAGTCCGGTATCCAGGCTGGTGAGTCCGGAGACTCTCCGGTGGATTCGCCCGACGACGCTGCCGGGGCTGCAGGGGAGCGGCGAGTTGCGTTCAATCCGGTCGCCCACGTGATCCATCTGTGGAAGACGGGAGACCGGGATACGCTCTTCGCGGCGATCGCGAGCCTCCAGGATCGTTGTTGCTGAGCTCCGTGCCCCGGTCTCATTCCCCTCCGGTGGGAGCTTCCGGCCTCCTGTTCTAAGGGGCGCTGTCAGCAGGCCTTGTGGGCTCCGTGCGACAATGGGTCGCAGAAGAAACCCGTTGACACTTCTCGGGGCTCTAACTATGATTCAGAACGACCTTGTGAAAATGGTAACGAAGTCTCGCAATCTCCATTGAGTAAATGGTTTATGGAGATGCGCCCGGTGCGGGTTCGGGCGCTGAACGTGTTGTGAGCGAAGTCCCACACGATTCACCGCAGGAGTCTGGCTCGGCGTCGCCGGCGGGCTCGGACGCGGACGGCGTGCACGTCGATGGGGGGAGCACGCCCGTGGATGGGGGCCCTGTCTTCGCGCGCCGTTCCGGCGCACGTCGAGCGAGCGGTGGGGGCTTCGGGAAGCTCTTTCCACAGCTATTTCTCTTTCCGCTGCTTCTTGTCACAGTCGCCGTGCTCGTCTATCTGCTCTTCGTCGCCAGCGCACGGGACTCGCGCTCCATCGACGATCTGCTGCGCGACATCCAGTCGGGCGGTGGTCATTCTCGCAAGCAGGACGCATGGGCCCTGGCGCAGAAAGTCTCCGAGGTGGACACGCGCGGGGGCGATGGCTACATCACCGAGGAGCAGACGCGTCAGCTTCTACGCCTCCTCGACCAGGCCATCGAGGACGACGACGACGAGATGCGCAGCTTCCTGGTCTTCGCGTTCGGCCGTCTCGGTCAGCCGGAGCTCACCTGGCCGCGGTTGAAGGGCATTCTCGATGACCCGGCCACGTCCTCCGAGGTGCGCAAGAACGTTATTCTCGGCCTTTCTCTGTCCCGTAATCGTGCCGCTGTTCCGACGCTCCTGCACGAAGTGCGATCGCGCACGGATCCTGGCGAGTGGGAGACACGCTGGATAGCCACTCATGCGGTCGTCAACATCCTCACCCACGGCGAGGCCCTCCCGGCGGATCGGCTGGCGAACGATCCGCTCGTCGAGATGGCGGTTCGCGGGCTGAGACCGATGGTCGGCAACTCTCGCAAGGAGGTCTCCTGGAACACCTCGGTCTGGCTCGCGAAGTACTTCCGCGACGACCAGGGCGAGTCGGTGCTGCGCGACCTCGTCAGCTGGGAGTTTCTCGACGCCCAGCGTGGCGAGCGCAACCAGGAGCTGACCGAAGGTGAGAAAGCAGCCTTCATGGCGCTCGCGATCGAGGGGCTCTACGCGTTGCACGGTGCCGATTTGCGAGCGCTGCTCGAGGAGAAGAAGAACGATCGCAGCTTGCCCGTGCGAAACGTCGCTTTGACGTGTCTGGGTGAGCTGAACGGGCCCGGGAAACCGGAACGAAGGGCATGAGGAGTTCGGTGGTGGTGACGTGAGCGACCTCGCCGGCGGGACGCGGCGCAGCAGGGATCGCAAGACGAACGATCGGAGCCAGGGATGAGCGTGGAGACCAAGAACGAGACCACCGGGACGAGCCGTCGGTCAGTGCTCGAGGGAATCGGAGCCGGCTGGACGCTGTTCACCGTGGCCACCGTCGCCGGTACCGGCATGACCGTTCGTTTTCTCTTTCCGAACGACACCTTCGAGCCTCCCTCGCGCTTCAAGGTCGGCTTTCCGGACGAGTTCGGCCTCGGAGTCTCGATCAAGTACAAGGACCGTGCGGTCTGGATCGTTCGCGATCCGGGGGGCTTTTTCGCGCTCTCCACCGTCTGTACGCACCTCGGGTGCACGCCGAACTGGCTCGGGGAGAAGTTCAAGTGCCCGTGTCACGGCAGCGGCTTCTTTATCACCGGAATCAACTTCGAGGGCCCGGCGCCGCGCCCCCTGGAGCGCCACAAGATCGGTTTGGCCCCCGACGGCCAGATCGAGATCGACAAATCGAAGAAATACCAGCAGGAGAAGGGTCAGTGGGACGATCCCGACTCGTACCTCAAGCTACCTTATACGGCTTGATCCTCGAGCAACGCGCCCGTCTCCAGAGCGCTTCCTTGGGGTGTCAGCGCTTATTTTCGACTGACGAGTCTCTTTCGTTTCGGACGCGGCGTTTGCCGTCACCGCCATCGCGAACCGTGCCTTCCGCGACCGGTTCCGGGCCTTTCCCGGGCGGTTCCGGGGGCCCCAGCGAGGTCAGGGGCCGACGAACCCCGGGGAGTAGATTACCTTGAGTGTCCTGAAGTTCCTCACCGACAACCAGATCTGGAAGTCGATCTTCCGGCACAAGTATCCTGACAACGCTCGGGATCAGTCGCTGGCGGTTCTGTCGAACGTCTTCCTGCACCTGCACCCGATCAAGGTGCGCAAGTCCGGTGTGCGGATGAGCTTCACCTGGTGCATGGGCGGCCTGACGTTCTTCCTCTTCGTGGTCGAGACGATCACCGGCGTGCTGCTGATGTTCTACTTCCGGCCGGTCGTCGAGTACGCGTACAACGACATCAAGGCGCTGCGCGATCACGTGCCGGTCGGTATCATGCGCGAGCTCCATCGCTGGGGCGCGCACGCGATGGTCATCACCGTGTGGCTTCACATGCTGCGCGTCTTTCTGACCGGGTCGTACAAGCCACCGCGCGAGTTCAACTGGAACGTCGGCGTCATTCTTCTCGTGCTGACGTTGCTGCTCAGCTTCACCGGCTACCTGTTGCCGTGGGACCAGCTGGCGATCTGGGCGATCACCGTCGGTACGAACATGGCGCGCGCGACGCCGATCGCCGGGCACGAGGGGCCCGGTGCCGCGTTGATCGCGCTCGGGGATGTTCCGCTCGTCACCGCCGGAAGCGACGTGCGTTTCGCGCTCCTGGGTAGCAAGACCGTCGGTGCGGCGACGCTGCTCAGATTCTACGTTCTGCACTGCATCGCCATCCCGCTTGGCGCGGGTCTCCTGATGGCCGTTCACTTCTGGCGGATACGTAAGGACGGCGGGATTTCCGGGCCGCAGTAACCCGGCTTCGTTCCGACGGGATTCCTTGAGGACGCTGATTTAACGATGCTGGTGGGCCGAGCCCTGATGGGCGAATAGAGGCTGGAGAACGTGTTCGCGCTCTACATTCCCGAGCTACCCGACCTCGTCAAGAACTTTGTCGACGGCCTTCTCGGTCCGGTATCGTTCTTCGTGATCGCGATCGTCGCTTTCTGCGCCATGATCCAGTTCCGCGGCTTCTGGACGCGCGGCTGGTTCATCGGCTCCGTTTCGTTGTTCGGCGGCGTCTTCTACCTCTGGAGCCTCACCGACACTGATTTCAGGCTCATCGTCGCGAAACCGGACAATGTGCCGATCTCGATCCTGTTCTTCTCGTTGATCCTGCTGATGTGGATTGCCTTCCGCAAGATGGTGATTAACGACAAGCTGATCGCGAAGGGACTCCCGACTTTCGAGCACCGCGAGTCGAACCGGCGCGTGCACTGCTGGCCGGACCTCGTCTACACCGAGTTTCTCGCGATTATCATCTGTACCGTGCTCTTGCTCGTGTGGGCCTATTACCTCAAGGCGCCGCTCGAGGAGCCTGCACATCCGACGAAGACGACGAACCCGTCCAAGGCGCCATGGTACTTCCTCGGACTCCAGGAGATGCTGGTCTACTACGATCCGTGGCTCGCCGGCGTCGTCTTCCCCACATTCATAATCAACGGGTTGATGGTGATTCCTTACGTCGACGTCAACCCTCGGGGTAACGGTTACTACACGTTCAACGAGCGCAGGTTTGCCATCGTCACGTTCCTGTTCGGCTTCCTGATTCTCTGGGTGCTGCTGATCATCCTCGGCACCTTTCTGCGCGGGCCGAACTGGAACTTCTTCGGGCCCTACGCGTTCTGGGACCCGCACAAGGTGGAGTCGTTGAACAACGTCAACCTGTCCGAGTACGTCTACAACCAGTTCCTCGGGTGGCCGCTGCCGAAGAACGTGCTCGTACGTGAATTGCCGGGTTTCGTGTGCGTCGTGGGCTACTTCGTGGTGCTGCCGCCCTTGCTGGCGAACCTGTGCTTCAAGAAGCTGTACACGCAGATGGGGTTCGTTCGTTTCCAGACGATGGTCTTCTTCCTGATCTGCATGGCCGCACTGCCGGTGAAGATGGTC
>CAYMLL010000099.1:0-22961 GCA_964390645.1 uncultured Planctomycetia bacterium | reverse complement strand
TAATAGTGATAGATTTTTTCGGAGAAGTATGACAGCAGCGCAGGTGGCAGAATGTCTAAAGAATCCAGTGACTAAAAAGGGCGATTACAAGGCACAGCTGCGGTGCAAGCTGGATACGTCAGGCACGCATGCAGGGAGATGTTGGTCCCCCGCTGGGGTGTTGTCTTGGTGCTCTGCCCGCGTCAGCACGCCTCCGGTCGGGTTGTGGGGCGAATTGAGGATCACGAGACGGGTACGGTCGCCGAGGAGGGAGCGGAACTCGTCGAGGTCGAAGCGAAATCCGCGCTCCTCGCGCAATGCGATCGGCACCGGCGTCGCGCCGGAGTGCGCGATGATCGATTGATAGGCCGGAAACCCGGGGTCGGGATAGATGACCTCGTCGCCGGAGCCGGCGAGCGCGTTGATCGTGTAGAAGAGCAGGGCCTTGGCGCCTGGGGCGACGACAACGTTCGCCGGCTCGAGCTCGACGCCGCGCAGCTCGCCGGCCTTCCGGGCGATCGCCTCGCGCAGCTCGGGAAGGCCCTGCGAGGGCCCGTAGCCGGTGTGGCCGTCGCGGATGGCACGGATCGCGGCCTCGCAGATGTGCGCCGGTGTCGGGAAGTCGGGCTGTCCGATCTCGAGGTGGACGATATCCCGACCCCGGGCCTCGAGCTCGCGAGCCCGACGCAGGACCGCGAACGCCGACTCGCCGAACAGCTTCTCGGCTCGAGGGTGGAGCATGCCGATATGATAGCGTCTGGCGTCGGCGACTCTACTCTTGAAAGACTCGCTGCGCTCTCTCAAACTCGGGGTCTCGTCCTTGCTGATCCGGAACCCGCCGTGACGACCGACAAACCCGACAAACTCGACAAGCACGAGCCGCTCGACCTCGGACCACAGCTCTCGGTCTGGCCCCCGGTCGTGCTCGCGCCGATGGCGGGGGTCACGAACTTCCCCTACCGCAAGATCTGCGGGCGCTACGGCGCCGGTCTCTGTGTCAGCGAGATGGTGAGCTCTCGTGGCATTCTCGAGGGCCATCGCGGTACCTGGAGGCTCGCCCAGTTCGGGGCGCAGGAGCGTCCGCGTTCGATCCAGATCTTCGGGAACGATCCTCGCGCCATGGGCGAGGCCGCGCGGCAGCTCGTCGGAGACCTCGACGTCGATCACATCGACATCAACTTCGGCTGTCCGGTTCACAAGCTCGTCAAGAAGGGTATGGGCGCGGCGGTGCCGGCCGACGCCGGAAACTGCCGTCAAGTCGTGCGCGCTGTCGTCTCGGCCGCCGACCCCGTGCCGGTGACGATCAAGGTGCGTCTCGGTCTCGACGACGAACGTCTGACCTTGCGCGACGCCGGGAAGATCGCCCTCGATGAGGGATGTCGCTGGATCGCCGTTCACGGCCGTACCGCGAAACAGATGTACTCCGGGAGGGCGCGCTGGGAGCCCATCGCGCAGCTCAACGCGGAGCTCGATCTGCCGGTCCTCGGTAACGGCGACATCTTCGACGCGGAGGATGGGCTGAGGCGAATGGAGGCGGCGGGCCTGCCCGGGATCGTCATCGGCCGCGGCTGTCTCGGAAACCCCTGGCTCTTCCGGGATCTGGCGGCTCTCTTCGACGGCGAGCCGCTGCCGCCGCGGCCGCCGGTCGAAGAGGTCGTCGCGGTCGTGCGCGAGCACTTCGAGCTTCTCCTTACGCACTTCGGCGAGTCGCAACGTGCGGCGATTCTCCGCATGCGGAAGTTCGGGGCGTGGTACGCCACCGGTTTCCGCGGCGCGACCGGGTTCCGCCGTCGCTTCAGCCGCGTCGAGACGGCAGGCGAGCTCGACGAAATCCTAGCGGACTGGCTTCGACACGTGCGAGAGGTCGGCAGCGAGCCGCAGGAGGAGGCGCTCGAAGGGAGCCATCCGGACGCCTGAGGCGGCGCCGGCGCCCTGCAGACGCGCCCAGCACGGAGGTCCGGAACGCCGGCGTATCCACCGCCCGCGCAACGTCTTTCGCTCCGAGACGGGGAGCCCCCGCGGTCGCGGCAGAACGGTGAGAGACGCGCTGCTCGCAGGGTGTATCATCGTCGAGATGTCCCGACCGCGAGCTCAACGAGGAGACCGGAGATGACGAGCCCGACGGCCGGGTCCGTGTCACGTCTGGCAGCGGTCCTTCTCGTCGTCTCCGTCAGTGGCGTGTCAGGGGGCGAGGCGGAGCCCGTCTATCCCGTAGCGGACTGGGCGCCGGCGAGCCCTCGCGAGGCAGGCATGGACGAGGAGCTGCTCGACGCCCTCGGGAAGCTCGCGGGCGGCGCCGGTTGTGTCGTGCGCGGAGGCCGGCTCGTCGCGTCCTGGGGCAGTCGAGAGGTCCTGTGGGACCTGAAGTCGACGACCAAGTCGATCGGCGTGACCGCTCTCGGACTCGCCATCACCGACGGCCTGGTGCGACTCGACGCGGCTGCCGAGACGTACCACCCCGGGTTCGGGGTGCCGCCGGCCACCAACGGCGACCTCGGGTGGGTCCCGGACATCACGATCCGTCATCTGGCGACTCACTCCGCCGGCTTCGAGAAGGGCGGCGGCTTCTCGGCTCTGGGCTTCGCTCCGGGCACGTGCTTCGCGTACAGCGACGGCGGGGCCAACTGGCTCGCCGACTGTCTGACATTCGTGTTCGCGGCGGACCTTCGCACGGTCCTCCTGGATCGTCTGTTCGAACCCATCGGTATATCGGGCTCCCGGGTGCGCTGGCGTTCGAACGCGTATCGTCCGACGACGATAAACGGTGTGGTGCGACGGGAGATCGGCTCGGGACTGCGCCTGAGCGTCGATGCGATGGCGCGGATCGGCTACCTCTACCTGCGCCGGGGACGCTGGCGCGGTGAGCAGATCCTGTCACCCGGGTTCGTCGATAGAGTCGCGACTCCGGACGCGGCGATCGCCGGGCTCGACTGTCGGGGGATCGATGCCGAGCTTCGTTCCGGGGATCACTACGGGCTCCTGTGGTGGAACAACGGTGACGGGACCATCGAGGACCTGCCTCGGGACGCGTACTGGTCGTGGGGGCTCTACGAGAGCCTGATCGTCGTGATTCCCAGCCTCGATCTGGTCGTCAGCCGTGCCGGCGGCGCGTGGCAGGACGGATGGGTGCCCGACTACTCGGTCCTCGCGCCGTTTCTCTCACTCGTCGCGAGGTCGGCCCGAGTCGAGCGGCCACGATTCAACCGCGGCGACGTGGACGACGACGGGATTCTCGGCGTTACCGACGCGGTCACGCTGCTCGTCAGGCTCTTCGGCCGCGGTCAGCCGCTGCAGTGCGTCGAGGCGGCCGACGGCAACAACGACGGCTTCGTCGACATCAGCGACGCGATCGCGATCCTTCTCTATCACTTTCTCGGGGGCGCTGTGCTGGCGGAGCCCGGGCCTCCCGGGTCGCCGTGCGGAGAGGACACCGACGCACCGGGCTCGTCGGGCGATCTCGGCTGCTTGCGCCATGACAGCTGCTGACCGCAGCGGATGTCAACGCGGGTTTCCCGGGCTTCCGACAGCCCGCACGACGATGTCCCGCCGGTCGGTGGCACGGCAGTCGAGCCGCGAGAATGGACGGCTAACGTGGCTTCGTGCAGACCGCCGCGATCTTCTTCGTGAAGATCCGGTTGGACTTGCCGTAGAGCCTGAAGAGGACGCGGAAGGTCGTCTCGAGGAGGCCGGTCGCGAGCATTCCGACGTAGTTGAGTGGGTTCTTGTAGAAGACGTAGAGCTTCAGCGGCATGACGCGAACCTGTTCGTAGCCGCAGAGCTCGAGCGCCTGGCGCAGGCTGTACTCCGTGAAGGTGTGAAAGTGATCGAGGTTCTGTGCCAGCGTCTCGGCTCCGGTGATCGGGTTGGCGCCGTTGAGGCCGTAGACGAGCAGCTTGCCGCCGGGTTTGAGAGCCGCGCGGCAGGTGCCGAGGAAGCCGATCATCTCCTCCTTGGTGAGATGGTTGAGCTCCTGCTCGCAGACGATCACGTCGTACTCCGCGCTGACGTCATCGAGGAACGGGAGCGCCTCCTTGACGCGGCAGTTCAGCGAGTGATTCTTCGCGTGGCGGATCTTGACCGGGTCCGAGTCGATGCCGAGCACGTTCGTGTAACCTTCGCGCGCCAGCAGGTCGACGAGGTAGCCGGGGCCGCAGCTGACGACGAGAGTCGCCGCGGACCTGTCGCTTCCGAGGTGGGGGAGGAAGTTGCGCCGGTAGTACTGCCGGAAGGAGCTGAAGCCCTTCTCGACGTCCTTCGGCGCTTGCCAGTACGAGTCGAAGGGCTCGACTCGCGCGGTCAGTGTTGCGGTCGTCGAGATCGTTCGTGGGTCTTCCAGGACCTTGCTCATCGCGATTACCTCCGCTGGCCGACGGCCTTCAGGCTGCTCGACTCCGTGTATCCCGTGATCGTCCGCTCGAGCCCGCTCCTCAGATCGAAGCGAGGCGTGTACCCGAGCGTCTCCTTGCACCTGCTGATGTCGAAATGCCAGTCGTGCCGGAAGAAGTCCATCCGGCGGGGGTAGATCGGCGGCTGGATGCCGAGCGGCCGGCAGACGGCTTCGATGATCCTCGCTGCGAGCATCACCGGAGCGAGTGGCAGGCTCCGCCTCGGTGGCTCGACATCGAGGACTTCAGCTATGAGCCGGATCATTTTCCGGAGCTCGATCGGCTCCTCGCCGGCGAGCACGAAGGTCTGGCCGCTGAGCTCGGGGCGCCGACCCGCGAGGGCCATCGCCGCGACGAGATCCTCTATGTAGACGAGGTGGTGCTTGCCTTCGCCACGTCCGAAGAGAATGAACTTCCTGTCCTGGATCATCCTGAACAGCTTGAGCAGGCGGGCATCTCCGGGGCCGTACACTTCCGCGGGTCGCACGATCACGACGGGAAGCTGTTCACGCCCGGTGAACTCCTTGACGAGAGCCTCCGCGGCGAGCTTGGTCTCTCCGTAGTGGTTCGTCGGTCGGCACCGCGACTCCTCGTCGACACGCCGCCCCGAGATGTCTCCGTAGACTCCCACCGAGCTGCAGTAGACGACCTGGCTGGCTCCCGCGCGCGCGGCCTCCTCGAGCACGTACCGTGTGCCCTCGACATTCACCTGCCAGTAGAACTCCCGTCCGACGTTGGCCTCGCGCATCGCGGCGGCGACGTGGTGCACCAGGTCGACCCCGTCGCTCGCCCTTGCGATCGTCTCTCGCGATCCCACATCGCCGACGACCAGGTCGACGCCGGCTTCTCGCAGCTTCTCGCCGTTGCGCATCTCGGCGCTCGTGGCGAGCTTGGCCAGCGCGCGCACCTCGTGCCCTTCGTCGAGATAGTGTCGGCACAGAGCGCTGCCGATGAACCCTGTGCCGCCCGTGATCAGGACACGCATTCGACGCCTCCATGGACCTCGGATCTGGTGGGACGCTTGCAGGCTTCCGCCAGCAGCGTCTCGTACCTTTGCGCGGTGCGAGAGACGTAGTAGTCCTTGACCAGCCGTCGATTCGAGGCGCAGAAGGATTCGCGTAGCTCGTCGTCGCCGGCGATCCGGTCGATCGCGGTGCGCAGAGCGACCAGGTCTTCCGGTGGAACAACGAACCCGGTCTTCTGGTCGACGAGAAAGTCCTCCTGGCCTCCGCCGCTGCTGGCGATCACCGGTAGGCCGCAGTGCATGGCCTCGAGGTAGACGAGTCCGAAACCCTCGTGGAGGGACGTCAGGACGAAGGCGTCGCTCGCTGCGAGAAGCTGGAACTTCGTCTCCTCGTCCACGAAGCCACGGAACTGCACCCTGTCGAGCACGCCGAGCTCTGTGGCCAGGGACTTCAGCGTCTCGAGCTCGGGGCCGTCACCAATCAAGAGGAGATCGGTATCCTCGTGGTCGAGTGTCGCGAGGGCGCGCAGGAGATTCGCGTAGTTCTTGCGACGCACCAGACGACCGACGCTGACGAGGTATTTCCGATCGTTTCTGAGGCCCAGCTCCTCTCTCGGTCTCGCCCTGAACTCGGGTGGCTGGATGCCGAGAGAGATCACGTCGATCGGACGTTGAAAATCGAACTGGTCTCTCGCCCGTGCGGCGATGTCGGTCGAGATGGCGGTGTGTCGATCGGCGCCGCGTAGTACTCGACGCACGACACCTCCGAGAATCGGGTTCCGGTGCGGCGAATACCATTTCGACGGGTCGTAGATGTCTCCGCCGATGATGGTCAGGACATGGGGAATCTTCCCGTGACGAGCGATGTGGCTGCCGATGGGTCCACTCGGAACGGCGAACCATGTGTTGACGACATCGTAGTCGTGCTGCGCGGCCAGCTTTCGGCCTCGACGTATGCCGGACGGGTAGAAGGCCAGCATCGAGGGGATGCTCGCCACCGATTTCGCGCTCGAGCTTCGCGAGACAACTCTCGAGCGGAAGACCGTCAGGTCTCCGTTCTGTGAGCGCTCTTCGGCTGGCAGCCCGCGCGCCCCCGACGTCAGGACGTGCACCTGGTGCCGCGTGGCCAGTTCCCTGGCGATCGCCTCCATCGCCACGCCGCCGCCGCCGCCGAGAGGCGGGTACTCGTAGTTGACCATGAGAATCCGGAGCCGGCCGGTACCGGTCTCTTCAACTTGCAAGCGGTCCATCAGGATGCGGCCAGCTCCTTCTCGACCCGGCTGCTGTTCTCGAGGTGAGCGACGTCATGGCGAACCATCGTGCGGACGAGTTCCGCGAAGGTCATGTGGCTCTCCCAGCCCAGCTCCGCCTTCGCTCTGGACGCGTCACCGATCAGCAGCTCGACGTCCGCCGGGCGGTAGAACTGCTCGTCGACCTCGACGTGGTCCCGGTAGTCGAGCCCGACCTCGGAGAATGCCACCTCGCAGAACTCGCGGACCGAGTGCGTCTGTTCGGTCGCGATCACGTAGTCGTTCGGGCTCAGCTGCTGGAGCATCAGGTGCATCGCGCGGACGTACTCTCCCGCGAAGCCCCAGTCCCGCCGAGCTTCGAGGTTCCCGAGAGGGAGCTTGTCGGCGAGTCCCCCGGCGATTCGCGCGACGGTGGAGCTTATCTTCCGGGTGACGAACTGCAGACCTCGCCGCGGGCTCTCGTGGTTGAAGAGGATTCCCGAGCAGGCGAATATGCCGTGGCTCTCGCGGTAGTTCTGTGTGAGATAGAACCCGGTGACCTTGCTGACGCCGTAGGGGCTGCGCGGGTGGAAGCGCGTGGTCTCGCTCTGCGGCACCGCTTCGACCGCTCCGAACATCTCGGAGGAGCCGGCGAAGTAGACCCTGCACTCGGGTTGTAGCGAGCGGACCGCCTCGAGGACATGGTGCGTCCCCTCGACGTTGGTCTTCATCGTCGAGAAGCTGTCGTCGAAGCTCTCGGACACGAAGCTCTGGGCTCCGAGATGGTAGCACTCGTCGAATTGATTCTCGGTGAACACCCGGTAGATGGACGGGTAGCTCTCGAGGCTCGCGGGATGGAGGTGGAGCCGGTCCTTGATGTCGAGGATCCGGCCCATGCGTTCCGCCGGGCTCTCGAGGGCCACCGCGCGCACGAGGCCGTGCACCTCGTAGCCGAGGTCCAGCAGGTGCTCCGCCAGGTAGCTTCCATCCTGTCCGGTGATTCCGGTGATCAGGGCACGCGCTGTCATCTTTCCACCTTGTTGTCGGTTGTTTCCGAGCTGCTCTCTATGCGAGCTGAACCTGAACCGGCGAGACCATCTCCCTGACTTCCTCGAGTTCGGCCCGCTTGCGATGCTTGTCCCACCCGAGTTCCTCCGCCAGGATGTCGGCGCTTGTCGTCAGCGCGTCGTCTCCCGGGTTCGCACCCGTGCACAGATCAGTGCGTCGACAGACGACGTCGGACAGCTTGCACGCCATCTCCTCCCGCGCCGCGTGCACGATCTGTGCACGGATGACGTTGGAGCTGCCGACCGACCGTGCGAGCTCCGGGTGCTCGTCAACGAGTCGGATCACTTCGTTGTGGCGAGTGCCGTGGCTGAGAAGAAGAGCCTTCGCCGACGCCGTGTCGATCTTCGAAGTCAGCCTGGCGGTCTGTTGTGCGACGAACTCCTCGATGTCACCCGTATCTCCGCCGAAGATCGGTGTCGAAGCCGTCCGGGAGCGAGTCACGGGCTTTTCGAGCTTTCCGTGAACAAGATCCACGACGCGCTCGGCGACGCCTCGTGACGTCGTGTAGCGCACTCCGACGAGGCTGATGAGCCCTTCGATTCCGTGCTCTGTGGAGTGGTCGAGGACCAACGAGCGTTTGCCGTAGCTCAGGTCCGTCGCGCCATCGCGATTCTCGCCGAAGAGCACCAGTCCGCTGTTCTGCACGCTGACCTCGTCACGCGAGATCCCCGCGGCCGGGTAGGTCTCGTTGACCTCGGCGATGAACTCGTCCAGCTCGTTCTCCGTCACCAGGAGATCGTCGGGCGTGCTGCGGTGGACCTTGTGCCAGACGCCGACCAGTGTGTAGTCCCTCCAGGGAGCCAGAAAGAGGTGGCGTTTGCCGCGGCTCAGCAGCGCGTCGGGGTCTCTTGTGCGACCGCTGACCGCAAGGGCGCAGGATCCTGTCAGCCGACGCTTGACGACGAAGCACGCGTCACGTGAGAAGGTCAGGTCGGGTGATCTCTCCGGCCCCAGTGTCTCGTCGAGGAGCTTCGGAACCCACGGTCCGGCGGCGTTGACGACCACCTTTCCTCGTACGTCGAACTCGTCGCCGTTGAGCGTGTCTCGCGCCTCGACTCCGACGACGCGCGCGCCGTCCCGGATGAGGCCCGTGACCTCGGTGTAGTTCGCCGCCTGTGCTCCGGCCTCGCAGGCGGATTTCAGATAGCAGAGCGCCAGCCGTGGAGGGTCGAGCATCTGGCCGTCATGGAAGAGGACGCCACCGGTCAGGCCGCCCGGGTCGAGACCGGGGAACTGCTCCAGCACCTCTTCTCGCGACAGTCCCCTGCTTGGCGGAATGCGGCGCGCCGCATCCGTGATCCCGCGATTGCGGTCGAGCGTCAGCAGGTCGTAGACGCGGCAGCCGAGTCGCAGCAGGGCCTTGCCGTTCTTGCCGTGGCCGTAGGTCGGGATGACGATCGGCAGTGGTCGGACGAGGTGAGGGGCGATCTTCAGCAGGACGCTGCGCTCGCGGCTCGACTCCCGGATACGTGGGAGGTCGCCATGCTGGAGGTAGCGGATGCCGCCGTGCACTATCTTGAAGGAGTTGGCCGACGTGGCACCGGAGAAGTCCCGTCGTTCCAGAAGCGCCACGGAGAGGCCACGCTGCGCCGCGTCCCACGCGCAACAGCATCCGAAGATGCCCCCGCCCACGACGACGACGTCGAACTCGCGCTCGGCGATATGGCCCGTATTGCGTTTCAACTGGCTGCCCCGTGGGTCGAGATGTCCCTGTCGACCGCAGAAGTCTACCCCGAAGCTCGAGATCCGGCAGCCTGGAGCGGGTAGGGGCCGAGAACTGATGGACGCTTGTGTGAGCGTCGCCTACGGCGTGCTCGCGACACGAGATCGGTTCTCGGTTTTTCTGGACCTTGCGGAGGGTCTGGCCGTTCGGGGCTCGACGACGTAGAACAACCCGCAGGCGAGGCTCAGGACGATGACCGCGACGCGCGAGCGCCGCGCGACCGCGACCGACTGGCTCGCATCGAGACCGATCTGGACGGCGGAGACGACGAACGCACCTTCGAGGACGCCGACGCCGTTGAAGGAGATCGGAAGCACCGCGACGAGTGCCGAGACCGCTCCCACGAGGGCACACTGCGCGATCGAGGGTGTGGCTCCCACGGCTCGAAACAGCAGCCAGGTCGCAGTCACGGCGACCGCCTGGAATACGAGAGAGACAGCGACGACCTGGACCAGCTCGTGTCGGCTCTCGCGGATGCGCTCGAGGTTGTCGGTGATCGCGGCCAGCTTCGGGCTGCTCGCCAGGCGACGCCGGATCCGGCGTGAGGGTCGGGTTCGGGCCAGCGCGGCGATCGCCACGATCGCTATCAGGACCGCCACCGATCCGGCGAGGAATCCGACGACGATTGGTGGCTGCTGACCTTGCACCACGACACTTGCCCCGACGACGCCGAAGAGGACGAGCGCGGCGACACCGATCAACCTCTCGAGGACGACACTGGAGATTGCGCGTGATCCGGGGCCCTCCTCGGGGAGGGTCCGGTAGACCCGGTAGGCGTCTCCGCCGATGGACGTCGGCAGGAAGTTGTTGAGGAAGAACCCGATCGACAGCACTCGTAGCAGGAATGCGAACGAGATCTTCAGGCCGTGAGCTGCGAGCGCACGCTGCCACTTGTACGTGCTAAGAGGGAACTGCAGCACGAAGCACGCGAAGGCTGCCGAGAGCGGCCATGGGTCGATCGACCCGATCCGCGAGTTGAGCTCGTCCCACTCGACACTCCAGAGAAGAGCCCCCAGCAAGGTTGCGCTGATCAGCGCTCGTGCGAGCAGCTTTACTCCGGGGGGAAGTGTTGAATCGCCGTGCGACCCGGGCATGTTCGTCAACGGCCTTCGAAGACCGTCTTGGCGGGATCGCCGTGTACGACGCACTTCGCTCCGACGTCGTGCTTGACGATTGCTCCCGCGGAGACGACGGCGTTGTCGTTGATCTTCACTCCGTCGAGAATCACCGAGCGAGTGGCGATCCAGACGTTCTTTCCAACGACGATCGGGCCGGCGCTGATGGGCTGGCGCTCGGACAGTGGCGTCTCGAAGTCGTCGAGCTCGTAAGAGCCCGCGCTGAAGAAGCAGCCGGCCGCGACCGCGGTGCGATCTCCGATGCGAAGGCCGCTCCACGATACGAGCTGCGAGTCGGCGCCGATGCTGACACCGTGACCGAGGCGGATGTCGCCGCCTTTTGACTGCACGCTGACGTTGCGGTTGATCAGCACTCCGTCGTCGAAGACCAGCCCTTCGTCCTCGGCGCCGCGCGCGTCGATCACGCAGTTGTCGTCGAAGACCACGTTGTTCCCGATCGAGATGCTCGCCGGGTTCCGGAAGACGCAGTTCCGTCCGATGACGACACCTCGTCCGCAGCTCTTGAAGAGCCGTCGGTAGAAGACTCGTCGTGTGATGAGACCGAGGGCGCCTGGTAGGGAGCCGAGAAGGGAGGTGACGACCTCGACCAGAACGAATTGCGGGAATCCCGCGTTCCCCGCCGTCAGGCAGCGGTACTTCCGGAACGCCGAGACGTCGGGGTCCGCGAGGATGGCGCGGACCGTCTTCTCCTTGTCGATCTTGATCATCGTGGCGGTTTCACGCATCCGGGTGTTCGGCGAGGGCGCTGGAGAACGACTGGAAATCCTGTAGCTTGCCGATCTGGTCCATCGTGAACCGCACGCCGAACTGGCTCTCGATCGCGGAGACGAGCCGCAGTTGAGCCAGTGAGTCCCAGCTCCGCGCCGTCTGCATCGACAGATCGGGTGACACTTCCGTCTCTCGAATCTCGAGAACTTCCGAGAAGACTCTCTTGAGTTGATCGTTCATCATTGGCTTTCGGAGTTGTTGACACGGATCCAGTCGCACCCGACGGCCGCGGCATCGCGAGAGTCGAGTCGGTAGAAAGAGCCGTCGTTCTCGCTGTGCGAATCGAGCGTGAACCCCTGGTCGTCGAAGAATCCGCTCGCAGGCTTGTTCTTCGGGGTCGGTGCGTAGTGTGCGACCAGCAGGTCCGCGCCGCGTCGGTCGAGATGTTCGGACTTGACGAAGTTCATCATCGCGGTCTCCACGCCTCGGCCCATGGCGCGACAGCTGAGGACGAAGCTGTCCACTCGGGCCCGCTCCGGTGACTCGGTCTCGACAAGAGCGAGCCCGATCTTCCCGAGGTCGCCGAATCGATCGACTGCCTCGACGATCGAGAGGTCGAATCTCTCCTCGCGCAAGAACTCGTCGACCTCCGAGAGGGAGTAGCGTCGCGTCGTGACGTTGAACTGGTTCGTCTTGGAGAAGAGCTGGTGGATTCGCTCCCGGTCCTGCGGCCCGGCCGGTCGGATCGTCAACCGGGTGCGCAGGCTGTGGAGGTAGTCCTCGACCCGTGCGAAGCCCGTACGACCGTCCTCGCGCTTGCGGCGCTCCTTGTACTGCCGCGTCTTCTCCCGGTCCTCGGTCGATCGGGAGGCTCGATCGAACCCGTGACACGTCGTGAGAGCCCGAACGTGCTCTGCCGGATCACCGGGCAGCTGCACGGTCGTCACCTCGGGGAGCATCTGGCGTACGAGCTCGCATTCCGCGGGGTTGTCGTCGACGAACACGATCGAGTCGAGACCGATGTTCAGCTTCTCGGCGATGCGTCGGATGCTCTCGTGCTTCATTCCCCACGAGATCTCCGTGGTGACGAAGTCGTCGAGCCGGAGCGGCATCTCGGGGCGACGCTCGAACGCCTCGCGGACATCCTCCGGGTTGTTCTTGCTCGCTATCGTCAGGACTACTCCCTGGTCCTTGAGGTCCGCGACCCGGCACTGGAAGTCGAAGAAGGCCTGGCCTGCCGCGTGGTCTCGGCCGACCTCGATCCCTTCGGGGCCGAGCTCGCCGACGATTCCGCCCCAGAGGGTATTGTCGAGGTCGAGCACGAGGCACTTCTTCGTCGCTCCGCGTGTCGCTTCGATGTGTCTCACGATCTCGTCGGCGATGCGGGGCACGAGGCTCTCGGACCACGGGATCTTCGCCAGGTAGTAGAGCCTCGCGTCGCGACAGGACGACGTGCCGTGCGCGGCCGCGATGCGATCGAGATCGAGGATGCGGACTCGTGATTCGCTCCGGAAGAGGCGCAGCATCTCGAGATTGAGGTGCAGGTATAGCTCCCTTTCTCCGAACCCCTCCTTCTGGTCGGCGGTTCCCATCTGCAGCGTTGGCGGCGCCGGGAAATTGGCGACGAGTACGGTTGCGGTGGTCGTCCTCAGGGCATGGTCGACGGTGTCGGAGAGCGTCGCGAGGATTCGACCGCACGCGTCTCGACGATCTACCTCGCTGACGCCGGAGAACCTGCGGGCGAGGTCGGGCTCCAGCTCGTCGAGGGAAAGCTGCAGAGAAACGAGGTCCGGTGAGAACGAGTGAAGCGCGGAGCCGGGGTCGAGGATCTCCTGCATGAACTGGTTGTACCCGCCGATGTGGGACCGGGTGGCTATCCCGTGGCAAGCAGCGACCGCGTTCACGCAGGATGGTAGAGGCTCCGACGTGACGTTCGCGAGAAACGCGATCCGGTAAGGAGCGTCGGCCGGGTGTGCATCGAGCGCCCGAGTGATCTGACGAAGGAGCGCCGGGGAGAGATCAGCCGTCGCGAGCGAACGGCACGCGGAGATGACCTCCTCGTGCGACTGCGCGAGCTCCAGAAACGTGGAGGGGACGGTGTCTCGCGGGGTGGAGCGATCCAGGATCTCGTGCGTTCGGGGCATTGTCTCGTGGTTCCGGCAAGCTGTCAGGACGACGCAACGAGCTGTGGTCGGGTTGTCGGCGGCAGTGTCGACGCGATCTCGTCGAGCTCCGCCGAGAGGTCTTCCGGCGTGCGACCCTTGAAGAACATCCGGTACCAGACCTCGCTGTTGAGGAGCAGCCAAAGACGATTGCCGTGGTCGACGGCGCCGGATTGCTGCTCGGAGACCACCCGGTCGATCGTGCGCTGCTCCAGGATGCCGTCGGTCGCGAGCTCTGCACGCTGGAGGAATCTCCGGTAGAGAGCCTCGTACTCGTTCCCCAGCAGGTACGGCAGAGCGGACGAGAAGCCCTGCTTCGGTCGTCTCACCACGGCCTCGGGAAGGTACTTCCGTGCCAGTCGCATCTGGACGCGTCTCAGCGATCTCCCCTTGACCTTCATGTGATCCGGCAGCCTGGCGGCGAACTCGGCCAGCTCGTGGTCGAGCAGCGGGCTCCGAGCCTCGAGGCCGTGGGCCATGGTCATGCGATCGAGGATCATCACCGAGTGATCCGGAAGGCGGACCTGACTGTCGGCGTAGAGCATGCGGTCCAGCGGACTCTCGGCCAGTGCGGCATCGTAGGGCTCGCGGATCGACGCGCGTGGGTCGAATTTCGAGAGGACCTCGACCATCTCGGGTCCGTAGAGTTCCCGGCGCAGGTCGTCGTGGAAGTAGAAGTACCCGAGACTCTCGGCGTAGCGTTCGCTGCCGCTGAAGAGTGACAGTCGATGCAGCCACTTGAGCTGATGGGCACGACTCTTGTACCACCCGCCGTCGGGGAGGAGCCGGAGGAGCGGTCCTATCACCGCGCGTCTCAGGACGCGCGGGATCATGGCGTAGTGGCCCGCGTACCGGTTGCCGTAGTAGCGGTCGTAGCCGCCGAAGAGCTCATCTCCACCGTCGCCGCCCAGCACGACCTTGACGTGCTTGCTCGCCATCTCGGCGATGAGATAGCTGCAGACGGACAGCGGGTCTGACGGCTCGTCGAGGTGCCAGATGAGCTTCGGGAGCGTCTGCAGCAGAGACGGCACGATCGTCTCCTCGCGATGTTCGGTCCCGTACTTTTCGGCCACGAGGCGGGCATAGGGAGCCTCGTCCGAGTCCCGGTACGGGATGCCCATCGAGAATGTCTGGAGGGGCTTCGAGACCACGTGCTCCGTCGCCATCGCGACGACGAGCGTCGAGTCCAGTCCGCCGCTGAGAAACGCGCCGACAGGCACATCACTCACCATGTGTGAGCGAAGGCTGTCGATCATGCGGCGCTCGAGCTCTTCGGTCAGCTCCTCCTCGCTCCCTTCCCACTTGGGCGCGAAACACGGATTCCAGTAGCGCTCGATTCGCGGTGCGGAGCCGACGCGGAAGGTCAGCGAGTGCGCCGGAGGGAGTTTCCGGATGGACCGAAACATGCTTCGTGGCGGAGCGATGAAGCGCAGAGCGAGGTACTGATCCAGCGCCTCGAGATCGAGCTCGGCAAGGCCCGGGTCGTACGCGAGCAGCGCCTTGATCTCGGAGGCGAAAACCAGTCGTTCGCCGAGCTCGCAGTAGTAGAGGGGCTTCTGGCCGAAACGGTCGCGACAAAGCAGCAATGTCCGGCGCTTCGAGTCCCAGAGCGCGAACGCGAACATCCCGCGGAGCCGATCGACGCATCGCTCTCCGTGCTCCTCGTAGAGGTGCAGGATGACCTCGCAGTCGCTTGCTGTACGGAAGACGTGTCCCTTCTCGCGGAGCTCGTCTTGCAGCTCCCGGTAGTTGTAGATCTCGCCGTTGCAGACGAGCTGCAGGGAGTCGTTCTCGTTCGCGAGTGGTTGACGACCTCCGGAGAGGTCGATAATCGACAGGCGTCGTTGGCCGAGAACGACATCGGTGTCGACGTGAACTCCCTCGTCATCGGGACCTCGATGACTCAGGGAGTCGAGCATGCGTCGCCATACGGACGACTCCGTCGATCCCCCTCCGACCCAGCCCACGACTCCGCACATGAACTCAGAAACTCAGCTGTTGTCCGATCTCACTCTTCGATGGAGCACGTATCCATATCTACGAATCGGCGTGAACCGAGATCGGACTTTGCCCAATGTCGGGTCAGTGCCGGGCGCTCGACACCGCGGACTTTGATGGGGGGTCGAGAATCTCGTAGACGAAAATCTCGCGTGGGTTCCCTTGTAGGGTGAATCCCCCCTCGAATGACCGGATAAGCCTGACGGCGTCGGAGGAGTCGAGCTCGGAGCGAAAGGCGCGGCCGGACGCGGCTCCGGAGACGAAGTTGCTCTCGTAACCGGAGCTGTCGGCGATCACGTAGCGCACACCGAGAGCCTGGTATTCGGCGACAGTTCGCCAGCGGCTCCTTGTCGAGACGGTCCGGAGATCGTATCGAGGGGCGGCCGGCTGTTCTGCGAGGTCGAGGAGAACGGGCCGGAATCGCAGTGCGGGCTGCGCGTCCGCACTCTGCCGATAACGGAGCCTGTAGTTCTCCGCGAGGTCCCGCAGCGGAAGCGTCTGGTGCCCCGGCCAGACCACCTTGGACTTGAGGAGGATCGTGCTGCCGGCAGGTATGTTCTCCTCGATCCAGCTCATGGCGACCGCCTCGACGGGCCGAAAACGGGTCGTGTACAGCTTCCGCTGCTGCATGGATTCGATGCCGTTCCACGCACCGAGCATGATGAGAGTCGAGAGCGCCAGCGCTCGCCAGCGCGCAGGAGGAATCCGACGGATGGGAGGCGCCAGACGCGCGAGTGCGAGCGCGCCGTGGACGCTGACGCAAAACAGGAAAGGAAGCGTCACGAGGATGTAGCGAGGGTAGATCAGGGTAGGGGTCCGGATCAGCCCGATGGTCAGCGTGAACACCGTGGCGAAGACGATACAGATTAGCGTTGGACGGTGCCGGTCTCGCAGTGTCGCGATCACTCCGGCGGCGAAGAAGAGAAGCGTGATGTTGCCGAGATTCCAGCGCTGATAGCGTAGATACAGGTCGAGCCCTTGATTCGGGGGCAGGTCCGACGGTGGCAAGAACGAGACCGACGACTCGAGGAGTCCCAAGGCGCTCAATCCGTGGATGGCCATGCGGGGCGCGAGCATGATCCAGAGCGTCAGCGCCGCGGCCGTGTGGGTCCAGATCCTTGCGTCGCGGGCGCGCCGCAGGAGCACACGAGCGGTCACCGTCTCTTCCGTC
Source organism: uncultured Planctomycetia bacterium (assembly GCA_964390645.1). Lineage (GTDB taxonomy): Bacteria > Planctomycetota > UBA8108 > UBA8108 > UBA8108 > CAYMLL01. The sequence continues at coordinate 6,438 of CAYMLL010000099.1, read as the reverse complement.
GACAGGAAGTGAGCCGTCCAGAGGACGAGAAGCAGGGAGATGCCGTAGGTCTTGCACGCCGCCGCGACGGCGATGAACACGGCCGAGAGTACGTAGTCGCGACGTCGGCGGGTCTTCAGAACTCCCAGGCACGACCACAGCGCGAGGATTCCTGCCGTGGCGAGCGTGGTCTCGATGAACGCCCAGTGCGAGATCCAGGCCGAGAGCGGGGAGAGGGCCCACGCGACGGCGAGGGCGAGCGCGGGGCCGCGCCCCTCGAACGCACGTCGGCCCGCGAGATAGAGAAACAGCACGGACACGGTTCCGAGCACCGCCGACGTGATGCGCCCCAGAAGAACCGCCAGGCCCGGAAATGCGAGCGTGTGCGAGATGAACCCGGCGAAGGACTCCGACCAGCCGAGCAGCACGCTCACGGCTCCCCAGACCGCGTACTCGACGGCGAGGATCAGGAAGTAGAAGCCCTTTGCTCCGGGGATTGACTCGGGATCCCCACGCAGAAGACCTAGCGCGCGGTGTACCTCGAAGATCTCATCGTTAACGTAGAGATTCGCGTCGACGCCGCTCGAGATCCCCCAGAATCTCACCGCCGCCGCGGTGATGAGCGTCAACGCGAGAAGGAGCCTGATCCCGGTGCGGGCAGCGTCGGTCACGGATCGATGAGCTCGGTCATCTCTGTCTGGACATGGAGGTGGATATCGTCCAGATCGTGGACGTCGATCGCTTCGGACGTCTCACAGGTCCGGGATTCGTACACCTGGTCGACGTGGTATTCCTTCATCTCTCTGGAATGCGTGAAGATGATCAGCTCTCCGATCAGGCCGATCGAGAACAGCTGCGCCCCGAGCACGATCAGGACGACGCCGAAGACGAGCATCGGTCGGTCGCTGAGCGGCTGTCCGAGAAACCACTGGATCGTCGTCGTCGCCGTGATCAGGAGTCCTGCGATCAGCACTGCGCCTCCGACGAGGCCGAAGAGGCGCAGTGGCTTGTTCGTGAACTTCGTGATGAAGAACAGCGAGAGCAGATCCAGCAGGCGACGTACGAAAACGCCCATGCGGTAGTCGCCCTTTCGGACTCGCTCCGAGACGTGCCGCACCTTCATCTCGCCGACTCGATAGCCTCGTTTTGCCACCAGCGCCGGCAAGAAGCGGTAGAGGTCCCCGTAGACCGGGACATCCTCGACGATCCGGCGACGCATCACACGGAGTGTCGTGCTGACGTCGTGGAGGTCGCACCCCGTGATCTTTCGCGCCAGGCTGTTGAACACGCGAGATGTCGTCGCAGCGGCCCGGCGATCGCATCTCGGGTCTCTCCACGACGCGACGCAGTCGAGCTCACCGCTCTCGACCTGTTGGATCATCGGCCGGATGGCGGTGGGGTCGATCTGGATGTACGACGGAAGCACGACGACGATGTCGCGAGAGCATGCGCGCAGGCCTTGCGTCAGTGCGGTGGACTCGTCGGCCGCTTCGTGCAAGTGGATGATCTGCCCGTGGGGCACCTTTGTACGGACGACGGGCTTGACGAGCTCGTTGAATCCGGCGCCCAGCCCGTTGTTGACCACGATCAGCTCGAATTCGTGAGGGCCGCCGAGGATCTCGTCGCTGTAGGTCGAGATGATCTCGGGCGCGTCCTGGTCGTATTCCGAGAAGACGAGCACGAACGACACCGAAGAGGGTTCTGGGTCCCTGTTGTCGGTGGCGTTGCCCGATTCAGTCATGGATGAGGATGCGCGACTGTGCACGGTACTCCAGTCTCTTTCCGGTATTGCTCACCAGCTCTGCGAACAGTCCGAGAAGGATTCCGTTGGTGGCGAGGAAGAAGAACAGCAGCGCGACCGTTCCACCCATCGGCCCGTAGCTCTCGGTCGTCGGAGTGAGGATGTTGCCGAGGTACAGTGCCAGGAAACCGGCGCTGAGAAATGCGGGTACGATCGACAGCAGGCCGAACCAGTGAAAGGGTCGGTCGGCGAACGTGGTGACCATCTTGACGGTCAGGATATCGAGCATCACGCGCCAGATTCGCGACAGACCGTACTTCGAAGCGCCGTGTACACGCGAGTGGTGCTGCACCACGATCTCCGCGATCCGTCCGCCCGAGACGGTGATCATCGCGGGGATAAATCGGTGCATCTCCGAATAGAGAGGCGTCTTCTTGATGACCTCCGCCCGGTATGCCTTGAGCGAGCACCCGTTGTCGTGGATCGGTATACCCGTGACCTTGCGGATGATCCAGTTTGCCACCCGAGAGGGGAAGTTGCGCCGGACTGCATGGTCCTGACGGTTCTTTCTCCACCCGGCGACGAGCTCGTACCCCTCGCCGAGCTTGTCGAGCAGCTTCGGGATGTCGCTCGGGTCGTTCTGGAGGTCGCCGTCCATCGTGACGATTACCGAGCCTCTTGCGTGGTCGATACCGGCCCGCATGGCAGGTGTCTGGCCACAGTTTGACCGCAGCTTGATGACGCAGAGGCTCGAGTGGCGATTTCCGAGATCACGGAGACGGTCGAAAGTGCCGTCGGAGCTGCCATCGTCGACGATGATCAGCTCGTGACTGAGGCTGAGCCCGCCCAGAGCGTCGTCGACGCGCCGGCAGAGGTCGTCGACGTTGTCTTCCTCGTTGTAGACCGGTACGACTATCGAGAGATCGATCACGGCGACGTTTATTCCGGTACAGGACGAGCGAGTCGATGGAGCCCGACTCCACCTTATCGACGAACGACCTCGGTGTTGTTGAATCTGCTTGCCCGGGAGGCTGGCAAGGTCGATAAGGCACCGGGCCGTTGCCGGAAATCCGGCCCCGCGCGTTTTTTCGGGCGCCGTTACGCTCCGGTATACACACAGCCTCGACACGCGCGGCCGGTGCGAGCGGCGCGTGCTGCGCTTCGTCGGCAACCCCGACGGAAGGAGGTGGTCGAGGAAATGGACGGAGTCGGAGCCGCTTACTCCGCCCTGCTGGTGACGTCGAAGACCTCGAGGTTGCCGCTTTCCGCGAGTGTCGCGCGGTCGTTACAGCGCCGTGCACGGCAAGGCGGATCGCGGCCCGCAGCCGCCGCATCGTGGATCATCGCGGGCTCAGGGCTCGAGATAGTCGAGCACGGCTCGCCCCTCGGTGAGGTCCTCGGCGAGGAAGTGTGATCCGGCCTTCAGCAGGCGTTGTCGCTTGTCCGCGTTCATGTGGAAGCGGTTGTTCTCGAGAGAGTGGACGCCAAAGGCGGTGGCGTTGACCTCGGAGGCGTTCTCGATCTCGACGTAGCCATCTCCGACGACGAGGAGCTCGGGGCCTCGGAGGTCGAAGTCGGAGAGGATACGTCGGATGACCTTCGCCTTGGAGAAGTCCCGATAGTTCGGCAGCGCGCCGAAGATGCCGCCTTCGAGGAGATGCTCGATGCCCAGGAGCTCGGCATCCTTCTTCACGTACTCCTCGTCGGTACCGCTGGCGAGGTAGCAGCGCACACCGCGGCGATGGAGCTCCTCGAGGAAGTCCTTCGAGCCGGCGACCCGCAGCTCGTCGGGGTCGATGGATCCGTCTTCGAGTCGGCTCATGCGCTCTCGGACCCCGGCGACCAGACGCTCGTTGTAGAGGCCCTTGTACTCGAGCGGGTCGAGCGATTTGCCGCCTCGCTTTTCGACCTCCTCGGCGAGACGAATCATCTGGTAGATCGTCTGCTTGCCGGTGAGGCGGTCGACGAACTCGATGACGATCGCCTCGAGCTCCCGACGGCTTTCGTGTCGCGGGCAGCTCTCGAGCGTCTCGATCATCAGCGGGACCATGTGGTCCTGCCACCCGTCTCGAAGCAGCGAGATCGTGCCGTCCAGATCGAAAACCGCGTGACGTATTCTCGTGCGCACGGGCTCCTTCGCGATCTCGACGGCACTGCCCGGGATCGTCGGGTATGGCAAGTCTGGTCCTCGAATCTACCCGACTGCGGCGGCGACGGCGCTGATAGCGGCGTCGTAGTCCGGGTGATCGGTGACCTCGCTGACGACCTCGGTGTAGGCGACTTTGTCCGTCCGGTCGATGACGAAGATGGCACGAGTCAGGAGCATGAGCTCCTTGATGAGGACGCCGTAGCTCGACCCGAAGGACCGCTCGCGATGGTCGGAGAGGGTCGTGATCTCTACACCCTCGGCCCCACACCAGCGGGTCTGCGCGAAGGGCAGGTCCAGGCTGACGGTGTAGACCTGGACGGTCTCCGGAAACGACTTCAGGGCCTCGCCGAACCGCTTCGTCTGATCCGAGCAGACCCCGGTGTCGAGCGAGGGCACGACGGAGATCAGCCGTACCTTGCCGGCCGACGATGCGAGGTTGACGGGTTCGAGGCTGCTGTTGATTAGGTTGAAGTCGGGGGCGCTGTCGCCAGCTTTCAGCTCCTCTCCGATCAAGGTGAGGGCACCGCCCTGGAACGTGATGACGCCGGTTCTCTCGGTGGACATGACAGGATTCCTCGGTGGGGTAAGGGACGGGAAAGTCGGGGCATACTAACGACAGTCGGTTGCGAGTACAATGGGCTTTCGCGCCGTCTCGGACGGCCTCGAACGACGTGAAATGACCGGGAGACGACGATGTCGCTCGACCTCGGAAAGGCCTCCGACGCGCCAGGTGTGGAGGTGATTGCCCGCCGGGCACGCGACGCGGCCCTGACACTCGCCACGCTGTCCACAGAGACGAAGAACGCCGCGCTCCTGGCGGTGCGTGACGTTCTCGACCTGAGGCGGGAGGCGATCCTCGCAGCCAACCTGCGGGACAAGAACGATTCGCAGAAGGAAGTGGAGGCCGGCCGCACCTCGAGGGCGCTCTTCAACCGGCTCGAGCTCGGGGGCAAGAAGTTCGCGGCCATGCTCGCCGGTGTCGAGGACGTCGCCAGGCTCGAGGATCCGGTCGGCGAGGTAGGCCTGGCGACGCGGCTCGACGACGGGCTGGAGCTCTATCGCGTCAGCTGTCCGCTCGGCGTCATCGGCGTGATCTTCGAAGCTCGACCGGAGGCGGCTGTGCAGATCGCGACGCTCGCGTTCAAGTCGTCGAACGCGGTGATCCTCAAGGGTGGTCGCGAGGCGTCTCGCTCCAACGCGATTCTCGTCGACACGATTCGCGAAGCGCTCGGAGGGGTCGTCGGTGTTCCGGTGGATGCGGTGCAGCTGGTCTCGACTCGTGAGGAGGTTCGCGAGATGCTCGACCTCGATCGCTGGATCGACCTGATCATCCCGCGCGGCTCGAACGAGCTGGTTCGGTCGATTCAGGAGGCGACACGCATACCGGTGCTCGGACACGCCGACGGCATCTGCACGATTTATCTCGACCGCGATGCCGACATCGCGAAGGCCGAGAGGATAGTCGTGGATTCGAAGACTCACTACCCAGCCGCATGTAACGCGGTCGAGACCCTGCTGGTTCACCGTGATCGCCTCGCGGATCTGCTGCCGGCGGGCGGCAGGGCGCTGACCGGAGCTGGCGTGGAGGTGCGCGCCGATTCGGAGGCGCAGGGCTCTCTTCCCGGCGCGAAGCCGGCGGCAGGCGACGACTGGGACACCGAGTTTCTCGACAATACGCTCGCCGTGAAGACAGTCGGCTCGCTCGAGGAGGCTGTCGATCACATCAACGAACATGGCTCGCATCACACCGATGCGATCGTTACCGAGGACGCCGCGGCCGCGGAGAGGTTCATGGCGAGGGTGGATTCGGCGGGCGTCTATCACAACGCCTCGACACGCTTCGCCGACGGCTTTCGCTACGGGCTCGGCGCGGAGGTGGGTATCTCGACGAACAAGACGCACGCGCGAGGTCCGGTCGGACTCGAGGGACTCGTGATCTACAAGTACCGTCTTTTCGGCAGCGGACAGGTCGCTGCGGACTACGATCCCGGCAAGAGACCTTTTCTCCACGACCCCATCGACGTCAAGGGGCGGCGTTGAGCCACGATGCGTTCCCGAGAAGCTGACAGCGAACGTCGCCGAGACGGTGAGTTCCTTCGCGCTGAGTCGCTCTGCTCACGACGCTGTCCGCGCGACGGGCATGCGTTGCGTCCTCGGGACCTCGGCGGGGTCGAGGTTGACGTCTGCCTCGACTGTGACGGTGTCTTTCTCGACGAGGGCGAGCTGGATGTGCTGCGGGGCGGCTCCGGCGAAGTGTTCGGGTCCCGTTCGCGCACCGAGTCGTCGTCGTTTGTCGGCCGGGTGCCCCACGCGTACGCTGCGTACCGCTGTCCGGCCTGTCGTGGCGATCTGCTGCCGCGCTTCTACGGCCGTGGCAGACAGCGACACGAGCTCTATCATTGCAGCGGCTGCCGCGGGCTCTGGCTCGATTTGCGGGCACTGCGCAGACTCGGCCTCTCGATGGCGCCGGAGTCGTTCGGTGAGAAGAGTTTCCGACGTGCGTTAGACGCCGGTAACCCTGGCGATCAGTACGCCGGAACCGTTGACGTCAGCGTCGCGCCCCCGCTTC
>CAYMLL010000098.1:19596-22980 GCA_964390645.1 uncultured Planctomycetia bacterium | reverse complement strand
GTCCCGGGGACTGCGCGCACATATCGGCATCATGTCGGGGGTCTCGGCGGCACTATCGGCAGTGATGAACAACGTCGCCGCGCTGGCGCTGTTGATGCCGCTGGACTTGCGCGCGGCGGCCGGTGCCAAGCGCAGTCCCGCCCTGACCCTGATGCCGCTGTCGTTCGCGTCGATCCTGGGCGGCATGGTCACTCTGATCGGCACGCCACCCAACGTGGTGATCGCGACCTTCCGCGAGAAGGCGCTGGGTGAGCCCTTCGCAATGCTCGACTTCGCCCCGGTGGGACTGGCGGTGGCGATCGTCGGCGTCTCCTTCGTGACCCTGGTCGGGTTTCGGCTCATCCCCGTCGAGCGCAGCAAGCACGACACTGGCAAGGAGCTTCTGGACCTCGAGGACTACATCGCCGAGTGCGAGGTGCCCGACGGCTGCAAGAGCATCGGCAAGACCCTGCGCGAACTGCAGCCGCTGGCCGACGACAACGACATCAATCTGATGGGGCTGGTGCGGCGCGGCAAGAGGCTGCCGGGATCGGCGCGTGACGAGGCGCTCCGCAGGGGCGACATCCTCGTTCTGCAGGGTGGTCCTCAAGCGGTAGAGCAGTTCTCCGGCGCCGCCGGTGTCGTGTATGCGGGCGCTGCGAAGCACGGTGGCGTCGCCGGCCCGACGTTGAGCCTCGTCGAGGTCGTCGTGACTCAGGGCGCACAGATCGAGGGCCGCTCGGCGCTCGACGTTCGGCTGCTGTATCGGCAGGGCGTGACTCTCCTCGGCGTGTCGCGGCGCGGACGCCGGTTTCGCGATCGCGTCCGCAAGCTGCGCATCCAGGCCGGTGACGTGCTGCTGCTGTACGGCCGCGCCGACCGACTGTCGGACGTCGTCGCGTGGCTTGGCTGTCTGCCGCTCGTCGAGCGTGGTCTGCAGGTGGCGCACCGCGACAAGGCGTGGCTTGCGGTCGGGATCTTCGCAGCGGCGATCGCGGTCGCGAGTTTCGGGCTGCTCTATCTGCCGGTGGCTCTCGCGGCAGTCGCGGCCGCCTATGTGCTGCTGCGAATCGTGCCCCTGGAGAAGATGTACGATTCGATCGAATGGTCGGTCGTCGTGCTGCTGGGATCGCTGATACCGATCGGCGGGGCGCTCGAGACGAGTGGTGGGACCGCGTTGGTCGCGGAAGCGATCGTCAACTGGACTGAAGGCATGTCGCCGGTGTTTGTTCTCGCGACCCTGATGATCGTGACCATGACGCTGTCGGATGTGCTGAACAACGTCGCGACCGCGATGATCGCGGCGCCGATCGGCGTCGACATCGCCAACCGGCTGGAGGTCGATGCCGACCCGTTCTTGATGGCGGTGGCCGTCGCCGCTTCGTGCGCATTCCTGACACCGATCGGCCACAAGAACAACACGATCATCATGGGCCCCGGCGGCTACCGATTCGGCGACTACTGGCGCATGGGCTTGCCGCTAGAGCTGCTCGTCGTCATCGTCGGACTGCCGGCGATCCTGTTCTTCTGGCCGCTGTGACAGCTCGTATGGTGTACGAGCTCGATCAGCGTCCGAGCACTGGCGGCCGGCGACTCTGCGAATCTCGATGCGCCGGCAGCGGCCGCCGGCCTGACACTCTCGGGCACGCGGCGGACAACGATGGCAGTGCTCCGAGTCACGACTCACGCGGTGTCACCTGTGCTTCCGTGAGCGCTGCTGCAACCATGATGACGATCTGTCCGAACGGTGCTGCCTGGTGACGGTTTGCTTCGCCGAGGCCTTCTCCAGGCTTCCGGACCGGCAAACCCTCGGTGTTCGGATTGAAGGTGAGCCGCTCCTCGAGAGCTTCGAGCCTCCTGAGGCGGGCTTCTCGTCAGCGTAGCCAGAGATCCGGAAGTTCGAGATCGAGGATGGACTTCTCGAGATCCGGCTTCTTTCCCGGGTCCAGAAGTCGATGGCCAAGGCTGGCCAGATCCGCCGCAAGGAGTGAAGGCCGGCGACGTTAGCCGTGAGTGTTCCAAGCGAAGTGGGTACGATGCACTCGATACCCCGATCAGCCGACTTCTCGGAAAGGAACGGTATGAACCGTCGAACGTTTCTCCACGGGAGCCTCATCGTGTGCCTGACGCTCGTCGTCTGTGTCCAGTCAGGACGTGCGCAGCTCTTCGAGAACCTCGAGGCGTTCGGTAGCCGACTCGGCGTCGGCGCCCCCGATGTAGCGTCCGGCTGGGGGGGGCACGAGGGCCCCAAAGGCATCGCCGTGGGCGATCTCGATGGCGACGGGAGCCCCGACTTCGCCGTGAGCAACCTGGACGGCACCGTGACGGTCTTCTTCAATCGTGGTGACGGGGACTTCTTCGAGCCCAGCCACCTGAGGGGGGAGATCGAGACCCTGCGAGGTATCGTGGTCGCGGACTTCAACGGTGACGGCCAGACCGACCTGGCGGTGATCAATCGCATCTCGAACGACGTGAGCATCCTCACCACTTACCCCGGAGAAGTGGCGTTTGGCGCTCTGGATCAGTACTACCTGGTCGACGGCGAGGTTTCCGGCCTCTGGGCCGTCGACGTCAACGGAGCTGGACGCGATGACGTGATCCAGCTGCAGCGGCGTTCGGGCGACGCGAGTATTCGACCGTCCCGGGAAGGCGGCAGCCTTGCCGCTGGATCGCTCCGTGACCTGCGAATGAGAGGATCGGTCAGGGAGGAGCCACTCGCGATGACCAACGCAACCCGAGCTCAGGGGCATCGGTGCGAGGTCTGACCTCGCACCGTTGATCATGACGAGACAGGATATGTTCTCGGAGCCTTGGCGCCTCAGCGGAAGCCTCCTGCTTCTCCTTTGCACATCAGCAGTCGCTGCGAAGAGACCGAACGTCGTTCTCATCGTGACCGACGACCAGGGATACGGGGACCTCTCGGTCCACGGAAACCCGGTACTCGAGACGCCGAAGCTGGACGCTCTGCACGCCGAGAGCGTTCGGTTCACCGACTTCCACGTCGCCCCCATGTGCACGCCGACTCGGGGCGAACTGATGACCGGGATCGATGCCTTCCGCAACGGGGCAACCGCAGTTTGCGAGGGGCGCTCGCTGCCGCGACGCGAACTGAAGATGATGCCCCAGTATTTCAAGGACAGCGGCTACGCCACGGGGCACTTCGGGAAATGGCACCTGGGGGACAACTACCCCTATCGACCGCAGGACCGCGGTTTCGACGATTCCATCCACAACTGCGCCTGGGGCATCGGTTCGCTGGCCGAGCACTGGGGCAACGATGCCTTCGACGACCAGTACTGGTGCAATGGTGAGATCAAGCGCTACCCGGGATACAACACCGACGTCTTCTTCGGGCAGGCGATGAACTGGATAGAGAAACAAGAGCGTCCGTTCTTCCTCTATCTT